>NZ_JAMYPW010000032.1:0-65719 GCF_040320565.1 Mesorhizobium sp. M0664
TGCAGACCATCGACAACCCGTTCGGCACGAGGTTGTCACCCATGTCTTAAGTACAATCTGTTACCCATGTCTCCGGGTTGGACAGGATTGCGATGGCTGGGGCGCCAGGATTCGAACCTGGGAATGTCGGTACCAAAAACCGATGCCTTACCACTTGGCGACGCCCCAACAGCCGGAGCGTGCCCGCTGTGCGCGCGGCCTTATAGGACGAGCCGGGAGAAAGCTCAATGCCGACATATCGACTATGCGCGACCGACCCACCGTTTTTGCAATCGTCACTTTGACCGGACCTATTCACTCAACATCGCCATTTCATTGCCGGCCGGATCGACGAAATGGAACCGCCTGCCGCTGCGGAATGAAAAGATCGGCTTGACGATTGTGCCGCCGGCATTCTCGACGGCGGTCAATGTTTCCTCCAGCCTTTCGGAATAGAGCACGGGCAGCGGCTTGGCCGGCGCATCTTGGCCATCCGCCTGAAAACCGCCGTCCAGCCCTTCGGCAAAAGCTGAATAGGTCGGCCCGTAATCAGAATGAGCATGAGAAGGCTGCGCTGTAGAAAGCTTTCACGCCGTCCAGCGTTCCGCTTGTCGCTGGCAGTTCCATATAATCTAGCTTTCCGGCCATTCTCATCGTTCTGCCATTCGTTCTCGTTATGTTCTACGGCAAAACTTTCCAAAAAGCAAGTCTTTTCGGCGCCGCTTTTCCTTAATCGATTGTAGGGGCCGGCCAGCTTGGCCGATGCCTTGCCTTTCGCACTGCAGCATCATATCGCTCGATTTGGCAAACCTTTCCAATCTCCTGCAAACCGGGGAGCAAGCATGACCAAATGGGTCTACACCTTTGGCGACGGTGCGGCGGAAGGCCGTGCCGGCGATCGCAATCTGCTCGGCGGCAAGGGCGCCAACCTTGCCGAAATGTGCAGCCTGGGCCTGCCGGTGCCGCCGGGCTTCACCATTACTACCGAGGTCTGCAACGCCTACTACGCCAACGGCCACGCGTATCCGGCCTCGCTGGAAGCGGACGTTGTGATCGCCCTCGACCATATCGGCCGGCTGACCGGGCGCCGTTTCGGCGATCCGTCGAAACTGCTTTTGGTGTCGGTTCGCTCCGGTGCCCGCGCCTCCATGCCCGGCATGATGGACACGGTGCTCAATCTCGGCCTCAACGATGAGACCGTCGAGGCACTTGCCGCCGATTCAGGCGATGCGCGGTTCGCCTATGACAGCTACCGCCGTTTCATCCAGATGTATTCCGATGTCGTCATGGGCCTCGACCATGAGGTCTTCGAGGAAATCCTCGAGGACCAGAAAGGCGGCCTCGGCCATGAGCTCGACACCGAGCTGACGGCGATCGAATGGCAAGGCGTGATCGCGCTTTACAAGGCCAAGGTCGAGGAGGAGCTCGGCAAGCCGTTTCCTCAGGATCCGAGCGAGCAGCTATGGGGCGCCATCGGTGCGGTGTTTTCCAGCTGGATGAACAACCGCGCGATCACCTATCGGCGCCTGCACGACATTCCCGAGAGCTGGGGCACGGCGGTCAATGTCCAGGCCATGGTCTTCGGCAATATGGGCGACACCTCGGCCACCGGCGTCGCGTTCACCCGCAACCCGTCGACCGGCGAAAAGCAGCTCTACGGCGAGTTCCTGGTCAACGCCCAGGGCGAGGACGTCGTTGCCGGTATCCGTACGCCGCAGAACATCACCGAGGCGGCGCGCATTGCCGCCGGTTCCGACAAGCCGTCGCTGCAGAAGCTGATGCCTGACGCCTTCCAGGCTTTCGTCAGCATCTCAGACCGCCTGGAAAAGCATTACCGCGACATGCAGGATCTCGAATTCACCATCGAGCGCGGCAAATTGTGGATGCTGCAGACCAGGTCCGGCAAGCGCACCGCCAAGGCGGCGCTGAAGATTGCCGTCGACATGGCCAGGGACGGATTGATTTCGAAGGAGGAGGCCGTCGCTCGCATCGATCCGGCCTCGCTCGACCAGTTGCTGCATCCGACGATCGATCCGAAGGCGGCGCGCGATATCATCGGCGTCGGCCTGCCGGCATCGCCAGGTGCTGCCACTGGCGAAATCGTGTTTTCCTCGAACGACGCCGAGGAGGCTAAGGCGCAAGGCCGCAAGGCGATCCTGGTGCGCATCGAGACCAGCCCCGAGGATATTCACGGCATGCATGCGGCGGAAGGCATCCTGACGACGCGCGGCGGCATGACCAGCCACGCCGCCGTTGTTGCGCGCGGCATGGGTAAGCCTTGCGTTTCGGGCGCAGGCTCGCTGCGCGTCGACTACAAGGCCGGCACGCTGATGGCGATGGGATCGACGTTCCGCAAGGGCGATATCATCACCATCGACGGCGGCAACGGCCAGGTGCTGAAAGGCGCGGTACCGATGCTGCAGCCCGAACTCTCGGGCGATTTCGCCGCCATCATGGAATGGGCCGACGGCGCGCGCCGCATGAAGGTGCGCACCAATGCCGAGACGCCGCTGGATGCGCGCATGGCGCGGTCCTTCGGCGCCGAAGGCATCGGTCTTTGCCGCACCGAACACATGTTCTTCGACGGCGATCGCATCATTGCCATGCGCGAGATGATCCTGGCCGATACGGAAAAGGACCGTCGAACGGCGCTGGCCAAGCTGTTGCCGATGCAGCGCTCGGATTTCCTCGAACTGTTCGAGATCATGGCCGGGCTGCCGGTCACGATCCGCCTGCTCGATCCGCCGCTGCACGAATTCCTGCCCAAGACCGAGGAGGAGGTGGCGGAGGTCGCCGCCGCCATGAATGTGTCGCCGGACAAGCTCCGGCGGCGCACCGAGGCGCTGCACGAGTTCAATCCGATGCTCGGCCATCGCGGTTGCCGGCTTGCCGTCTCTTATCCCGAGATCGCCGAGATGCAGGCGCGCGCCATTTTCGAGGCGGCCATCGAGGCCGGCAGGAAGGCCGGCGCGCTGGTGGTCCCCGAAATCATGGTGCCGCTGGTCGGGCTGGCGAAGGAGCTCGACTTCGTCAAGGCACATATCGATGCGGTCGCCAAAAGCGTGATGGAGGAGACCGGTGTCAGGATCGACTATCTGACCGGCACGATGATCGAACTGCCGCGTGCCGCGATCCGCGCCCAAATCATCGCCGAGGCAGCCGAATTCTTCTCCTTCGGCACCAACGATCTGACCCAGACCACGTTCGGTATCTCGCGCGACGACGCGGCCTCGTTCCTCGAGACCTACCGGCAAAAAGGCATCATCGAGCAGGATCCGTTCGTGTCGCTCGACATAGAGGGCGTCGGCGAACTGGTGCGGATGGCGGCCGAAAAGGGCAGGGCGACGCGGCCCGACATCAAGCTCGGTATTTGCGGCGAGCATGGCGGCGACCCGGCCTCGATCCATTTCTGCGAAAAGGTCGGCCTCGACTACGTCTCGTGCTCGCCATACCGGGTGCCGATCGCCAGGTTGGCTGCCGCGCAAGCGGCGGTGCAGGCTGCAAAGAACGGCCGCGGATAGGAGTTGGAGTCCACCGGCATCTGACCTTACCGATTTGTAACCAAATTCACGCGAACGTGCGTCTGTCGGCTCCAAATCCCGACATCGTTTCTGCCCAGTTTCCGGCCCCCGAACCCGCCCCGGTGCCAGAAACAGATGTTGCAGAACCCGCCCACGCACGTCCGCTCGATTCTCATCCTCCAGACGAAATTCATCGGCGATCTTGTCCTCGCCTCCGCGCTTGCCAGAAACCTGCGCCTCCAATATCCAAAGGCCAGGATCGTGTTCCTTTGCGAGGCGAACTTTGCCAGTTTCCTGTTGGCTCATGGCATCGCCTCGGACGTGGTGGCGTTCCGACGCGTACGGATGCGTGGCACCCCTGTGCAGCGTGGTCGCGAGCTTTACGGGACGGTGCGCGCTCTGCGCCGGTTCCGGTTTGACCTGACTATCGACCTGGCCGATTCCAAAACCTCACGCATCATCGTCAGGCTCGTCAACGCCAAGACCCGCGTCGGATATGATCCTCCCGAAAAACCGTTGCGCTGGCTAGAACGCCAGCCCGCCAACGTCCTGGCCAAGCCGTTTGGCTTTGGTGGCCAGCATTATCTCTACCGCTATCTTTCGCCGCTTGAGGCGCTTGGCGTGGAGTTGCGTGCGCCAGTCCCAACGATTGAGCCGCTGCCGCTGGAGACCGCCAGGGCATTGGCGCTTCTCGACCGGCATCATCTCCGGCGTAACGCCTTCATAGCCGTTCATGCAGGAGCGAGCTTCCGGGGGCGGCAATGGCAGCCGGAACGTTTTGCGCTGGCCATCGACGAGATCTCGCGGCAGACCGGGTTGGACTTCCTGCTTGTCGGCGGCCCCGATGAACGGGCATCGGCCGAGCGCATCGTCGCCAAGGCCGCTTCGCCGGTCGTCAACGTGGTCGGGGCGCTGTCACTGGCAACGCTGCTGGCGGTCCTCGGCCAGGCACGCCTGTTTCTGGGAAACGAGAGTGGCCCGATGCAGATGGCGGCGGCCGCGGGAACGCCGGTTGTCGGCCTGTTCGGCCTGACCGATCCGGCCGTCTGGGGGCCTGTCGGCGTGGCCAGTGTTACGCCGCGGCCGTCCATGCCTTGCGAGTGCATAGCCAGGGACCTGTGCCGCCGACCCGATCCGAGCAAGGCTTGCTGCGTCTGGCGACTTGAGGTCAAAGCGGTGGTCGACGCGGTGCTCGCGATCCTTTCACGTAAGGTTAAGGACGTGGAGCACGCGTTGTGACCTCGCGCTTGCCAAAGGTCAGGCCGGCGGTCAAATTGCCGCTGCCGACGCTTTTGCAGGGGCACCGTCCTGATTTCCGCCTTGATGCCGGTCTTGGGGTCGCCGCTTCAACTTTGATCCGGCCGACCTGGAAATAATCGATGCGCCCGTTCCAAAAGTATTTTTGCGCCGTTGCGATATCGCTGTGGGCTGTCTCTCCTGGCAACGCCCAGTTGCTCGTCGCACCGACGCTGCACATCAAGGCCGAGGCGGGCGGCGGCCGCGTCGCGCTGACGCTCGATGCGTGCGGCGGAAGGACCGACACACGGATTCTGTCGGCGCTGGTGGAAAACAAGATTCCTGCCACCATTTTCGTCACCGGCATCTGGCTGAAGCACAACGCCGCCGCCGTCGAGATCATGCGGGCGCATCCCGAACTGTTTGAATTGGAAAACCATGGCGGCCGCCATGTCCCGGCCGTCGACACGCCGCAAAAGATCTACGGCATTCGCAGTGCCGGCAGCCCGGAGGCTGTGCTGGCCGAGGTTGAATCGGGTGCTGCCGCTCTTGCCGTGACCGGCGAACCGGCGCCGAAATGGTTTCGCGGCGCAACCGCCGAATACAGCCCGTCGGCGATCGCGATGATACGCAAGCTTGGTTTCAAGATCGCCGGATTCTCGATCAATGGCGACGGCGGCTCATTGCTCGGCGCAAAAGAGACCGCCCGGCGCATTGCCGCGGCGAAGGACGGCGACGTCATCATCGCTCACATCAACCAGCCGACCCATGCGGCCGGCGAAGGCGTAGTGCAGGGACTTCTGGCGCTGAAGGCCAAGGGCCTCACCTTCGTGCGGCTCGACGATGCCGACGGCATCGGCGATGAAGGCACCACCGACTGATCAGTCGGGCGTGGCCTCGATGGTCACCTTGTTCGGATAGAACGCGCCGTGGTCGCGGATATCGGCCATCTCGTCGAACGGCCGCTCATAGGCCCACATCGCATCCTTGCCTGCATCGCCGGCGGGCAGCACGCTCCAATAGCTGGCATCGCCCTTATAGGGGCAATGGGTCGAGTGTTCGGTCTTGCCAAGCTGTTTGAAGTCGATGTCGCCGAACGGAATGTAGAAAACAGGCGGATAGGGAGGTTCGGTCAGCACCTTGACCTTGTCGGACGAGGCGATAACGACATCGCCGGCGCGCACCGTCACGGTACCCTTGTAAGGCTCGACGGTGATCACCTTGTCCGGATTGCGTTGAAAGCCGGGTGACGGATTTGCGATCTGGTCCATATCGGATCTCCTGCCTCTACCCCAAGATGTGTCTGGCAAGTGCCTTGCGCAAGACCTGCCAGCCACCGGCGGGCATCGCCCGCGGGCGGGAGTCTTGCGCTTTCCTCCGGTATCGCGCCTAAAATCAGGCGGCGGCCTGGAAAGCGTCCATCAGCCCGGCATAGGCGGCGGCAATCCCGGCCACCGGATTGGTGCTTTTCGAGGTGGTCTCGACCTTCAAAGCACCACCGTTAGTCGGCAAGGTGAGCAGCAGGAACTGGCGATTGCCGCCATCGCCGACCGATGCGGCGGCGACGTGCTGGGCTTCGCCCTCGTTCTCGACGCACATCTTGAACAAGAGCGTGCCGCCGACAGCTTCGAGGGCGCCGCCGACGACCTCGACGAATTCATCTTCGGAAACGGTTTTGGCGTCAGGCACCAGATCGGCCTGCGCCACATCGGCGGCCACCAGATCGGCCAGGCTTTCGGCAAGCGTATTTTCCAAGGCTTTGTCGTCGAGCTGCGCGTCCATGCGAACCTCTTTCATTCGCCAATCGCGCCCCGCCATTAATCAACGTTAACGCCGAGCATGGCCGGATTGTGGCGAATTCGGCCTCAATTGGCTCCATGCCCCGCTCCAGCCCGATCCTGGCTGGACAATCGGCCGGTTCGTCCCACAATGGCGCAAAAAATAACGGGAGGAACAAAATGCTCGGGCTGATGCAGGAATGGCCGCTGCTTTGTCACAAGCTGATCGACAACGCCGAGAGGCAGCACGGCAGCCGCGAGATCGTGTCGCGTTCGATCGAGGGGCCGATCGTGCGCAGCACATATGCCGAAATCCATGATCGTGCCCTGAAGGTCGCCGAGCGGCTCGAGCGTGACGGTTTCGGGCTTGGCGACCGCATCGCGACCCTGGCCTGGAACACCGCGCGCCACATCGAGGCCTGGTACGGCATCATGGGTGTCGGCGCCATCTATCACACGCTCAACCCGCGGCTCTTTCCCGAGCAGATCACCTGGATCATGAACAATGCCGGGGACAAGGCGATCTTCGTCGACCTGACCTTCCTGCCGCTGCTCGAAAAGATCGCCGGCGCGGTCAAGTCGCTGGAGCAGGTTATCGTGCTGACCGACAACGCGCATATGCCGGAGACTGCGCTGCCCAATGTGGTTGCGTACGAAGAATGGCTTGCTGAAGCCGACGGCAACTTCGCTTGGAAGACTTTCGACGAAAACACCGCCGCCGGTATGTGCTACACCTCGGGCACCACGGGCGATCCGAAAGGCGTCCTCTACAGCCATCGTTCGAACGTGCTGCACGCCATGATCGAAGCGATGCCCGACGCCATGGGCCTGTCGTCGCGCGATACCGTATTGCCGGTCGTGCCGATGTTTCACGCCAACGCCTGGGGCCTTGCCCAGAGCGCGCCGATGATCGGCGCCAAGCTGGTCATGCCCGGCTGCAAGATGGATGGCGCTTCGATCTACGAGCTGCTCGACACCGAGAAGGTGACCTTCAGCGCCGCCGTGCCGACGGTGTGGATGATGCTCCTCCAGCATCTGGAAGAAACTGGCAAGAAACTGCCCTATCTGCAGAAAGTCGTCATCGGCGGCGCGTCCTGTCCACGCGCGATCACGACGAAGTTCCAGGACAATTACGATGTCCAGGTCGTCCACGCCTGGGGCATGACCGAGATGTCGCCGCTCGGCACGCTGTGCACCTTGAAGCCGGATTACGCCGGGCTGAAGGGCGAGGCTCGCCTCGCCATCCAGCAGAAGCAGGGCTTTACGCCGTTCGGCATCGAAATGAAGATAACGGATGACGACGATAACGAGCTGCCATGGGACGGCAAGACCTTCGGCCGACTCAAAGTCCGCGGGCCGGCCGTCGCGCGCGCCTATTATGGCGGCATCGGATCCGAACAGTTTGATGAAGACGGCTGGTTCGATACCGGTGATATCGCGCATATCGACCCCGGCGGCTACATGCAGATCACCGATCGCGCCAAGGACGTGATCAAGTCGGGCGGCGAATGGATCTCGACCATCGAGCTCGAGAACCTCGCTGTCGGCCATCCCGACGTGGCGGAGGCCGCCGCCATCGGCATTCCGCATTCCAAATGGGGCGAGCGGCCTTTGCTCGTGATCGTACGCAAGCCGGGCAGGGAGCCGACCAAGACGGATATTCTCGCTTTCATGGACGGCAAGGTGGCGAAGTGGTGGATGCCGGACGACGTCGCTTTTGTCGGCGAAATCCCACACACCGCTGCCGGCAAGATCCAGAAGATTACCTTGCGCCAGCAGTTCCGGAATTATCACCTGCCGACGGATTGACCGGAGATGCGGCGTCTTTGCGCCTTCAAGCCGCCGCTGAAAGGCACTATGCCTGTGTTCGGGTTGGGGCAGCGCGGAAAACAATGACGGGAATTCCCGAGCGACAGACGTCGAGGGCTGCCAGCTGGTCGCGGCGCACCGGCGCGTTTTCGGCAGTCCTGCTGCTGACGGTACTCATCGGCCACCGATATGATCTCGTCGAGACGTCGGCATTCCTGTGGGTGCTCGCCATTGTCGCCTTGCTGGCCGCGTTTGCGCTTCTGTTCGCCGGGTTTGCCTTCGCGCGATTGTGGAATTTCGGTGATCGCGGCGGCTGTGACCTGACCGTCGGCGCCTTGCTGGCGGTTCTGGTGCTCATCCCTTACGGCGTCGCGGCCTATTGGGTGGCCACCTATCCGCCGCTACGCGACATCTCGACGGATCTGGACGACCCACCGGTGCTCGATATTTCCACCCGGACGAAGAATATGAACGAGCTTTTGCCGCCGACACCCGGCGAGCAGCGCCTGCAAATCGAAGCTTATCCGCTTGTTACCGGACGCAGCTACACCTTGCCTTTCGATCGCGTTCTGGAGGCGGTCAAAACGGTGCTCGATCGGCGCGGCTGGCAGCTCACGGCGCCGTTTCCAGACGCAGCAGGGCAAAGCGACGTGACGGTCGATGCGCTGGCCAAGGGCTTGCTGCTTGGTCTTCCCGCCGATGTTGCCATCCGCGTGACCGACGACGGCGATGCGGTCATCGTCGATATGCGCTCGGCCTCGCGTTACGGCCGCTACGACCTTGGCGACAATGCAGCGCGCATCACCGATTTCCTTTCCGAACTCGACCAGGAAGTCGCCGGCCAGGTGGGCGTGGCGCCGGCGGAATGATATCCGAAGTGTGCTAGGTTGCCGGCGAATAGATGCCGTCGATAGCCGGCTCGCCGTCGGTGTGGACCAGGCCGCGCGCCACCAGATCTTCCAGATGGGCAAGCACCGACAGGCCGGCCGCGCCATGGAGGCGCGGGTCGGTGTCTCGATAGATCGCCTCCACCATGTCCTTGATTGCCCGGTCGCCGCTGTTGATCCGCTCCAGAATTGCGCGTTCGCGCATTTTGCGATGCGTTTTCAATCCGCGCATGAAGCTGCGTGGCTCGGTCACCGGCCCACCATGACCGGGCAGCAGCAGCCGGTCGTCACGTTCGATCAGCCGATCGAGCGATGTCATGTACTCGGCCATGGCGCCATCCGGCGGTGCGACGATCGTGGTTGCCCACGCCATAACGTGATCGGCCGAGAAAAGGATGCCGGTTCCCTCCAGCGCGAAGGCCGCGTGATTGGCGGTATGGCCGGGCGTCAGCACCGTCCGGATCGCCCAGCCGTCACCGTCGATCATCATATCGTCCGGCAGCGCGATGTCAGGAACGAAGTCGGTGTCGGCGCTGGCATCGAGCGGATTGACCTCGCCGGTGCGCAACGGCCGCGCCGGGCGATGCCGGCCCTGCGCCAGAACCGCCGCACCGGTGTGCTGCTTCAGCCGCGCCGCCAGCGGCGAATGGTCGCGATGCGTGTGGCTGACGAAGATATGGCTGACCGGCCTGGTCCCGATCGCTTCGAGCAGCGTTTGAAGATGTGCCTCGTCATCAGGACCCGGATCGATCACCGCCAGCATCTCGCGCCCGACGATATAGCTGTTGGTTCCGTGAAAGGTGAACGGGCTTGGGTTCGGGGCCGTGACGCGTTGAATACCAGGCGCAACGATCACGCCCTTGCCATAGGACGGTTCGAAGCGTGTGTCGAATTTCAGCGCCATGCGAACGTCGCGACCTTTTTTGGGGTGAGGGCAAAACCGATTGCCGCATAGCACGGAAGCCAATATAGGAAAACGCAAGGCCGCGTTCGGCGGCAATCCGCAACGGGGAAGACCATGGCAACTGCAACGATGCGTCCGCTCATTTCTCTCGCTTTGCCCGAAAAAGGCACGGCCCGGCTGGCGGGACAGCTTTTGTTGGCGATCGCCGGAACGCTGCTGCTGATCTTGTCTGCCAAGACCAAGGTCATGCTCGGACCGGTCGATATCTCGATGCAGACGCTCGCCGTCTTGCTGATCGCTGCCGCCTTCGGCATGCGCCTCGGCGTCGCCACGCTGCTTCTCTACATGGCTGAGGGCGCGCTGGGGCTTCCGGTCTTCCAGAGCACGCCGGAAAAGGGCATCGGCATCGCCTACATGCTCGGTTCGACCGGCGGTTATCTTGCCGGCTTCGTCGTCATGGCGGCGATCGTCGGCTGGGCTGCCGACCGTGCCTGGGATCGCCATCCTATCAAGCTCTTCAATGCCATGCTGGTGGCCGAGATCGTCATGATGGCAATGGGCTTTGCCTGGCTGGCGCTGTTGATCGGCCCGGAAAAGTCGTGGCAGTTCGGGGTGGTGCCCTTTATCGTCGGTGATCTGATCAAGGTTGCGCTGGCCGCGAGCCTGGTGCCGGCTGTCTGGTCGCTGTTGAAGCGTTCGTGAAGCCGGTCGAGCGGTGTTTACCTGTTCTGCGCGACAGTGATTTTTCGCCGTAGTTGGTGTGGCCGTGCAGGATCTTTGTCGCTGGCGGATGGCTTCTAGCGCGACGCCATTCGTCACATTAGCTTCAAGTCGACGGACTAAGTACCAGAACCAACGGGCGATTCGTCACGACCAGCGTAACCAAGCACCTACGTATGGAAATAGATTGCTCGACATAGCATCTCAGCCAGCTGAAAAAGAAAGCGGCTCGGTGATTATTTAGGCACAGCTAAATTTCTGGGCAATGTGTAGGAAATTCTTAACCCAACCGCCTTGACTCTAGTGGCTTGGTTGCTTGCTGGTATCCACACACTGTCGTAACCGTTCACCTGAGATCATGCCGCCGACCGCCGAAGGAAGACACGTGAGTAGCGCGGAAAAAACAACGAGCAAGGCAACAACGCCGTCGCCTGAGCCGACCGCCGCGCCGGCAACTCGCTGGTATGCGGCAAGCGTCTTTCCCGGAAAGGAGCATGTCGCCGAACGGCACCTCCGGATCCAGGGATTCGAGCCCTTTGTGCCTCGCTGCGAGAAAACTGTGCGTCATGCCCGGCGTCTCGAAACCCGGTCGGCGGCCTATTTCCCGGGTTACATGTTCATCGCCCTTGACCTCGGACTGCAACGTTGGCGCTCGGTCAATGGAACATTCGGTGTGCGCTCCCTCGTCACACAAGGCGATCGGCCTTTGCCGGTCCCCTCGGGTCTGGTGGAGCGTTTCATTGCATTGACCGGGGAGGACGGGCTGCTTGATTTCAGTGGAGGCCTCGCAGCCGGTGCCTCGGTCCGAATCCTTTCAGGCCCTCTCGCGGATACAATCGGTCGCCTTGACCGGCTCGATCCAGCTGGACGAGCCCGGGTTCTGGTGGCCATCATGAATGGTGAAATCCCTGTCGACTTGGATGCCAGGGATCTCGTAGCAATCGCGTAGCCGCAAACATCAAGGCGGCGTCGCGATGTAAATTGTTGTAGGATGCGCTCTCGGGTTTCACCCGGGAGTGCGGTAGCCGTCGTTCGGTGGGGAATAGGCGCTGTCTGGCGAGATCATCTCATCGGCGCTGATTGAGAGTACGCGGTATGCGAATAACAATGATTGGTGCCGGCTATGTAGGGCTCGTCTCGGGCGCCTGCTTCGCCGACTTTGGCCATCAGGTCTGCTGCGTCGACCGGGATGCGGAAAAGCTCGCCATGCTCAAACTTGGCAAGATACCGATCTACGAGCCAGGGCTCGACGACCTCGTCACCACGAACACCGCGCAAGGTCGCTTGCGTTTCGACGACAATCTGGCCGATGCCGTTTCTCAATCGGATGTCGTTTTCATAGCCGTCGGCACGCCGTCACGGCGTGGCGATGGGCACGCCGATCTGTCCTTCGTTTACGACGCGGCCGCCGAAGTTGGCCGCGCGCTCAAAGGATTTACGGTCGTGGTGACGAAATCGACCGTCCCTGTCGGTACCGGCGATGAGGTGGAACGGATCATCCGCGAGCAAAATTCCGCCGCCGATTTTGCGGTGGTCTCCAATCCGGAATTTCTTCGCGAAGGATCTGCGATCGAAGACTTCAAGCGGCCTGACCGCATCATTGTCGGAACCGATGCCGAACGGGCCAAGGCTGTCATGGGCGAGATCTACCGTCCACTCTCGTTGAATGTCGCGCCGATATTCTATACGAGCCGGCGTACGGCTGAGCTTACCAAGTATGCTGGCAACGCGTTTCTGGCCATGAAGATCACCTTCATCAACGAAATTGCCGATCTCTGCGAGCGGTTGGGGGCCGATGTGCAGGACGTCGCGCGCGGCATCGGCATGGACAATCGCATCGGTGCAAAGTTTCTTCACGCGGGGCCGGGCTACGGCGGCTCCTGTTTCCCGAAAGATACGCTGGCACTGGTCAAGACCGCGCAGGACGCGGCAAGCCCGGTGCGGCTGATTGAAACGACGGTCTCGATAAACGACCAGCGCAAGCGGGCGATGGCGCGCAAGGTGGTCGAGGCCTGCGGCGGCTCTGTGCGCGGCAAGACTGTCGGTATCCTTGGCCTTACGTTCAAGCCGAACACCGACGATATGCGCGACGCCCCCTCATTGGCCATTATTCAGGCACTCAAGGATGCGGGCGCTTCGGTCAAGGCCTATGATCCGGTCGGCATGGAGCAGGCGCGCAAGATGATCGAGGGCATTGAATTCGGGGATAGCGCCTACGCGGTAGCCGATGGCTCGCATGCGATCGTCATTGTCACGGAGTGGAATGCGTTTCGGTCACTGGATCTGAAGCGGCTCCGTGCACTCATGGCGACGCCGGTGATGGTTGATCTGCGAAACGTCTACCGCGGCGAGGACGTCGTTAGGGAAGGCATAGCCTATTCGAGCGTCGGCCGAGAGCGGCATCCTGTCCAGTGAACGTCCGGCAACCTGGAGTTTGAATAGCCAGGGTTCTGCAGAGAACAATGGAAGCAGCCAGGGCGCATTCGGAAGAAACTTAGGCCCGACAGTCCGCAAGAGAGCGTTTTAACTTGAACATAGTCATGATGAATCGGCCGAGACAGCGGCACCTTGTGCACAGGGTCAGGTTTCAACTCCTGGGCGGTTTGGCGTTCGCAATCCTGCTTCCCGCGCTGATCCGGATTCTGGTTGACCCATCCCTTGCGTATTATACAAACCTGCAGATTACGATCTTTGCAGGCATCGTTGCTCATACAATAGGTTACTTCTCCTTTCGGCGCATAGGTAATTTCCCAGGCATTGCAGCTTCTGGTTACATATTTCCGACATTTGCATTGTCGTATGGGTTTGTTTATTTAGTTATTTTCTTAGCCAGAATTGAATATAGCGGCTTCCAAGCGGCCAGCAGCTTGACGTTGTCAATTCTCTGGTACTTTGTTTTGACCATCATAAGCCGGCGCCTTGACCCTTACAGTCTTGCGGTGGTTCCAGGCGGTGCCGTTGATCGTCTAGAGGAGATAGGCGGGGTGAACTGGCATTGGCTTGTTTCCCCTGACATGATCATTGAACGCGTCAACGGCGTCGTTGCCGATCTGCGCGCTGATCTGTCCGACGATTGGGAGCGCTACATAGCCGACCGGGCACTTGCGGGAGTTCCGGTCTACCATGTCAAGCAAATCACCGAATCGCTGACTGGCCGCGTCGAAATCGAGCATTTATCCGAAAACACGCTGGGCTCAATTAATCCCAACCAGGCCTATATCAAGATCAAACAGGCGATCGACTGGGTCGGTGCGCTGGTGGCGCTGATCGTGCTGACGCCTTTCCTCTTGTTGATCGCGCTGTTAATCAGGCTGGAATCTCCCGGACCCGCCATATTTCGTCAGGAGCGCCTCGGCTTCGGCGGAAAATCCTTTACGGTCTACAAGTTCCGGACGATGACCCTCAGTGAACCTGAGGCGGCAAACGTTCGCAGTCTTGCGGTCACCAAGCCGGGTGACAGCAGGGTTACCAGGCTCGGCCGCTTCCTTCGCAGAAGCAGAATTGACGAACTGCCGCAGCTGATAAATATCGTTCGTTCGGAAATGAGCTGGATCGGGCCTCGCCCTGAGGCGACAGTTTTGTCATCCCACTATTCGGTGGCGTTGCCATTCTACCGCTACCGAAATATCGTCCGTCCCGGAATTTCAGGGTGGGCTCAAGTGAATCAAGGATACGTCTCGGAGGACGACGACGAGACCGAGAAGCTGCACTATGACTTCTATTACATCAAGAATTTCTCGCCATGGCTTGATTTCGTTATCGTGTTGAGAACGCTGAAAACTCTGCTAAGTGGGTTCGGATCTCGATAGAGACCGTTCTGGATTTTGGCTACCATCGAAATTTATCTGTCGAACACTGCGCCGCGATATGTCTGGCGCTGAATTTTTTCTGAAGCTGCCGAAGGGTATGAAATGAGCCGAAAAACCGCGCTAATTACAGGCATCACCGGCCAGGATGGTGCCTATCTCGCCGACCTCCTGCTCGCCAAGGGATATGCAGTCCACGGCATCAAGCGGCGTTCGTCGTCTTTCAATACGGGCCGTATCGATCATCTCTATCAAGACCCGCATGAAACTGGCGTCAATTTTTCGTTGCACTATGGCGACATGACCGATGCGACGAACCTGATCCGCATAATCCAGGAAGTGCAGCCGGACGAGATCTACAATCTCGCGGCGCAATCGCATGTCCAGGTGAGCTTCGAGACCGCGGAATATACGGCGAATGCCGACGCGATCGGCACATTGCGCCTTCTGGAAGCCATCCGGCTGCTTGGGCTGACAGAAAAGACGCGTTTTTACCAGGCGTCGACTTCCGAGCTCTATGGCAAGGTGCAGGAAGTTCCACAGAAGGAAACGACGCCCTTTTACCCTCGTTCGCCCTATGCCGCCGCAAAGATCTATGGCTACTGGATTACGGTGAATTACCGTGAAGCCTATGGCATGCACGCTTCCAACGGAATTCTGTTCAACCACGAAAGCCCGTTGCGCGGCGAAACATTCGTGACTCGTAAGATCACCCGAGCTGCCGCGGCGATCAGCCTGGGCCTTCAGGACAAGCTCTATCTCGGCAACCTTTCCGCCGAGCGCGACTGGGGGCATGCGCGCGACTATGTCGAAGGCATGTGGAGGATCCTCCAGCAGGACGCGCCGGACGACTATGTGCTGGCCACAGGGTTCAAGAATTCCGTTCGGAAATTTGTTGAATTCGCCTTCGCCGAGGTTGGCGTCCGCATTCAGTGGAACGGTTCGGGCGTCGACGAAAAGGGCGTGGATACCAAGTCCGGCAGGATATTGGTCGAGGTTGATCCACGCTACTTCAGGCCGACCGAGGTCGACCTCCTGCTCGGTGATCCTTCGAAGGCAGAACGGGTCCTCGGCTGGAAGGCGACGACGTCGCTCGATGAGATGGTGCGCGAGATGGTTCAGTCCGACCTAAAGGTGGTGGCGCGCGAATACGAACATCGCCGGCTTGACGAAGAGCGCGATCGCAAAGCGGCCCGGTAGGCGCGAAAAGTTCCGCCGACATGAAGATTTCCGTTCTGACGGTCTGCTGGAATTCGGCGGCAACAATTCGTCATACGCTCGACAGTTTCTTTGCCCAGGATCATCAGGACAAGGAACTGATCGTCATCGACGGGGCATCGACCGACGAAACGCTCGCAATTGTTCACTCCTACGCCGGGCCAGGATTGAAGATCATTAGCGAGCCCGACCGCGGCATGTATGACGCACTGAACAAGGGCCTAGCACTTTGCACCGGCGAGGGGATCGGCGCCCTTAATGCCGACGATGCCTTTCATGACGCTTCCGTGCTCGGCAGGATCAGCGAGGCCCTTGCCGAGAACGACATTGTCCACGGCCACCTCGACTTCGTCGACAATCATCAGAGCAAGCGGGTGGTCCGCCGCTGGCGGGCAGAGCCAAGGCCTCATGATGGATTCCGGTCCGGCTGGATGCCTGCCCACCCAACCTTCTATGTGCGCCGTGCCGTTGCCGAAAAGAACGGGCCGTTCGATCTGGCGCTCAAGGTTTCCTCCGACTATGACTGGATGCTGAGAGCCGTCGAGCTGCACGGATTCAGGATAGCGACAATCGATCAGATTCTCGTCGATATGATGATCGGGGGGGCCAGCACAAGGAGCTTGCGTTCGCACATCGGGCACAACCTCGAAGCGCTGCGTGCCAGGCGCCGTTGGCTCGGATCAGGTCCCGTCGACTATGCGCTTATTGCGAAACCGATGCGGAAGATAGGGCAGTTCTTGTCGAAACCACATCGAAGCGACGATCTTTCCGCTTGAAGAGGCCGTGCGCCCCCTCGCGAATTGGCCGGTTTCTCGAACCGGATGAATGCGCAATTCTTGGCGGATGGACTACAGCATGTATATGGATCCTCAATCATGGACGGTCGTAAATTGAACAACCAGCAACGTCCCAAACTGCAGAACCTCAACGATGAATGACCCAAAGAGTATTTTAGAGCCAATCGGGGGCTATGTCCTCGATGTCGTCGCGAAGCTGCGCAACCGGCAGTTTGTTCCGCACTCGCTGACGAAACTGCACAATATGAAAACGTGCAGGGACATGACCGGCGCGACGACCGCGGTAGAGATAGGTTCCTATAAGGGCGTCACGACCAAACGCATGTCTTACCTCTTTGAGAAGGTAATTTCGGTCGAGATCGACGAAGAGCTGTACCATCAGGCCAGCAAGCGCTGCGCGGGGCGCAAAAATGTGGAGTTGATGCTGGGAGACGGCGCAAAGCTGCTTCCGGACATAGCCGCGGAAGTGCGGACCGCACTGATTTTTCTCGATGGTCATTTCAGTGGCGGCATAACCGGGCAAGGTGACGAACCGGAGCCGGTATTGAAGGAACTGGATCTCATCCAAGCAAACCTCGACCACTTCTGTGCGGTCATTGTCGACGATTTTCGGCTGTTTGGTGTCGAGCCGGGATGGCCGCGAAAAGCCGAAGTGATGCAGAAACTAGAAGACGTGTTGCCAGCATCCGAATGGGCTCACGGGGTCCTGAACGATCAGTTCCTTGCAGTCCGCAAAAGACCGGCGAAATGAGCGAGCGAGATCTGGCGCGTGCGCATCTGCACTATCTTCGCTGGTTCCTTATGCGGATGGGCACATCGCCGATGGCCGCGGCCGGGCGTCCGCCGACCATTGCCATGGTGTTCCTAATTGGCGATCTGGTATGTTTCGAAGTATCCTGACTGTCCTGTCGGGTTCAGTGATTGCGCAAATTATCGCGGTTGCTGTTCTTCCCGTCCTGACGCGGCTCTACGACGCCGAAGCGTTCGGCCGATATCAGATATATATTTCGATGTTGAACGTGGCGGTTATGTTCGTCGCGTTTCGCTACGAGGTCGCAATTCTGGGCGCGCGAACGGGGAGGGTGTTGGACAACCTGCTGAAATTGACGTTTCGGCTTTGTCTGGTGACTAGCCTGATCGCCTTTCCTGTCGCGGCTGCCGCTGATTTCTGGATGCCCAGCGGCCTGTCGTCGACATTGCACGGAACTATCTTTTTTCTACCCGTCGCGATGGTTGTCGCCGGAATCTACCAAATGCTTACCTACTTGCCGATTCGCGAGCGCAATTATGGTCTCAGCGCACGGTCCAAGATCCTGCAATCGCTGGGGTTCGCGATTGGCGCGCTTGGATGCGCGTTTTTGCCTTTGATCGGGTCTGGTCTTGTACTGGCTGATGCTTTTGGGAGGCTGGTTGGGAGCATCAACATCTTGTTCGAGAGCGGCAAGCTTTGGCGAAGGCTGGTCTCGCCGATTTCATTTTTGCAAATGAGATTTACCGCGATCCGATTCCAAAAATTTGGATTGTTCACCTTCCCGGGAACCCTTTTGTCAGCAGTTAGTGCTGCGGTTCCGCCGTTCGCCTTTCTTGCGTTGTTCAACCTCGAGATCGCGGGACAGTACGCCCTTATCGAGCGGTTTGTTCTGATGCCGGTAGGCATTGTGGCCGTTGCGGTGTCGCAGGTTTTCACAGGCGAATTTTCGACATTGTATCGGACGGACAAGCAAGGGTTGAACAAGGCATTTCGACGTTCGCTCCTACAGCTTCTTGCCATCGCTCTCTTGCCGACCGTACTCGGAACGATACTCTCGCCAAGCGTTGTTCCGCTTGTCTTCGGGGCGGATTGGGCTGTGGCGGGCAAGCTCTGCGCCATTGCCTTCCCAATCGCTTATGTGCGTTTCGTCGCCACGGCTCTGACCATGACAATGATCATCGTCGATCGCCAGTCGCTCCAGTTCGTTTGGGAAGCAAGCCGCTTCATTTTCACCTTGTGCATCTTCGGTTGGCTCGGTTGGGTAGGGGTCGACAATCCAATGACGGTTATGGTCTGGTACGCTTTGGCGACCGGTATCACCTATGCCCTCCAGCTTGCATTGGCCGATTACGCGACCAGGGCAGCCAACTTGCAGGCAACGGAAAGCAAAGGAATCATTTCATGAGGGTGAGCTTGGCATTCGCTGCGCAGCGAATATTCGGCATGTTCGGCTATCATTTGCGAAAGCTCGAGCACGGCGTGCGCATCGATGACTCGTTCGCGGAGCAACTGCGTCTGGCCGGCGATGCAGTCACCACCATCTTCGAGGTAGGCGCAGCGGACGGCCGTGATACCCGCACATACGCCGAGAGGTGCCCGAAGGCGATCGTTCACGCCTTCGAACCGCTGCCGGAAAACTTCGCCAAGCTCCATAGCATTGCCGAAACCGAGCCGCGCATCGTTCCGGTCAACATGGCGGTTTCTTCGAAAGTAGGGACTTCTGCGTTCCACATCGCTGCGCTCCCAGACGCCAGTTCCCTGTTTAAGCCGCGCAGCACTGGATCGACTTTTGACAAGTACACGGCAGAAATTGGTGTCGTGGATGTGCAAGTGGTTACTCTGGATAGCTATTGTGAGAAGGCAGTAATACCGAGCATAGATCTTCTCAAGATGGATGCGCAGGGAGGCGAGTTGGATATTTTGAAGGGGGCTGCAAATCTCCTTAAGAAGAAGGGAATAAGGGTCATCTACACGGAAGTAAATTTCATGAGAATGAATGAAGGCTCGTGCCTTTTTCATGAGGTCACGGGATATCTCGAGCAGGTGAATTACGGGCTACACGCCATTTATAACCAGCATCATAACCAGTTCGGCCGGCTGGCCTGGGCGGATGCGATATATCTGCCGAATATTGGATGATTTCCCGCATTCTCGGTAGGACGCAGACGCGCATGGCACATCTTTACGGCTATCCCGATATCGGCCGTTTCGGCCTCGGCCATAGTATGCTGGCCTGGGCGCGCTGCGAGGTGTGGTGCCGGGAGAACAATGCACGCATGCTCGGGCCGCGCTGGTTGCGCCCGCGGATCGGCCCCTATCTGCGCCGTGAGCGGGACAGGCGCGAATATTTCAAGCTCTTCACCAATGAGGGCTATCTGGGAGAGCCGTGGCGCACCGTGCTCCTTGCGTCGGCGCGCAAGGTTTCGGCGGATACAGCCGACCCTTTGGCATACACAGGCCACACGGTCGTCGTTTTCAAGAACACCGTTGCGTCCAACTTTGAGAAGCATTTCCATGAGGTCCGTGGCCACGGGCCGATGCTGTACGACGCGTTTCGCCGGATCACCCGCAAAAAGTACCTGCCGCAGGCGCTCGGGTCGCCCTTCGTGGCCGTCCATGTGCGGCTTGGCGATTTCACCCGCTTCGATCCGAACCGGGTCGAGGCGGGAACGCACAACAATCGGCTTCCGATCGAATGGTACTGTGACAGCCTTGTCGCCCTTCGCAGGGGGCTGGGCATGGACATGCCGGCTCGCGTCTTTTCTGACGGAAGCGATCCCGATCTCCTTCCATTGCTTGGTCTGCCGGACGTTCGCCGCGCCGACGATGCGGAATCGGTCACGCATATGCTTGAGATGGCTCAGGCCAGCGTGATCATTGGAGCCGGCTCGAACTTCAATCTGTGGGCTGCTTTTTTTGCGCAAGTGCCGCGGATAACCTACCCAGGCCAGGCGATCGTGACCGTTAACGACGATCCATCCCGCGAAATCAGCTTCCGTGCGAGTGGCTCGCTCCCTGACATGTTCGTGGAGCACGTCAAGAGACAGTTCTTGCCTGAGGCGGGCAGCTCGTGTGCTATCGCTCAAAGCAGTTAAGACCAGTCGTGGAAGGTGGTACGATGGTTCTCAAGAAGTTTATTGGCTGGAACAGGGACGCCGCTGCATGGCTCGAAAGTCGCTTTCCCAGGATCTTCGGCGCGCCGTCCTACAAGGCAGAGCTTGAGCATCGCATTGCCGACGACATTGCGCACCTGAAGCCGTCTGCGGTCCTCGAGGTCGGCGGAATTGACCGGCCGCTTCTGCGGCGCGGCCTCGGCTTTAGCTATATTGGTCTCGACATCGAGGAAAAGCCTGACTGCTATAGTGTTTATGATCGTTTCTTGGTGCAGTCGATCGAGCAGCCGGTCGATGTCGAAGCAGACATGCTCGTTTCCATCACGCTGATGGAGCATGTGCCGGACAATAGAGCGGCAGCGCGCTCAATGTTCTTCGTCCTGCGGCCAGGTGGTGTGATGCATCACTACATTCCGTCGAAATGGCATCCCTATTCGATAGCGCTGCGGATTGTTGGGCCGGCTGTTCAAAAGTGGCTTATCCCGCACCTTCGGCCCTCAGCAGTTGGCGTTACTGGCTATCCCGCCTTTTTCGATCACTGCTCTCCCTCTGACATGACAGGGCTGTTTCGCAACCAGGGTTTCGAGCAGGTCGATGTGATCTCATTCTACCGCGCCAGCGATTATTTTGCCTTCTTCCTGCCCGCCTACCTTTGCGTTGCCCTGTTCGAAAACCTCTGCGCTGCCCTGAACTGGAGCATCTTTTGTTCCGGCTTCGTCATCAGCGCTACAAAACCCACACGATAGCAGAACAATGCCATGCGACTTTTTCAAAATTCTGGACTGAATCCGACTTACCGGCCCCGCCTTGCGGATCTCGTCGGAAAGGGCCGCGGATTCGAGCAGCAAAAACAGGTTTTCCTGAACGACCGCTATGGGGCGGCGCATGTTCTTTTGCCGATACTCGGGCGCAGCCCAGAGGGCTTCTTCACCAATGGTGACGATGAATCGCTGCAACGGGCATGGGCCAGGGAGAACGGGCTGGGCGAAGACACTCGAATGGCCGACATTCTCCTTGCTCAGATCGAGCAGCACAAAGCCGATGTCTTTTATAATCTCGATCCATATCGCTACGATGCCTCCTTTATCAACCGTTTGCCGGGACACGTGAAACGAAAGATTGCGTGGCGCGCCGCGCCAGGCAAGATTGACTTTTCCGGCTACGATCTCGTCGTCTGCAACTTTCCTTCGATGCGGCGACTTTGGGAGGAACAGGGCGCAAAGACTGCCCACTTCTTTCCGGCGCACGACCCGGAGCTTGATGGGGTGGCCGCGAATCGGAACAGAGACATCGATGTGCTTTTCTTCGGCGGCTACAGTCGCCATCACCAGCGTCGGCGGCAGATCCTGGAAACGGTGGCTCACCTTTCCAAGCGCCACCACGTCGTCTTTCATTTGGACCTGTCGCGGTATACGCCGCTCGCCGAGACGCCGCTCGGCTGGTTCGGTCCCTTACGGGCTGTGCGTCGCCCGCCTGCTATCCGCAAGGTCAGTGCGCCTCCGGTATTTGGCCGCGCCATGTATGCTGAACTCGGAAGAGCCAAACTCGTCGTCAATGCCTCGATCGACATGGCAGGCCCAGACCGCGGCAATATGCGCTGTTTCGAGACGATGGGAGCTGGGGCCCTCCTGGTCTCCGATTCTGGTAACTATCCTTCACCGATGAGGGATGAGGAAACCATGATCGTCTATGAACGGCCGCAGGACGCGGCAAAAAAAATCCAACAGAAACTCGAGGACGGAAGCTGGGACAAGATTGGTTGGGCAGGTCACCGCGCGATTCGCGAAGAATACAGCAAGGAACGCCAATTTGCCCGCTTTCTCGAGTTGATCTAGAGGGGATGCGTTGGCATTCATCGGCAACCCTCTAATTATATTTGTTTTAGCCGCATCTCTGCGGCGCCGGTAATTGAGCTGCGCTGAAACGTTCAGATGGACAACTTGGCGATGCATTTCGCGCCTCCGATCATTTCCGGCCCCGATCGAGCGGCTCCTTCAGCTGGCCACCTCGAGGGCGGCTGGCAAGATTGCCGCCCCATTGGACCATCAACTTGCGCAACCGGCCCCTTCCCTTATCGCAATCCCCAGAAAGGATTGATTTCTTGGCGCAATCGAACGACGTGAAACCTGTTTGGGTGACCGGAGCCGGCGGGTTCATCGGGCTGCACCTCTCTCGATTTCTGGTCGAGCTAGGCCATCATGTCGTCGGCTTCGGCCGAAGAGAGGCTCCCGGTTTCGCCTCGGCCACTCGCGCCTCATTCCTGTCCGGCGGCGTGACCGCTGAAACCATGGGGGCGGCACTGGCCGCATACGGTCGCCCGGCAGCCGTCTATCATCTGGCGGGCGGCTCTACGGTCGGTCAGTCGATTGCCGAGCCGCTGAAGGATTTTGAACAAAGCGTCGTTTCCGCGGCCTGTGTTCTCGATTTGCTGCGTCGTCACGCACCGGATGCCCCGGTCGTTCTGGCATCCTCCGCTGCCGTCTATGGCGGCGGCCATTTCGGCCCGATCAGGGTCGATGCCAGGCTCGATCCCTATTCCCCTTATGGTCATCACAAGCGCATGGTGGAGGAACTGGGCCGGTCATATTGTGCCGCGTACGGGCAGGCGGTCTCGGTCGCCCGGCTTTTCTCCGTTTATGGCGGGGGGCTGCGCAAACAGTTGCTATGGGACCTCTGCGGCCGGCTCGCGGCAGGCGAGACCGAGATAGTGCTTGGTGGAACGGGAGCGGAAATGCGGGACTGGCACCATGTCTCGGATGTCGTGCGATTGCTGCATCGCGTGTTGCCCGCCGATGCACCGCGTTTCACGATCTACAATGGCGGTGCTGGCGCCGCTGCTTCTGTCAGGACGATTGCCGGCATGGTTTTGGAGGCCTGGGGAGGGAAACATCGCCTCTCGTTCTCAGGAGAATCCCGGCGCGGCGACCCAGTCAACTTGATCTCCGACCCGTCCGGCGTCCCGGACGGACTTCAGTTGCAGGTACCGCTCGGCCAAGGCATTGCCGGATATGTCGATTGGTACCGCGCCGAGATTCTCGGCGAGCCGGTCGGCCATTTGCGACGCTTCGCGCCTTGATCACCGTCGGCTTCACTCTCATTGGCCGCGGAACCTGGTCCGGCGGCGAGTCCTACTTGCGCAACATGTTGGGCATCATCGCCTCTGAGTTGGACGGCAAGGTACAGGCGAAGCTGTTTCTAACGCCGGAACAGCACGCGAGCGTTGGGGCATCTTTTGATCATATGTTGGCCGCGCCTGCCGTCGTTGACGACCGCGTTGTAGGCGCGGGGCTCGGCAAGCGAGGCCTGATCGCAGTCGCTGGCGGGACTGACCGCGCTTTTGCGGATCTCGTCGCCGGCCACGCTGTCGATCTTGTGTTCGAAGTCGCTCAGTGGTTCGGCAACCGGTTTCCGCTGCCCGTCATTTCATGGCTTCCGGACTTTCAGCACCGTCGCCTGACGCACTTGTTTTCGCGCCGCGCCTGGTGGCGCAGGGATCTCGGTTACCGCCTGCAGACGTCAGGCAACCGCACCATAATGCTCTCGAGCGAGGATGCACTCGCCGACTGCGAAACATTTTATCCTGCCTCGCGCGGCAAGACCGCCGTCGTGCGCTTCGCCATCCATCTCGATCCAGCCGCAGTCATGGCACGCGCCGAAGCCGCGCGCCGGGCGCACGATCTGCCCGAGCGCTTCTTTTTTCTGCCCAACCAGTTTTGGATCCACAAAAACCACAGTGTCGTCGTCGAGGCGTTGAAGCACATCGACCGGCTTGGCGCGTTGGACGGCTTGCCGCCGATAGTGCTTACTGGCCGCACGACCGACCCGCGCGATCCGACATGGTTCAAGCGCATGATGGATCTAGCCCAAACATATCGGGTTGAAGGTCATTTTCGACACCTTGGGTTGATTCCCTATGATGATGTCGTCGCACTCATCGGTGCTACTGACTGTCTTTTGAACCCTTCGCGTTTCGAGGGGTGGTCAACCACGGTCGAAGAGGCGAAGTCGCTGGGCGCGCCCATGTTGTTGTCAGACATTCGGCTGCATCGCGAGCAGGCTCCAGACGCGCTCTTCTTTGCGCCGGACAGTGCCGAAGCCTTAGCACAGCATCTGCTCGAAATCGGGCAGCGCCCGCGCCTTGTCCGCGACACTGTTGCCGTGCTGCAGCGTCGCCAACAGATTCGCCGCCGCGACTACGCGACGGCACTCCTTGCCTTGTTTGAAAAGACCAAAACCGTCGCGCGTTGATGGTTGAATGGCGCGTCTGGTTATGGCGGAGTGGCAACTTGTCGATCAGGAAGGTGGCGGTATTTGCCTTCATAGCGCTGGCGTTTGCGGGCGGTTTTCTTGTCATTATCGTCACCAAGGGAACCAATATTCACGCGCCGGCGCTGAAGCCGGTCGCGGCCATGACACCGTTCGAGGGCAAGCTTGTTGTCCAATCGATCGACGATTTGCGCGTCGGTGGTCGCAAGATCGTGCTGTGTGGCGTCGCATTTGCCATGCCCCAATCCATGCGCGCCGTGGTTACCGAGGCCGCGCGCCGGGAATATCAGGGGCTCGCTTTGAGGTGCAAGCCCGTAGGCTCGGGGACACCTTGTGACGGCAACGTTACGTCAACATTTCGTGGCGCTATCGTTGCGCAATGCCTCACCCCGGATGGCATGGATCTGGCTGCGAAGCTCGTCGAAATAGGCATGCTGTGCGGGCAGCCCGCCCAGGCAGGTTTAACCTACAAGTCTTGCGCACTAGGCTCGTAGCTCCCTTCGGACGGCCGAGTAGGCGGCATGAGAACATGGTCACTGCAGACGTGTGCAAGAATCGGAACAATGGTGGTGCGGTCATTACGAACGCCAAATTGGCTCGCTGGCAACCGACTCTATTGCGGCCGCCAGTAAAGATGGTACATTTCGATATTCAAAATGGTGTGTTCAATCAACCACACCGAAACCAAAATTTATCTCGCATATGCGAAATGGGTTGGAATTGACGCAGAAAGCTGTTACGCGCTTTTGAGTACCTTGGCGGTTGGGTGGGCCTCAGGTAACGTGGGACAGAAGGATTGATGCGGATGAACCTAGTGTTGAAAAGTGCGTTGGCCGGAGTTGTTGTGTTGGCCGGCTTCGCCCCGGTGTCGTCTTTCGCGCAGGATGGGTCGTGCACCTGTGCAACCGCTTATAACGGCGGAAATCCGATTGGATCGCTCGGCAGCGTCAATGGCGACGTGATGATCTCGCAGGTGGCTGGGTATGGCCCGGCGCAAGCGGGCGGCGCGCTTGATTTCGGCAGCCGCATTGTGGTCGGTGCCAAGGGATCGGCTTCGGTTAATGTTGGCAGCTGCAATTTGAGCGTGCCGGCCAATTCGACCCTCGATATCTCCCGTGCTGGGAACAAGATTTGCCTCAATGTTCTCGGTTCCGAGCACACCGCCCAGACGGGCAATTCGACGGGTACTTCTAATAACAATACGCCGCTCTTTATCTTTGGCGGTATGGCACTTGGGGCCGGTATTCTGGCTGCGACGGCGGACAAAGATCACGGTCACGCCGTTAGCGATTAAGCTGACCGAAAATAAGGCAGTGGCAGCAGGGGCGCGTGGCGCTTCTGCTGTTCGTCTGTTGGCGACAGGGCGGCGTTGGCCGCTGATGTGCTGTAGTCAGTATATTAGTCGAATCGCTTAAGCCCGCCGTGCGAATTTGCGAGGCCTACGGCCGGGAGGGGAAGGGCGGGATGCCAGTCTATCTAGGCATTATGGCCGAATCGCAATCTTCCGCTTCGCTGTTGTGTGTCAGTGCGAATTGCAGTCTCGACATTCCAGCGGCGGGCAAGGTCGATCCGAGGAAGGCGGCATGTGCGCAGCGCTGGACACATCGGGACTTGGCTTTGCGCCAACTCTGTCAACCTTGTTGAGTGGCGCTGTTGTCGGACTGTACGATGACAACTCTCTCCGCCAGTAGCCGGTGCCTGGCATCCATCGCATCGCGTGAACTTGACAAATGCGTCACTCGCTGTCTTGCGGATGACGCTTTTGTCTTTTTGGGGGATGATGTCGCTACGTTGCTTCCCTGCAGTCACAAACGCCCATGATCGATCTGCATTCCCATATCTTGCCCGGCCTCGACGACGGCTCACCTAGTCTTGCCGAATCGCTGGAGATGGCTCGACTGGCGGTCGCCGACGGGACGACCCACATGGCGTGCACGCCGCACGTAACGCCGGGCGTATACGAAAACGGAACACCGAATATTGTCCGGGCAGTTCAAGAGTTGCACCAGGCGCTGCGCAGCGCCGCCATACCGCTTGCCCTCTATGTCGGCGCCGACGTTCACATAGCACCGGATCTTCCCGAACAATTAGCCTCTGGCAGCGTGCCGACCTTAAACAGGTCCCGCTATTTTCTGTTCGAACCGCCTCATCATGTCCTGCCCCCACGAATGGAGGATCTTGCCATACGCCTCATAAGCGCTGGGTTCATCCCGATTCTTACGCATCCTGAGCGTTTGACCTGGATCAAAACGAATTACGACGTTATCGAGAGGCTGAATGCAGTGGGGTGCCTCATCCAGCTTACCGCAGACTCGATTGTTGGTGCTTTTGGGCGCACGGCGCTTTACTATTCGGAAAAGCTGATTGACGAGGGCAGGGTGGATATCATCGCATCGGATACGCATAGCGCAACTCGGCGGCGTCCCGGGCTTTCACAGGCGGTTGCTGCAGCTGCCAAGCGATGTGGGGAAGGCGAGGCCCGTAACATGGTGCTGAAACGTCCAGGCGAAATATTGGCGAATCGGCCCATCGAGCCGGTCGGAAAAGCACGTCCGAAAATAATAAGCGCGGGCAACGCCGGCCGCTTTGGAGGTTTGGGCCGCTTGTTTAAGGGCGGGACAGCGTAATGGCAATCTTTCGCTTTGCAGAAGGCCACGCAAACACGATATTCATCTTGCTTGCCTCACTTGCAATATCGGCATGCACGAGCACCTCGTCGACGACACCATCTTCATCGAGTTCGGTCGATGCGCTGCAATTGACCTCGTCATCGACGCCACTTTCGGGCGGTGGCGCGCTGAAGATAGTGAAGGATCTGCCTGCACCGCAAAACACCCAGAACGGCAGCGAGCAGCCTTTGTCTCCGAACGATGTGCTCGAGGTAAATGTGTTTCAGGTCGATAACTTAAACAGAACGGTTCAAGTCGACTCTGGGGGGCAGATTTCGCTCCCGCTTATCGGCACGATTACCGCGGCAGGGAAGACCGTCCGTCAGTTGGAGCAGGAGATCGAGACCGCCTACGGCGCCAAATACCTGCAGTCTCCCGACGTCACGATTTTCGTCAAAGAATCGATCGGACAGCGCATTACCGTCGACGGCGAAGTCAACAAGGCCGGTATTTATCCCGTGTCGAGCAATTCTTCTCTCATCGATGCGATTGCCCTTGCTGGAGGGTTCAATACCGTTGGGGATGCAAAAAAGGTTTTTGTCTATCGCAATATCGGCCCAAATACATTGGTTGCTAATTACAATGTTGAGGAGATTCGTGGTGGCAAAAGCCGCAATCCGCGCATTTATGGCGGCGACAAGATTGTGGTCTTCGCCTCGAAATCGAAAATTGCGATGAATAATCTCAAGGACGCGCTAGGCATAGCCTCGAGCGCCGCGCGAATTGCCGTCATTCCGGGGATCTAGCTCGCAGCCGGTCAGTCGAATAGGATCACTTCGCACCATGCTCGATCGCAACAGGCAGCATCAAATTGCAGGTCCGGGACACGGCCAAGCCTTGTCCGCCGACCTCTATTATGACGGCGGGCAAAACTATAGCCCATATGGTCGCGACCATTCCGAGCAGGAACAGGGCTTTAATCCGCTGAAGCTGCTCTATTACGTTGTCCAGTACCGTTGGCTGATCGTCATAATGACGGCAGCCGGACTTGTTGCCGGTATGATCATTACCATGATGCAAACGCCAAGATATCAGGCAACGACGCAGTTGGAAGTGCTGGTCCCTTCGGCCAAGGTATTCCAGGATATAGAGGTGGTTTCTGAAAACAGCGATGTGCGTGCCTTTTTGACGGCCCGTGAAAAGCTTAAAAGCCGTGCATTGGCGCAGCGTGTCGTGTTCCAGCTGGGCCTGAGCGAAAAACCGGATTTCCTGTTTCCTACCCCAGCGTTTTCGCCCAGCAATATCTTCTATCGGGCGTTCGGTATTTCCAAATCGCCGTCCTTTGAGGAGAAGACCCCAGAGGAGCGCGAGGAGATTGCAATCAAGCGCATTCTAGACGACCTCACAGTTAATTTGGTCACCAACACAAGCCTGCTGTCGATCACGTTCGTTGATCAAAAGCCAAAATATGCAAGTGATATAGCCAACCAGGTTGCGCAAAGCTTTATTGACCAACGCCTCGACCAGACCAGCGAAACATCCGATTTGGCACGACAGTTCATCCAGGAGCAGGTTTTGCAGGTGAAGCAGAAGCTTCAGAAATCAGAAGAAGAACTGGTCGCTTACGCAAAGGATGCCGGCATCACAATAACCGGCGACGACAAGTCGCTGATAGGATCGAACATCGAGGCTCTGAACACAGCGCTTGCGACGGCAATCCAGGACCGTCTCGATGCAGGACGGGTCGTGGACCAGATAGACAAGGGCAGGGGATCAAGCCTGGCCCCAGTCCTCGAAAGCGAAGGTCTGCAGAAGCTCAGCGACAAGCTGGCAGATTTGACCAGTCAATACCAGCAGAAGCTGGGCATCCTGAAACCCGGCTTCCCCGAAATGCAGCAGCTTCAGTCGCAGATTAAGGAGCTGCAACGTCTCTATAGCAATGGTGTCCTCGCTATAACGGATTCACTCCGGCTGAAATACCAGGAGGCGCAGAACAAAGAAGCCGATCTTAAGGCTAAACTTGCTGAGATGGAAAAACTGCAGGTTGTCTTCAACGACAAGAACATCAAATACACAATTCTAAAGCGCGAGGTCGATTCGAACCGATCACAATATGATAATCTCATTGCCAAGCTGAACGAGGTTGGTGTCAGCTCCGAGCTCAAGACGCAAAGTGCCGCAATTGTGGATTTTGCGGCAGTGCCAGAGCGCCCCTATTCGCCGCGCTTGACCATCAATCTTGCGATTTCGCTTGCGATTTTTATGGCTTTGAGCGCATCGGTCATTTATATCATTGAATTGCTAAACAACACCTTCACCAACCCCGAACAGGTGGAAAAAGAGTTGGGCTTGGCGATACTGGGTGTCTTGCCGCTCGTCGAGGACCGAGAATTCGTGGCCAGCATCGGCGATCAGAAATCCGGGCTCTCCGAGGCCTATCGTTCGCTTCGGACATCGTTGCAATTCTCCGGTGCGGAAGGCGCGCCACGATCGCTGGTTGTCACGAGTTCGGAGCCTTCGGAAGGCAAGTCGACCTCGTCATTCAAACTCGGGCAGGATTTTGCCGCGCTCGGCGCAAGGGTTCTCATCGTTGACGGCGATCTCCGTAAACCGAACCTTCACCGCCTGTTTGGGCTAGACAATACAATTGGGCTAAGCAATCTGCTTACAAACACCGTTCGCAAGGAGGATCTGGCGAGCATTTTCCGGGCGACGAAATATCCCAATGTGACCGTTCTGACGTCTGGAACGATCCCGCCAAACCCCGCGGACCTGCTCTCCTCACCGAAGATGGCTCTCATCATTACCAATCTCGGCAAGCGTTTCGATCTTGTGATCATTGACGCTCCGCCGGTGGTTGGCCTTTCAGATGCGCCTATTCTCAGCCGGCTCGCCGAGGGGACATTGATGGTCATCTCTACAAATCAGGTGACGCGCAAGGCAGCCAAGGCCGCGTTGAAGCGCCTGCGAGCCGCCGGCGCGAACGTGGTTGGCGCCGCAATGTCCAAGTTTGCGGTGAACAAATTCGATTATAATTATGCCTACAAATATATGAATTACCAGTACTACAACTACGGCACGGACACGAGTACTCCGAAGATTGAGGGCAAAGTCGATGATGGAGCAGGCCAGCCCGCTTATGCAAAATCTCCGGCGTTCGGTCGTTTGGTTCGTCGCATTCGGTCTGGTGTTGGTGACTTCCTCGATCGGGCTAAGTCGATTTCTTGAAACGGAAACGCCAGCCGTCTCTCTTGCGCTTGATCCGTTCAACGTTGATGCGTTGGTAGCTGAAATCACCAGAGACCTGAACGACACGAACAATGCTCCCGATCTTGATGCCTCGCTTGCGAGGGCCAGAGGCGCGCTCGCCTTCGATCTGGCGGACGCACGTCTCTACAGTCTGATCGGCGAGATAGAATACCGCCAGGGCGAAGAAGACGAAGCCTACCAGCTCTTTGATCAAGCCCGAAAACTGTCCAAGACAGAAATCCATGCGCTACAAAGATCCATTAGCCGCGCGGTGGAAACCGGTGACTTGTCAAGGGCCGTTGCTGAAATCGACATATTGTTACGACGATGGCCGGACCAGTTTTCCACTATCTCTGAAGGCATGCCGACAATTCTTTCAAGTCGTGACGGTTACCAAGCAGTGCTGACGGCCATCACGAAGGAGGCGCCCTGGAGAGGCAGTCTGTTCGTCGCTCTTAACAAAACCCCCCAGGGGCTCGATGTCGCGAACCGGCTGCTGCTCGATCTGATCGGATCACCGGCACCGCCGAAGTCGAGCGAACTGACCGATGTGATCGCCGGCTACCTCAGTCAAAAGCAATATGAGCAGGCATATCGGCTGTTTCTTTTCAGTCTTACTGACGAGGAACGGAAATTGGGCGGGTACATTTTCAACAGCACCTTTGAGCCGGAGCCAAGCGGCAAGCCTTTCGATTGGCAGGTCGGCAATCAGTCGGGCTTGGAAATTACATTCGCAGACTCCCAAAATGCTGTAGAGGGCGAGGGCGGGGCGACGGTCCGGTTCTTAAACACGCCGGTCAAGAACGCAGCTCTTCAGCAGTACATTGAACTGCCTCCGGGCAGTTATAAGATTTCCCTAATAGCCTCGGCACGTAACCTGAAGCTTCCAAAGGACTTGTTCTGGTCGATCAAATGCCTGGGGCCGGCCGGCGAGATTGCACGGTTCAATGTTCCAGAGGGCACATTCAACCGTCAAAAGTTGAGCCGGGATTTCTCGGTTGGACCGACTGGCTGCCCTATGCAAGTGTTGAAGCTGGATACCGCCGCCATTGCCGAGAGCTGGCGATTCCGCTACATCGGCACCTTGGTAATGCACAAATTGAGCATTGAGAGACTTGCATCTTGAACGACCGGCCGTCGGAATGGGATAAATATCTCCTCGGCACGGTCTTGTTTGTATCGCTGCTGATCGGCGGTGGTACTGCGAGCGGCCTTTACACGGACACGCTGATCGAGGTTGCGGCAACTATTTCGGCCGCGGCTGTCTTTTCGCAACCCCCGGGCCAGAGAATCCCGCGGTCTGTTCTGTGGCTGCTGGTCTTTGCTGTGGCGTTAGCGATTTTGCAAATCGTCCCACTGCCAGCGGCCATATTCCATGGACTGCGGCCGGACCTGCTGCTCGGAGATCCCTGGGTTGGAGAAAGTCGATTTCGCTTCATCAGCGTTGGGGTCGGCCGCACGGTCGAAAGTCTGCTCTACTTTTTGGCCGCAGCAGCGTTCTTTTTGGCCGTATTGCGTTTACGTGTCGAGCAGGTTAGCGCGCTCCTCCCGTTTTTCTTCATGGGTGTTATTTGCAATGGTTTGGCGGGAGCGATTCAATATTCGCTTTCCGACGACGTCGCTATTGTCGGGCTGATGCCTTTTACGATCAACGCCGGGCTTTTCGCCAATGTGAATCATTTTTCGGCGTTGCTTTTTGTGTCGATCCCTTTCGTCGTCTATTACGGCCTTTTCCGTGGACATCTTTTGTCCGGATCCTTCGGCCTGATCGCGCTTTTGCTGCTTCTTTTGGCCGCCGGGTCCCGCGCCGGTGTTTTGATCGGATTGGCGATCACCGTATTGTCCGTGATCTTTCTCTCGGCCCGTTCCAGGGCGGGGTTCAGCGTTCTCCTGATTTTTATCGGGCTTTCGATCTACACGGTAAGCGCCTGGAGCAAGATCGATGCAGAGGTGATCGATCCGGCGTTCGGACGAGGAGAATTTGCCCGAACGACAATCGAGGGGATCAAGGACAATTGGGCGACGGGTGTTGGATTCGGAAATTTTCAAAACGCTTATCAAATCTATGAAAGGGAGGGCATGATTTTCAAGGAATATGTGAATCATGCTCACAATGAATACCTTGAAATTGCCTTCGAAGGGGGAATTCCTGCTATCCTGCTTATGGTAGGCTATTTCGTACTGCTTTTCGCTGCACTTGCCAGGGTTCGCCGCGACCCACTTCAGAAGGCGGCATTCCTCTCGGTGTCTTTTCTTCTCATTCATTCGCTGGTCGATTATCCGCTGCGAACCGGGGCGCTGGCGATGACCTTTGCCTATATGAACGCCATCATCTTCCACAAAGGATTTGCCGAACGCCTGAGCCGCAAGAGCGAGATGATCGAGATCGATCACAACGGTGATAAGCTGTTTGTTCCCATCGGAACTTCGTCCTAGCGACCTCGTCGCCACGGCTGGCGTCTCCAGAACATGGCGGACCGCTGTGAGGCGAGCCGGCTACTGGCTCTCGGGTTCCGAGGCTCAGGCAACATTTTCCTGCCTCGACCAAGTGCAATCGCTTTCTGAGCAGAAATTTCCCGATTTTGCTGACCGTGTGGAAAATTCATTCCCGAACCATTCGGCCGCAAGCCTGTCTTGCATTGTTCTGGACCGGAACGATCTGCTAGAACGCCCGCACGAGAATAGATTGTCCGGAAGTGCAGTTTGAATCGGGCGGCTGAAGGTCGCCTCCGATGCAGGCCCTTCCGTGGATCGGTACGAAAGAACGCTCGCAGTCCATGAACATCTCACTTACGCACCTTCAGCGGCTTGAGGCCGAATCCATCCATATTTTTCGCGAGGTGGCCGCAGCCTTTGCCAAGCCGGTCATGCTCTATTCGGTTGGCAAGGATTCGTCCGTGCTCATGCACCTGGCGATGAAGGCATTCTATCCGGCCAAGCCGCCCTTTCCGTTTCTCCACGTCGACACGACCTGGAAATTCCGCGAGATGATCGCCTTTCGCGACCAGATGCAGCAAAAGCTCGGCTTCGACCTCCTGGTCCATGTCAATGAAGACGGTGTGCGCGACAACATCAACCCTTTCGACCACGGCTCCAACACGCACACGCATGTGATGAAAACGGTGGCGCTGCGGCAGGCACTCGACAAATACGGGTTTGACGCAGCCTTCGGCGGCGCCCGTCGCGACGAGGAGAAGTCGCGCGCCAAGGAGCGGATCTTTTCGTTCCGCAACGCCCAGCATGTCTGGGATCCGAAGAACCAGCGGCCGGAGATGTGGAAGATTTTCAACACCCGCGTCGCTGCCGGTGAATCGATCAGGGTGTTCCCGTTGTCGAACTGGACCGAGCTCGACATCTGGCAGTACATTCTCCAGGAAGACATCCCGATCGTGCCGCTGTATCTGGCCAAGGAGCGGCCGGTCGTCGAGCGCGATGGCATGCTTATCCTGAGGGATGATGAGCGCATGCAGCTGCGGCCCGGCGAAACAGTGGAGAACCGGATCGTGCGGTTCCGCACGCTCGGCTGCTATCCGCTGACCGGCGCGATCGACTCGGAGGCCGACACTCTGGAGGCGATAGTCGGCGAAATGCTCACGGCGCGCACTTCCGAGCGGCAAGGTCGCCTGATCGACCGCGACGAAGCCGGCTCGATGGAAAAGAAGAAGCGCGAGGGGTATTTCTGAGCATGCGCCACATCATGGCCAAGAGCCTCGCCGCAACCGACGGCGTCCGCGACTATCTGGCGGCGCAGGAGCGAAAGTCGCTGCTGCGCTTCCTGACCTGCGGCTCGGTCGACGACGGTAAGTCGACGCTGATCGGGCGCCTGCTTTCCGATACCAAGCAGATTTTCGAGGACCAGCTGGCCACGCTCGAGCGCGATTCGCGCAAGCACGGCACCACCGGCGACGACGTCGACTTCGCGCTGCTGGTCGACGGCCTCGAGGCCGAGCGCGAGCAAGGCATCACCATCGACGTCGCCTATCGCTTCTTCGCCACGCCAAAGCGCAAGTTCATCGTCGCCGACACGCCCGGCCACGAACAATACACGCGTAACATGGCGACGGGTGCATCGACCGCAGATCTCGCCATCGTACTGATCGATGCCCGCCAGGGCGTGTTGCGCCAGACCAGGCGGCATTCGATCATTGCCTCGCTGCTTGGCATCCGCCACATCGTGCTCGCCGTCAACAAGATCGATCTTGTCGGTTTCGACGAGGCGGTTTTTGAACGGATCGTCACGGATTACGGGCAATTCTCACGCGATCTTGGTTTCCAGTCGATCATGCCAATTCCGATGTCGGCCCGCTACGGCGACAACGTTACCGGCCGTTCCGATAGGACAGACTGGTTTTCCGGCCCGACGCTGATCGAACATCTCGAAACCGTGTCGGTTGACGAGGCCGCGGTCGAATTGCCGTTCCGGTTTCCCGTCCAATATGTGAACCGTCCCAATCTCGATTTCCGCGGCTTCGCCGGCACCATAGCGTCCGGATCGGTTGCGCCGGGCGACGAGGTGGTCGTCGCGAAATCCGGCAAGTCCTCCCGTGTCAGGCGCATCGTCTCGCATGGCGGCGACCTTCAGCAGGCTATCGCCGGTCAGGCCATCACTCTTGTCCTCGACGACGAGGTGGAAGTCTCGCGCGGCAATATGCTGGTGTCGCCGGCGGCGCGGCCGCAGGTCGCCGACCAGTTCGCCGCCAACATCGTCTGGTTCGACGAACATGCGCTGCTGCCCGGCCGCTCCTACATCCTGCGCACCGAGACCGACCAGACCAGCGCCACCGTCACCGACCTGAAATACCGCGTCAACGTCAACGACTTTGCCCATGAGGCGGCCAAGTCGCTTGAAATGAACGAAGTCGGCATCTGCAACATTTCGACGCGCTCGCCGATCGCCTTCGATCCGTTTGCCGAGAACCGCACCACCGGCGCCTTCATCCTGATCGACCGCATCACCAATGCCACGGTCGGCGCCGGCATGATCCTGCATTCGCTGCGCCGCGCCGAAAACATCCACTGGCAGTCGCTCGATGTCGGCAAGCGCGCCCGCGCCGATATGAAGAACCAGCGGCCGGCCGTGTTCTGGTTCACCGGCCTTTCGGGCTCGGGCAAGTCGACCATCGCCAATCTGTTCGAAAAAAAGCTCTTCGCCACTGGGCGCCATACCTACATTCTGGATGGCGACAACGTCCGTCACGGCCTCAACCGCGATCTCGGTTTCACCGACGCCGATCGTGTCGAAAACATTCGCCGCGTCGCCGAAGTGGCACGCCTGATGGCCGACGCCGGGCTGATCGTCATCGTGTCATTCATCTCGCCGTTCAGCGCCGAGCGGCGCATGGCGCGCGAATTGATGGCCGACGGCGAATTCGTCGAGGTGTTTGTCGATACCCCCTTCGAGGAATGCGCCAGGCGCGATCCGAAGGGTCTCTATGCGCGGGCGTTGAACGGCGAGATCAAGAATTTCACCGGCGTCGATTCACCATATGAGGTGCCGGAAAAGCCCGAAATCCATCTCAAGACCCTCGGCAGATCGGCCGAGGAGATGGTGGACGCCCTGGAACACTGGCTGAACGAGCGGGACATTGCCGAAGACCAATATGACAGCGGCGGCGGTATCTGACGACGAAGCGATGCTCGCCGTCTTCGAGCACCTTGCTTTGGCGGCAGGGCGAGAGGTGATGCGCGTCTTTCGTGCCGGCTGTGCGGTCGACAGCAAGTTGGACAGTTCACCGGTGACGGAGGCTGACCGCGAGAGCGAAAAGATCATCCTTGCCGGGCTGCGCGCCGCATTTCCCGAGATTCCGTGCGTGGCCGAGGAAGAAGCCTCTGCCGGCATCATGGCACCGGATCTCGGCGACGCCTTTTTCCTGATCGATCCGCTCGACGGCACCAAGGAGTTCGTCAACCGCAGGACCGATTTCACTGTCAACATCGCGCTGGTTCGCCATGGCGTGCCTGAGATCGGCGTTGTCTTCGCGCCTTGCACCGGCCGCTTCTTTTCCGGCCGGCCGGGCAAAGCCGAAACGATCGAGATCAATGAGGACTATGAAATCGTCGATCGCCAGCCGATTTCGGCAAGGGCCGGTATGGTGCCGCTGACCGTCGTTGCCAGCCGCTCCCACAACACGCCGGAAACCGACGCCTATATCCGCGCGCTTGGCGCCGCCGAGATCGTCTCGGTCGGCTCGTCGTTGAAATTCTGCCTCGTCGCCGGCGCCGAGGCGGACGTCTATCCACGCTTCGGCCGCACCATGGAATGGGATACTGCCGCAGGTGACGCGGTGCTACGCGCGGCCGGCGGCATGACGCGCACGCTGGATGGTGAGCCGCTCGTCTACGGCAAGCGCAACCAGAGTGACGACGAGGATTTCGCCAACCCGCATTTTATCGCCAGCGGCAAGGCTGCTCAATCCCCATAGACCTTGGTTGCGCAAACCAAAGGACCGCGTCAGACCTGACCGGCGTTCTTCGGATGCACGACCTATCGCCTCCGGTAAGCGCAGTTCTAGGCCGGTGTGAAAGCGCAGGTGTGACGCTGTGACAGTAACTGCTGGCCGCGATTAGAGCTTCTCGGATGATCGAATAGGGAAATTGGCTGTCGGAATGTGCAGCGTGACGCGATCCGCGATGCGCTTGCCCACAGTAGCGATGATCGCCACCAAGGATGGCGTCGGGAACTTCGCGCTCTCAATCCGAATTGTGTTGCTCGGGCCGTTCGGCGATAAAGAGAGTATCGGGAAGAAGCCCAAGACGCTCGCGATCGGCGGCAGGTATACGGTCTGAATGTATTCGAGCGACCGTAAAACCCACGTCCTCGATACGCTCCTTGATATCGGGTCCGTAGGCTCGCACGTGATCTGATCCGCCGAAGCGCTCGTCGCGCTCGCTCCGTGACATGGATGGCGTCGCTTCGAGCGTTTGACGATAGATAAGCGGTACTTGGATCCAAACCTGTCCTTGAGGCTTAAGGGATGACCAAATTTGCCGAAAAGCATGCCGATCGTCAGGTACGTGCTCCATGACATGACACAAGACGACAATATCGAGATCGCTGATGCCGTTCATGTTCATTAGGTCAACCTGCACGGTATCGGGGCCGTACCGTCCGGGCTCGATATCGCCTTTAATGAGGTTGCCCGCCTGAGATAGTCTCTTTGAAAGCCCCTTCTCGCTCGGCGCAATCTGGAGAATTCTAAGCGGGCCCGCCGGAAGCCGGAGAAGCTTACGGTCTAGAGCACAAATCAAAAACCGCTCACGATCCAGGGCATGACAAAGCGGGCAAATAAGCGTGTATCGCCCGAAACGGTAAAAAGCCGCCACACCGCGATCGCAGGCATTGCAGTGATGAGCCTTCCTCGTCGGGAGGAGTGTCAGGGTGAGGGCTCTCAGCCAATCTCCGTACGAATCAAGTTTGCGTGTGACCCGCCGCGTTGTGATACGATCAGCATAGCTGCGAAAAAGAGATAGAAGTCGGCTTCCTCGAGCGTTGTTCCACGATGCTTTCAGCATGTCGGCCTTCTAAGGTTTTTGACCCGAGGACCGATAATTAGCGCCCCCTGATATAACGTCGAGTCAGCGGAGCAGCAGGAGATTCGCCCCGTCATGGCATCGACCGTGATATCGAGCAGACCGGCCATCTCAGCCAGCGACTCGTCGAGCCCCGGTCAAGTCCAGACCCAAGCCGATCTCCAATCCCAACACAGGATCGGCAACCTCACAGATCGCGGCCACTCCCGAAAGGTATCCGGAAACGCCGCTTACCGATCACATATGCTCGGGGTCTGTAAACAACAGGGTTACCGTCCCCATCCAGCCTGCGGCAAGCGAGGCGCAGCCACCAACTCGGTCGGTTGGCGTGGCCGATTCCGTTGGTGCCCCTTCCGGTCGACGCTCCCCGGACCTTCACACGGTGTGCCATATACCGATACACTTGAACGGCTATACGAGCGAGTGATGGCGTTCCACATCAAAAATCCCGAGACCGACGCACTGGCCCGCCGGCTCGCCGCAGTTAAGAGGACTGGTCTGACAGAGGCCGTCCATGCCGCGCTCAAGCATGAGCTTGAGCGCGAACAGGCTAGAGCGTCCCTCGTAGAGATCGGCGTCAGGTTCTGCCGTGATCTGCGAGCCCGGGGCAAGCCTGATCACGGCAGGCCCGCCGACAAGGCGTTTCGCGACAGCCTGTACGAGAATGACTGATGTTCACCGACGCCTCGGCCCTGACGGCGCTGATGACCAACGAGGATGATGCGCGAACCTCCTGGCCGGGACCCGGCGCGCCTGAACGGTGTTGAACCGGACTTTACTTGGCTGGCCACGGTCCAGATTGGATCACGTTCAAGAACCTAAAGTGCGGCGGGCTTGCTTCGGATGGTTAAGGCCAGGAGCGCCTCCGAAAGTCGTTTCTTCGCCCGCTCCACCCCGTTCTCGTCGATTGCCTCAACATCGAGGAACAAGTCGAGACCAGTCGCATGCTCGCTGATGACCTGAGGGCGCTGGGCGAGTTCACCCAGGAGGCCCTCAACTTCGTAGGGGACAACCTCCCGGCTGATCCCCTTCATGGCTATCGGTGCCAATGGACGCGCCCGGACAAGGTCGCGCACCAGCGCGTAAGTCTCATAGCTAAGGCAGATGCCGCCGGGCTCGGCAATCGACTGCAGCCGGGCCGCCAAGTTCGCCTCGGCTCCAATGATCGTGTAGTCCATCCGATCATCGGAACCGAAGTTCCCAACATTGCAATAGCCCGTGTTGATGCCCATGCGAGCTCGGAAGGGCCGTTCAACTCCGCGGTCATGCCACACCCTGTTCAACTGCTCCACCCGACGCTGCATGTCGACAGCCATGCGCAAGCAGGCTCTCGCGTCTTCCTCGACGCCTTGCGTCTCGGGGTCTCCGAAGAACACAAGAAGCGCGTCGCCGATGAACTTATCGACGGTGCCGCCGTGTTTGAGTGCGATCGTCGACATCTCGGTGAAGTACTCGTTGAGGAGAAGCGTCAGGTCCTCGGGCTGGAGCCGTTCCACGATCGCGGTGAAATCCTTGACGTCGGAGAAAAAGATCGTGAGTTTCTTGCGCTCGGTCGCGATGGTGACGTCCTTCTGGCCGCTGAAGATGCTTTTGTAGATTTGAGGCGAAAGGTATTTGGCGATCTTCAATGAAATCGCGGCCAGGAAGTCGTTTGCCTCCGAAAGCTCCTTGTTGATGCCCTGAACCAACGCGGACTGCCGACGCTGCAGGAGAATGAACGTCAGGCCCGCCGCCGCCGCGAAACCGAAATATAGGAGCAGATACTTGAAGGTTAGCACGTTCGCAGCGATAGGCTGATTGACTGATATCTCCTGGATCCCTCGGACATCCCCTACCTTCCAGTCCGTCTTGGGGCTGTCCGGGTGTGAGTTATGGCAGGTCACGCAGACTTGTCCCATTATGACAGGGGCCGCGGCGCGGACCTGCCGGTCAAACAGTGAACCCGAGACCTCGATGATCGGCTCCTTCGGGTTGGCGCGCAAAGCCAAGATTGCATTCCGCTCGAACGCATCGAGCTGGTGGGGCGCGCGACCTTTGAAAGGCAGATCCGAGACGAACCGATATTTGACCGAGCCGTCGTGAGCGCTGATGCGCTTGCCGAGTTCGATCGAGAGGGTTGCTGGAATAGGGATCGCGCCTGGCACGTCCCGGTAGTTGTGCGTCGCGGTCACAACGCCGTTAGCTTGCAGCACGCGTCCCACGACGTCGCTGCCGTAGAATCCGCGCATTTCGTCGATGATGCGGCTGATTTCGCTGGCTTGCCTGCGCAGCATCCGTTCCGATAGGTCTCGGAGGTCGAGCCAGGCTGCGACGGGCAGACCGACAAGGCCGATGACCACTGCCGCCACCAGGAGCGGTCCCATGGTGCGCTGCTGACGCGCAATCTGTTCACCCAGTCCAGCCATTGTGCAAGCGCCCGGCCGTCTTAGTATGTGAACTATAGCTCATTCCCGGCACGGTACCAGAGTCAGTCTTGGCTCGATGAAAACACGTCAGCCCTGCAATGTCGGAACGACCTTGAGCGGTTGTTGCGAAGCCCCGACCGCTCACAGCGGATTTCGCATTCTGGCGCTGGACGGGCGGTGAATCAGGGAAGTAGATGTCGCAACGTCGGTTGTGGCCCGGAATGCGCTCCGCGATACCGCTCAGGGTCAAAAAATTCACCTCTGGCAAGGTTGGGACTTCTGCGGCCGGAGAGCGCGTCGGAAAAGAAAGCGTCCCGCGAAACGTCTCCGCGCGTCGGTCGCGCTATGGAATGGGACACCGCGGCGGGGTGACGCGCGCTGCCGGCAGCATGACGCGCACCTGAATGGTGCGCCGCTCGACTGCGGTAAGCGCAACCTGAGCGAAGACGAGGATTTCGCCAATTCGCATTTCATTGCCAGCGGCAGCGCTGCCACGGCCCCTTAGGCATCATGATGACTCCAATCCCGTCCCGGCTCGTCGCCCCCGTTGACGCCGTCGCGGATGCGACGCCTGAGTGAGGCACTTGTTTTCAGGCGAACGCTCGTGGCAGGGAGTAACCATCCGGTGTGGATCGTGGCAGCAGCTTTCGCGTGTTAAACTGCTTGCATGGAGATCGACACCGACAAGATCGACGATGCCGTTATGGGCCTGCTTTGGCTGACGCTGCATGAAGAGAGGCGCGCCTGGAAGGGGTTGGATTGGAATGCTCTGGATCGCTTGCACGAGAAGGGGCTGATCGCGAGTCCGGCAAACAAGGCGAAGTCGGTGGTTCTGACAGATGAAGGACTGCGGCGTGCTGAGGAGCTATTCCGAACCCTGTTCACTCGCCCGGCGCCCTGAGCCAGAAGAGCGCTGGACGGGCGCCTGCGAGCTGATAGCGCACATGGCTGAATTTCGACACTGGCGCCGCTCTGAGGGCAGGCGGGACGGCCAGTGCTCTCGCCGTGACGGCCCAATTGGTATTCGTCACCTACGCCAACGGGCGCATCCATTCTGTCAAGGCAGTGGCAGAGAACACCGCAGCCGCGGCCCTCAATATCAACGGCATTGTCGCGAGGTCCATCCGCAAGATGCTTTCTGCCGGCGAATCGGCGTTGCCCGGGCGAGTTGCAGGCAGGCAGCGGGTCTGCGCCCGCTGCTGGCACATGGGATGTTGAAGAGGCAGATTACCACAAGCAATGTGTCATCATGGCTGCGGATTTCCGAAGGCAGGTTTCTCAAGCACGAGCACATGACTGCCAAGAGGTGATGTGTGAGTGCTCTTGACCTGGAACCCCTCGTCAGAAAGCGTTTCGATGAATTCGCCATCTGTTCCAGGCGGAACGCGGGCGACAACGTTCGAGGTGCGCCTCACAATATTGGAAAGCACCCTTCGCGCCTTGCCCGGGCCGATGTTGCGTTGCATGTGCTGATAGACGGCCAGCAGCAGGACGATATCGTATTTCGGTAGAAGGATATTGCCGAGGCGCCGGCTGCCAAGATTCAGGCGATCGAACCGGGCATGCACCGGGGAGCCGCTCAACAACATCTTTGCAGTCTCGATATGCGGCTTGGCAATGTCGATCCCGTGGATCGAGCTGGGTTTCAGCTTGGATATCTCATAGGCGACAACACCCATATTGCAGCCAACATCGAGAATGGATTTTCCGGCGTAGTCGACCTTTGCGGAGAATAGCCCGTCAAGTCTGTCGTCCCACGTTCCGGCAAAACCCCTTTTGAATCTTGACCACCACAAATCATCAGCTCCTTTGAGAAGAGCCCCCTTGAGCGCCTCCTACCACGAGAGAATTAACGGTCGATACCCGTTCAACTGGAATTGATGACATTGACGAACCAAGGCAGGGACGTGTGCGGCCGCCTCACAACCCCATCACCTTGAGTGCCGCGGGAACCGCATAGCGGCTGCCGTCATAGCGCAGCCGGTAGGTACGCTTCACAGGCTTGCCAGGATGGGACTGGCATTCGCCATTCTGATCGGGGGACGGATTATCGGTATTCGTCCGCTCAACCGCGGTGATATCGTGATAGCCCTGATGGCTCGCCGGGCTCATCGCCAGGCTGATCTGGCTTGAATGAAAGTATCCGGCGCAACTACCATCGCTATCGCCGCTATGGCCGGCCACCACGAGGCCGTCGAGCACCACGCGTAGCGTATCGCCGGTGATAGCGTAGAGCCGCAGGTCGGTTTCGGTGAAGGGAGCGGTCAGCGAATGGTGTGCCAGTTCGATGCTCAGGCCGAAGGCGGTTATCCCAGGGGCCAGTGCATAGCGGCCGGTGTCGAAGTCCACCTTCTCGATGACAATCGCGTCATCGGTCATCAGACCGGGCTGGAGCAGGCGCTGGCGCACCCGCAGGCTCTTTCTATCGACGACCAGAAGCTCGATATCGCCGACATGCAGGTGGTCGCAGTTAGCCCTGTCAATCAGCGGCACTGCGACCAACAGCAGGTCGACATGGGCGGGCCAAATCTTGCAGACCAGGCCAAATGGCGCTTCGCTCTCCGGGAGCGTTGAGGTGATGCTGGTATGAGGTTCAAGCGTGAACGAGGTGCCGTCGGCGCTCTTTCGGGCCTTGGGGTAGGCCTGCTGCACCAGCGCGGCGGCATCGCCGCAATCGCTCGCCGCTGCCTTGGCGGGCGACAGGCTGGCGAGGGCGGCGCCGAGCAACAGGACAGGCAACACTATTCGCATGGAGTTTCTCGCCTCGCAGGGCCGGGTTAGGCCAGTGGCTTTCTACGCGAGGTTGGTGGCGGCGCACAGGGTGTAGGGAAGTGACGGATAGCTCCACCCGCTGCGTCGGGGCCATAGGTATCCTGGAAAGTTGTAAAGTCCGAGCTCACACTTACGGACGGTGATCATGAGAACGCCGCCCGAGCGGCCAATTTTTGCCAATGCTGTTCGAGCTACCTGAAACAGATACTGACAATGTGGTCTCGATTGCCTTGTCGCGCTCCGATTAGATAAAGAAACGCTCCGACAAGAAAACTCTACAAAACCGGACCTCGCCGATCCGTCAAGCGCACCCTGTAGGGTGTACATTCCAAAATTAACTCGGCATGACCTCCGTTTCTGACCCCCTGAGCCGGGCGCGTTCGCTGTCGGCGCGGTATTGAAGCAGAACCAATGCCTCGCCTGCTTCGGCTTTCCGAAACCCCAGCGTGTCTTTACTTGAGACTTGGCAGCGTGGCACGTTCAATCGGAACCGTTCTGCCTTCAATGTACAGCCAGTCCAATCATCCGGCGGGCTTGTAACGCCGGCAGCCTTTTTGGCAGCTGCAAGCGCCGCATTCATGTCGAGTTCTTCGAGGACAACCAGGTCGTTTATCCAGCCGCTTGCCCGGACCGCCAGTGCTAGGTCCATCCCATCGGCCTGGTCCGGAACCTCAGCATTGATGACAATATCATAGGCGCCGCGAGTAAACATCATACCGGATACCTTGCCACCAACGCTTTCCAAAACCGCCTTGATTGCAGCTTCTCGGTCTGCGCCTTGTATCAATCCCTTGTAGGCATGGGGCGGACAGTTTCCCAGGATTGTCACTTTCATGGGTATTCCTCCCGATCTTGTACTAGTTTCGTTATTGGTCGTTTGACCAACACGGAGCTATGGCGGACACTTGGGTCAGCCGTAACCCTGCATCGCAACGCTTTTGCTCGTATCTAAAGCTGGCAGCGGGAAAGGTTCGATCTGCCCTCCGGTCTTGTCCAGATACTGCATCAAGGCCGTCACGAGGTGGTAGAAAATGCTCGCGGGCACCTCCGTCGCCAGTGACCTTCCGCGCTCGTCAATCCTGTCGATCCACAAGCCTAGCGGTGCGGGATCGATATGCCATTTGAAGAGGCGGGCGACACGAGCTTCGATCTCAGGTTTCAGATCAGGCCCGTCGATGCAGTCCAGCGCGACGGCCGCCTTGACGGCTTCGCATTGCGGCCAGCTGCGGGAGAGCCGGTCGAAGGGAATTCCCTGCCGCGACACAGCTGCATAAGCCAGGCCCGTGGCCCGGTTCAATCCGCTGGCGATCGCCGACGAATAGAGCTTCCTGGCGTAGGCTGCCAAGTCTTTCTGCCCGCTTGCCCGCGCGAACTCGACGAGGAGCGAAGCCCATTCGAAATGGTGCCCTGGTTCGGTCCACTGTCCCTCGTCTCCCGGCAACGGTAGCCAATTGACGTCGAAGTGTTCCCCAAGCGTCCAGCTCTCCTGGTCGAAAAAATGGCACCGGAAGAGATCGACGACGCGTGCCGCCCGTCGGAGATATGCACGCTCGCCGGTGACGTCATGCCAAGCCAGGAAGGATTCCAGCATGTGCATGTGCGGGTTCGAGTACCGCACCCCCTTCCAACCGGGGGTCTCGAGGAAGCCGGTCAGGCTGACGTCCTCGAGATGGGTGTCGATGAAATGGAACGTCTCTTGTGCCAGCGGCAGGGCATCCTGATGGCCGCATCGGTGAGCATGGGCAAGCGCCAGGAGCACGCAGGAATGGTCGTAGGCGTCCTCCGTCGGGTCAGCCACGCTGCCATCGGTATTAAGGGTGCGCACCCAGCCACCGCGTTCGGTGCGGCCGTGTTTGGCGATGAACTCGATGCCGTGGTCGATGAGCTTGTCGGCCGGTCCAACCCAGCCGCGTTCTTTGGCCACCGCGAACGCGTAAATCTGGCGAGCCATCGTCCGCATGCGCTTGGGTTTGTCCAACGGCCTTGCATCGAAACCGAGCGCCTCGTGGAAGCCGCCATACGCATCGTCGACACCTGCAGTGGACCACAGCGGCAGGGTTTCGTTGAAGAGCCAGTGCTCGACCCGCTTGCGCCATGACCCGCTGACGATGACCCGGTCTTCCGACGGCGTGAACTTCGTCTCGAGTCGTCCGCTCTTCTCGAGTTGTTCGACGACTTTCTTGACATTCTGGCTGTGGCTGACAGGAGCGATGAAAACCGCGTCCGGTGTCGTCACCACCGCCACATTTTTCATTCCGACGACTGTCAGCAGTCTGCCCTGGCTCCGGAGATAGGAGTTGCCGCAATCCATGGCGACAACGTCGCCCATTACGACATTGCCGTCGCGGTCCGTCGGGCTGGCTTCGAGCAGCGATTGCCACGATCCGAGGTCGTTCCAGCGGAAGGAAGCCGTAACCATGGCGATGCCACGTGCATGCTCCATGACGGCGTAGTCAATCGACGTCGACGGGACAGCCGAGTAGAGGCCCTGGGGCAGGTAGATGCCCGAGACGTCGGTCCGTGCAGTCTTATGGGCCCGTTCCGCGGTGTCCCAGATGTCCGGCCGGAAGTCGAGAAATGCCTTCCGCATCGTGTCGGCACGAAACAGGAAGATGCCGGCGTTCCAGTAGAACCTTCCCGACGACACATAGTTGCGGGCCGTCTCGGCATTGGGCTTTTCGACAAAGTGTGAAACGGTGGCCACTCCGTCACCAGTTGCCGCAACCTCGATGTAACCGTACCCGGTTTCGGGATGCGTCGGCTTGATGCCGAATACGACAATGCTGCCTGAATCGGCGGCAGGCATGCCCACCTCGACGGTTTCCCAGAATTGCGTTTCGGTCGATATCTGATGGTCGGAGGGGACCACGAGCACAAGCGCGTCCTCGCCATATTCGGAGATCGTGTGCAAGGTGGCTATGGCCACCGCAGCGGCGGTATTGCGGCCGACGGGTTCGAAAATCGGGCTGCCGCCGTTCAGGCCGAGCGGACCGATGTCCGAGATAACGCGGTCGGCATGCCGTTCGGAGGCTATCAGATAGATCGGCGTCTCGCCGTCCGACCGCGCCTTGAGGCGTCGGACAGTCTTCGCGAGCATGGAGCCGTCGCCCGAAAGGTCGTGGAATTGCTTGGGATTGTCTTCGCGCGAGAGCGGCCACAGCCGTGACCCGACGCCCCCGCTCATGACAAAACTGACGATCCGTTCGGTCATGAAAACAAGCCTCGTGCTCAAAAGGTCCGATTGTAGGCGCCGACTTCGGGGCTGCGGCGCAGCACGGCATCAACAGCCTCGAACATCTCGCGACGTCGTTCCGGCGAGACAGGGCTTTCCACGACGACAACAATTTCCGCCTTGTTCGACGAGGCCCTGACCAGACCCCACGTGCCGTCTTGGGCAACGACACGCAGCCCATTCATGGTGACGAGATTGGCCAGCGGCTGGCCAGCGAACTCGATCCCGTCCGCCCTCATTTTGGTGAATTCCTCGGCAACTATCGCGACCACGCCGTATTTTACCTCCTCTGGGCAGTGGGGCGACATTGTCGGGGTGCTGAAGGTCAGCGGCAGATCTCGGTAAAGGTCCGCGAGTGTCTTGCCCAAGCTGCGGACGAGCATCTCGCAAACGGCTCTCGCCGTGACGAGCCCGTCGTCCTAGCCGCGCTCGATCGGCGGGTTGAAGAAGAAATGCTCCGACTTGTCGAAGGCAGCTATGGCATCGACGAGGTTGGCAACGCGCCTCTTGATGGCAGCTACGGAAGTAGTGACCAGTGATGGTGTCGGGAACTACACCTATTCGGCCGATCAAGGTGCGAAGCGCCATGCCGATCGCCTGCACGCCCACCAGGTTGAGTTCGGGCTTTTTCTCCCGGTCTGGATGGCCGAACCACCAGCGCGCGTCGTATTCCCGAAAGCCAGTGGCTTTGATGAGAGCACTGCTTTCAAAGACGAATGTGTCCGGCCTGGCTTGGCCGACTATGTCCAGGGTCACGGTTTTGATCCGCTATTGCACGCAACAGTCCTAGCACGCTGCCGGGCGCAGGCCCCTTCAGGAATTGGAGTAGTCCTAAAACGCTGGTTCGCGCCGCCTCATCCAATAGGAGTATGCCCGCCGATGGCCGAAAGGAGGTCTCGTGCAAGCATGGCCATTTGCATTCTCCAAGATGCGTTCTGCTCGGGCGCAAACGACAAGGATGGGTGCAAGGTGCCGCTGACCGCATTCAGGTTTCCCTTCCCCGACAATGTCGAAGAAAGGTGTTTCGAACGCCTGGCTCGGCGTCTTGAAGACATTCTAGTGGGAATCGAGAGCTATCCGCCGAACTCCGCCCGTTCGGAGAAAGGATGATGGACGGTGCCGCGTTCGTCTTTGGGGGGCGATGGGAACACGGCGAAACCCCGACTGCATGTACACGACCATCAATACCGCGGAACGGTCCGCGGACGGCAGGTCTGTCTGGGACAGCAGATGTCATTCGCCGACAGGACCAGAGTTTTTCGCGCCGATATCGACGACTATGATCTCCGGCGACACACCGAAGCGCACCGGCAGCCACGATACGCCCAAACCCCCGGATACGATCATGTGCCGCCCACCCTCGACGACATGCCCATAGGCGAAGCGCTGTCCGTAGGCTGAATTGATGATGGGGGGGCCGATGAATGGCAATCGCACCTGTCCACCATGTGTATGGCCGCATAACGTCAGGCTGACACGGTCAGGGACAGTAATGAAGATGTCCGGTTCATGCGCAAGGAGCAAGATCGGATTGCCGTCGTCGGGTATTGCGGCCATTGTTCCAGGCAGATCGTCGACGCCCTTGTAAACGCCGCGAGAAAACTGCATGGCCCACTGGTCGCCAAGACCCGCGAGCCAGAATGCTGGGCCATCCTGCTGACGGATGAGCGTGGCGGTGTTCTCGAGGACCGGAATGCCATTGTCGACGAGGGCTGCGCGGACGCTATCGACACCGTGCCACCAGTCGTGGTTGCCGAGAATGGCGTGGCAGCCGAGTGGCGCGGAAAGTTTCGAAAGTGAATTGCCCCAAACAGTGTCGGGCACGATCCCTGTGGCATAGTGCGGCAGCACGCCCATCACATAGTCGCCAAGGAGAAGGAGGATATCGGGCTGCAGGCTATTCGCAACACCGACGATCTCGTCGATCCTGGAAACCGGCATCCAAGGCTCGCAGGCGTGGATGTCAGCGACCACGACGATACGCAGGGGCTTGGCAGTGGTCGGCCAGCGCGGCGGAAGGAGCTTGTAGTGAGTGACACGCAGTTGAAACCGAGGCTCAATCGCGATGGCATAACTCGCCAGACCAAATGCCGCGAGCGACACGGCGCCAAAGAGCTTCAGGAATGAGCGCCGCGACGTCAGCACTTGTATTTCCCAGCAGAACGAGGTCTGTTTTAGAGATCGGCACGAATTCAGCTGCGGCAGCCTGAGCCCCTCAACCGCGTGAGAGGCTTCGCGCGGTCAATAGTTTCCCAAATCGGCGTCACCTGCAAGCATTGGTCTTTATTGCGCAGGGGAGGAGCTCGGGCTAGGACCCGTGAACTGCTCCGATTGGTCAATGATCTCGGGCGGATAGTGTAGTTCCATTCCGGGTAAATGCGTCGCGTTGGATGGCGAGCGCCTCCATCTCGACATCGTTCACTTGCTCTCTTTTTCGTCGGTCACGGAATCGACCGCGCGCCTGGCTACGCGATCGAGGAGGGCGCCGTCCGCGTCAGGTTGGCGTGCTGCGGCAGAACCAGGGGTGTTCGATGTTGCTCCAGGTCGATGTGCCCGTCGGATGGTGATGCAACATGGAGCGCGAGGCCTGTCTCGCGAGCGAGTTGTTGCAGTTCGACCTTCCACAACCGGCTTTGGTCATCCAGCTTCGAGCCGACCGCTTCCCGCCTTTGACGTATCGCATGCTTCGGCTGCGCCTCGACAAGATTGCGGCGCTCTTGAGTTGAAACCGGAGGGCAAACTTTCTCTGCAAACCGGCTTCTTACCGCTCTCGCAGTGTTTCCTGCTTGTATTGCATCATTGGCGAGAGAAAGTAGCTGACGATGCTGCGTGTGCCAGTCTGGGATGTTCATTCGGACCCAAAGCTTGGTAACTCCAGTCTCCTCGGTTCGGTCCGAATGGCAACTACAGAAAGCTCACAACTAGAGCCTGCTCCATCCCGATGGCATCGGGATGGAGCCCATCTCTTTTGCTTGAGCAGATCTTCTCCGAAAACCGGGCTCCCGCCTTTTGCTACGCTGACTTCGGTTCGGGATCATGGCTTTGAGGTGCTGTTTATCCAGTCCTTGTTTGGCCACGGCAGCCCCGCGTTCCTTCAGGTCACATAGAATGAGGCTGCGCCAAGCGAGAGATGTGGAGAAAGGGTGGCGAACTGTATTTGAGATGCGCCGCCGGCCCCGTCACTGTCGAAAGAGAGCGCCCCGGTTTCACTGTTGTAGATGATATGATCGGAACTGTCATGCGCGGCTGCACCAACAAAGAAAGCTTTGGATGGAAGCCCTCCCGGCTGAAGCCCGGCAAAAACGGTATCGCTGAGATGGAACGTGTCCTGGGAGCGCTTGAAGTCGGTGATCTTATCGACATTGCCGGCTCCAAGAGCAGTATTGAACGAGAAGGCATCGTGGCCTCCGTAACCGGTCAAGACGTCGGCGCCGAGCCCGCCGTTGATGACATTGTTGCCGGCATTGCCCTGGATGGTCTGGCCGAACTCGTTGCCGGTGAGGGTTATCGCCTTCGTGTCGGACGGGTTGTTGGTGGCGAGATGCTCGATCTCCGAGCCGGCCGAAAGCGCATAGCTCACCGAGGCGATCACACTGTCGTTGCCGCCGCCCACTGCCTCGACTACCTTCTCGTTGGCATTATCGACATAGTAGGTGTCGTTGCCGCCATAGCCGATCATCGTGTGGCCGCTGGTTCCGTGGAATACATCGGCGCCGCTGGTTCCGTATAAAGTGCCATCGCTGGTGCCGTCGGAAGAAGGGACCGTCCCGGTCCCAGACCCAGTCTCGGTCCCGGTCGAGCCAGTGGTTGAGGGAGTGACGTTCGCACCCGTGACGGTGTCGCCGCTGCCTGCCTTTTGATAGAGCTGAACCTCATCGATCTGCATCTGCATCGACGAAGGGGTCGAACTGTCCAGAGTCGTATGCCATCCGCTGGCGTTCGAATTCGCGACCCCATTGTTCATGATCAATTGCATCGGTTCATTCGGGATCTCGGCCTGTGCGCTGGTCACTTGCGCCATCTGTTTCCCGTCGAGATACCAGGTGATCGACTGACCGGGATCCCAGTTGATGCCGTACGTGTGGAAGCCCGCCGTGAGGTCGATGCCGCTGTCGACCAGGCCGCCGCTGACCGTCCCTGACGGCGAGTGGATGTGCCCGGAGAACATCTGGTTTGCCGGCCCCGACCCGCTATATCCACCCTCCTGCATATCGATCTCAAAATTGTCGCCGCTGCTGCCGGCGCCTTGGCCGGGCATCAGCCAGAGGGCTGGCCATGCGCCGTCGCCACTCGGCGCCTTCATGCTGATCTGAAGATAGCCGCCATTGAATTCGAAGTTGCCATAGCTGCTGACTACGCCGGACGTGATCGGAAATGTTTGTGTCGTCCCCTGATTTATGCCGCTGATGGGCTGCTTGACCGCCGTCAGATCCAACTGCCCGTTGCTCACGGACACTTGGCTCGGCTTATCATAATCGGCTTCATACGGCCCGCCCGGGGTGCTTCCTCCTGATCCATCGCTATTCCATGGCCAGCCATTGGCGGCATTGCTGGTGATGTAGGAATGCCAAGTGCTGTCGAGCGCCGTACCGGAGAAGTTTTCCTCGAAGACGAGGTCGCTAGAGGCAAAGCCTGCGGGTGCGGAAAGAGCCATTCAGTGATCCTTATTTGGCGTTGAAAACAGGGAATTCCACTGCCGCGCATCGCCAGGCGCGCGACATGTCGCATGCTCGCAGTTGGACACCGCGAACGGATTTCAAAGTAGCGGAGCTTTGGAAGTCCTCGCGCGCGACTTATCGTCGAGCGAGCTTAAGTTGAACTCGCCATCGAAGGAGAGTTTGTCGACGGGAATACTCATCAGGCCATTCCTTGAAAACGGTGTCGCTGCCGACGCACGCAAGGTGTTCAACGGTTTGAGCCGCAGCCGGATTGAAGTCGAGCGCAGCTCTTCCAGCACCTCAAGCCTGCCGCTTAGTAAAAACAATGGTTAATCCTTAGTTCATTGCGTATTTTTGTTGTCATTTCACCCGCGCTATAAGTAACACGCAGGGATCTCGACCTTCTTGCTTATCCACACACCGTCTTGTACCCACATGAATGGATCATTCGTGGACGATGTACGCGAGCCTACTACCGTTTGCGGCGAGAATGAGGCTGGGCGATAACTTATTAACACCTTCTAATATAGGCGGTGCGGCTTGTCGAAATGGCGGAACGTGGCACTAAGGCGTGAGGGCGCTTCGTCGCCGCGCGGGGCCCCGCGGATTGTCAAATTTGAGCTGCGCAACCGGTCGCCAAAGCTCCAGCTTGTGGCCGTCTGCTAACCGCCTGGCGTGCTCTTTCGCCGCGTCGTGGCCTGTGCAAGCAAGGTGACCCCGCCCGCAAGCTGGCGGTGTTCGTCCAGACCGTAGACACGATAATTCGGCATCGCTTGTCCCGACCGGCGACGACATTCCAACGGTCAGCCTCGCTGTGGAACGCCGAAATTTGATTCCCTATGGGTCACATGCGATGGGTCGCGCGCCGGGTGAGGGTGCACGAAAATCGCCGGACGATGCGCTTTGGACTGGCAGATTGACGCTCTCGATATCGCCAGCGCCGGCGGTCAACAAGGCATCTGCGAGATTTTCCTGTCGGCCAAACCGTTTGCCTGCAATGCCTGCTCGGCGCCGGCTAGGCTCTCCAGCCTCGGACCCGTGATAGCAGATGCTGTGACAAGGCCTCGGCGGCCCCGCCGAGGCGCGTCGTGGCATAGGCGAACGCAGTAAGGGCAAAGCCCGCCATGATCGCCCCGGCCCGGCGGGCGGCGCCGACCTTGCCCCGCATGGCCGCCGTCAGGTCGTTCGCCACGGCGCGCGGCAGCACCTCCCGGACGTAGCGCCCTTCGGCTCCGAGGCCGTCTTTGGACCCTGCGAGACCCCTCAACACTGCCTTGGCGGTGCCCTCGACGAGGCAGCGGTGGACGAAGTATTTCCACGTGGTGCGCTGGACCGGAACAGCGTGCAACACACGCGCCGCTGTCCGATACGCCCAATAGCCTCCAGGGTATAGGCTGGCGGCCCGGATGCAGAATTCCGTCTCCTCGCAGCTCTCAGCCTTACCGCCGATCCTTGCTCGGCCGCTGACGGAGAACCCGAGCTTGCGGCGCCCGAGATCCGGCGCGAAGCCACCGGCGCGCCGCAGCACGTCGGCGCGCACCGACATGTTGGCCCCGATCGGGTTGCGGATGCGCCCGTCCCGCACGTGCATGCCGGCGTAGGTGCAGCCCACCACCCAGTGGAATTCGGCGGGAAACCAGGAGGGCGGCGGCACTTGCCACAGCGGCTCAACCGGGCCGCCGGCGCCCAACACGGCTGGATCCCGATAAGCCTCCAACAGCTCCTCCAGCCAGTGCGGGTCGGCGATGGCGTCATCATCGAGGAAGGCGATCACCGGGGACGTGCTGTATTCCGCCCCTGTCATGCGCCCGCCCGACAAGCCCGGTTGCCTGGCATTGGCGAGGACGGTCACGCCGGCAATCTCGCGCGCGGCGCGCTCTAACAAGGCCTCGTTGTTGTCCACGACCACGACGATTTCACGCGCGGCAGGCGTTTGGGTGCGGACGGACCCGACCGCACGCTTCAACTCTTCCCAGCGGTCAAGAGTGTGCGCGCAGATCACGACGGAGGCTTCGGTCATGGGGCTTCCCGGACGGCTTCTGAGGCCGGGCGGGTCTCGCGGGTCGGCGCCGCCCGGGCCGTTGCGGCTTTGAGGATGTTCCAAATCACGCTTCCGTCATTGCGGATATCGAACTGGTCGTGTTCGTCGGCGGGGTAGCCTCCGCTGTCCTGCCGCGACGCCAGCCGCCACACGATCCAGCCAGCGCACCGGGGATCGCGGGCGAGCGTATCGAGCCATATGGCGTAAGCATCGGCGGAGTCCCGATTAGAGCGGGCATAGCCGAATTCCTCCAGAAGGACCGGCTTATTGGCTCGGGCCGCCAGTTGGCAAAATTCGGTAATCTGGTCGTCAAATTGCTGGACTGTGAGGTTGTAGTAGAGCGGGTAGCCGTGCCAGGTCCCGAAATCGAGAGTTGGGATCGTCAAATCGGACAGCTTCTCGGAAACGTTGGCGTGCCCTGAGCTGACAAGGTGATTGGAATCGAGGGACTTCACGTAGGCCGACATTTCGGCAGTCCAGGCCAGCCGCAAAGCCTCTGGGCGTGCATTACCTTCGTTCATCAGCTCCCAGGCCATAATCGTTGGATCGTCCCGGTAGGCAAGTCCGGTTAGCAGGTTGACGCGCTGCACGACGTGGCGGACCCAGGTCCTGTAATCCCGTTTCGTCCGGGGGTCATCGAAGAAAAACGTGGACTGGTCTTGGCTCCCATACCAAGCCCGCATCTGCTGGGCGCCACCCGTGTAGGCCCAGAAATCCAGGAAGGCGATGATGAGCCTGAGGCGTCGCTTGCCGGCTTCGGCGACGAGGAAATCAATCTTCTGCATGCCGTTCGCGCCATCATTGATCGCCATTCCGTTCTCGCCAGGGTCCCAAGAGAGCAGGTACATTCCTCTCACCGCGAGATCACTGGCATCGGCCTCAAGCCGCCAGTTCCAGATCGTAGCAGTGCTTCCGTCGAGCGATCCGATCACTGGCTGGAGGAAGATACGAACCACGTTGGCCCCCATGGCCACCGCGTCATCGAGAACGCGGATGACTTCGTCCTGCGACCCGAAAGTGACATAGTGGTTGTTCACGCCGGCCACAAAAAATGGCTTGCCATCGACCGTAAACGCGGTGCCGGAAGTCCTGATGAAGGACGCTGGCGGCAAGTTGTCCGCCGCGCTCACGGCTGCCGGAATAAACAGCAACGCGAACACCAGCACACGCAGTCCGGCGTTGCGCAGCCCATATTTCACTCGTTGCCAGTCGACGATCATCCGGGACTGTGGCTCTCGCCTGGCGCCGAGTGCAACAGCCCCGAAGGATTACCTCCTCTGACCTCGCACGGCCCGTCGTTGTTCGGGCATAGTGTGCTTAGCCCATTCCGGTCGCTCGAGTATGGACCTGTGCTGTCAGACATCGCTCCCAACCAAGGATTCGGCTCCTCGAATTGGCGAGTCCCCGCGGCGGTAACGAGTAGGAAATTTTCTCGCGCTGTGGCTCTTTATCTGCCTCGCCTGGCTCGCGGGGCCGCGGCGGAGAGTTGGCTAGGCGCCTCGATCGGGGGGGTGGTTTTCGTCAAAGCTGTGGTCTTGTTTAATCCGCCGCGAGAATCACAATGCGCATTTGCTTGAGTGTCGATCCGTCGCGGCCGCTACGCTGGCATCTGTGGCTGGCGGAGGCGCTTGCTGAAGTGCCCGGCAACGATGTCTCCTGCGCTTTCGCGGCCGGCTACCGTCCGCTGCCGTTGATCTTCCGTCTGCTGCTCGAACTCGAAAGACTAGTCTATGGCTTAGGCGCCAACGGCGCCACCGACCCCGTCGAGGCGGCGCTGCGGTCCCTGCCGCCCCCTCCGGCCGACGAAGTGGACGTGGTGATCGATTTGAGCGGAGAGGAGCCCCTCCCGTCAGGGCGGCGCGTGCTGACGCCGCTCTTCAACGGTGTACCCGGCGAGATCGGAATCATGGCGGCCTTGGCGAACGATCAGGACCTTCTCGTTGACCTGCACGACACGGCGCGCCCGTCGCAGCCGTGGATGGCGCGTCCGGCCAGTGTTGACCGTGAAGTATTTGCAGCGAGCCTCGATAGCGTCCTCTCCTGCGCTGTGGCGCTGATCCTAAAAGCCTTGCGCGAGGAAACCGGTTCAGCTGCGTTCGGTGTCCCCGGCCCACGCACGGCCTCGCCTTCGCTCGGCGCATTTCCGGCCCTTGCAAAAGCGACACGCACAGTGACATCAAAGGCAATCAGATTCTTGGACATGCTGGCAAGAGGCGGCAGGACGTGGGCGATTGGCTGGCGCTTCGATGAATCGGCCAGCCTGCTCGACAAAGGCGAAGCAGCCTTCCGGGTGCTCACCGGAAAGGCCGACAGCTACCTTGCCGACCCGTTCCCATTCCGGCACCAGGGGCAGGATTTCATCTTTGTCGAAAAGTACCTCTACTCGAAGAACCGGGGGTGCATTGCGGTCGTGGCAGTGGACCGGAACGGGACCGCCGGCGCACCCCAGATCGTCGTGGAGGAACCGCATCACCTCTCGTACCCGTTTGTGTTCGAGCAGGACGGACAGATCTGGATGATCCCCGAATCGGCGGCGGCCAGGAATGTCTGTCTCTACAGGGCAGTGGAATTCCCGTACCGGTGGACACGGGAGGCCTGCCTCATCGAGGGCATCGAGGGCTACGACACCACGCCGCTCTGCCACAAGGGTGGTTTCTTGTTTTTCGTCAGCCTCAGGGTGTGGAGGTCCACGTCCTGGGATGTCCTCAGCCTCTACCGTGCCGAGAGCCTGACCGGGTCTTGGACGCCTTATGCCGCAAACCCCGTCCTGATCGATGCCACGCTCAGCCGCCCCGCAGGCGCCGTCATCCGACACGGCGGACGGACGCTACGCCCGGTCCAAGACTGCTCGCGCGGCTATGGGGGCGCGGTGACGTTCTGCCGGATCGATGCGCTCGGAGAGTTGGAATTTGCCCAGACACCGGTCGGTCGCATTAGGTCCGGAGCCTTCGGATGCCACACCTACAACCGGCGGTCCGGCCTGGAGGCGATCGATTTGTTCGGTCATATCGGGGGTCTGCGAGAGGTCACGACCTCGTATCGGTTGCTTGTATCCGATGCGCCGGTCTCGGAACCGCATGGGCAGCCCCTCTCCTGGCCGGTCTCGCGTCCGGTTTAGCCACCCACTGCCAACTGGTCTAGCAAAAGGTACCCCCGCGAAGGCCCGGGCGCGCTCGACCCTTCTCGGGCACAGAGAAAGTAGTACCTCGGAAGACGGCCGAGTGAAGCAGCGAACCGACCTGCACGTCGCAGCTTCTGGCCAGTGGCAATGTCGGCGTTGTTGGACGTTCATTCATCGGGCCGGCCGACCTTCACTGCCTTCTGCATCGCCCACTCGGGCGAACTTGACGCTTGTGAGCTAAGTGCAGGCTGTCGGGTCGATGAATGTCCTCGCTGGCGTTGAAGGTGGCCCCTGAGGTCCAAACGGGTTTGGCAACGCTGCCAACACAGCTGCTGAAGGTCACCGGTGCTGCTGCCCTGTTATCCGCGGTGGTGGTACGCGATGGAAATAACCTGAAGGGATAACCACAAAGAGTTAATCACCTATTTGTGCTTTATAACCATATATTGTTCTTTCTATTGCTGAGGCTAATTAATAGACTTCACATTGATGAGACTAAAAGTCGGGGGTAAATTCTTTTTTGTCTCGCAATATTCTTTCATTTCATCTTCGTTCAATTATTTCGGGGAGTCCGCATATGCTTAGGATAAGCACATCCAGGGATGTGGCTGCCATTGAAGCGGGCACTTACGGCCTGTCGCTGGCGGCGCATTCGCATGCGCGCCGCGTGGAGCACCGGAATTTGGATTTCATCCGTCCCTCCGCCGCGAACGACTTCGGTCCTCTGTGCCGCTTTGTATCCGGGACCCGTCCTCTCGTCCGAGACTGGTCGGCAGTCCTGGCTCGCTTCCAACCTTCGCTACAGGTTCGACGGCTCGACCGCACGGTGCTGGCATGAATGCCCCTGTCTCCAGCATCGTCGCCCACGGCACTGCTGTGTCGGCGGCTGATCCAATCAGTGTCGCGCTGCGGCGGTCGCTGACTCTGCCACGAGTGAGCTTTATCGTCCCGACGCTCAACGAAGCCGAAAACCTCCCTTGGCTTCTGCCGCGCATCCCCAACTGGGCGCATGAGGTCATTATCGTGGATGGTCGTTCGACGGACGACACAGTCGCGGTTGCGCGCCGCCTGCGCGAGGACGTGAAGGTTGTCATGGAGCCCCGGCGGGGCAAGGGTGCTGCACTGCAAGCGGGATTCCTGGCCGCCACAGGCGAAATCATCGTCATGCTGGACGCCGACGGCTCCATGGTGCCGGAAGAGGCGATCGTCTTTGTCAGTGCGCTGATGGCCGGCGCGGATCTCGTCAAGGGTTCACGCTTTATCCAGGGCGCAGGCACCGACGACATGTCGCTGTTTCGGATGTTCGGCAATAAGGGGCTGACCCTGTTCGTGCGGCTGCTCTATGGCGGTTGGTTCTCCGATCTATGCTACGGATACATAGCCTTTTGGACCAAGCACGTCGCCACGCTGGACTGCGATTGTGATGGGTTCGAGATCGAGACACTCATCAACGTGCGGGCCTTGAAGAACCACCTCAATATCGTCGAGGTGGCGAGTTTCGAGGCTCCGCGTATCAGCGGTGTGAGCCATCTGCGCGCCATGCCGGACGGCTGGCGCGTCCTGAAAACCATCCTGCGCGAGAGGGTGCATCAACAGCGCAGGCAGAGCGCGACAGCCTGTGTTGTCGGTGGACAGACCTGATGCGAATTCTGATGGTTGCCGCTCGCTGCTATCCCCTCATGGGCGGCATCGAAACTCACATCCAGGAAGTCGGTCCCCGCTTGGTGGCGCGCGGCCACACGGTCGACGTGCTGACCACCGATTCTTCGGGGGAGTTGCCGGTCGAGGAGGAGGTGAGCGGCATGCGGGTGCAGCGAGTACCGGCCTGGCCGAGGAAGCTGGACCTCTATGTCGCGCCCGGCATCTATAGCGCGATCCGGCGCGGGGCTTGGGATCTGATCCATTTCCAAGGTTACAACACCTTCGTGGCGCCGATCGGGCTGCTCGCGGCGATCCGCGGAAACCTGCCGTTGATCCTGACCTTCCACAGCGGCGGGCATTCCTCCCGGCTGCGCAACGCCGTGCGCGGCACGCAGCACGCGCTGCTCCGGCCGCTGGTGGCCCGGGCCGCGCGGTTGATTGGCGTCTCCGAATTCGAGGCCAACTTCTTCAGCGCCAGGATGCGCGTGCCGCGGGAGCGGTTTGTTGTCATCCCGAATGGCGCCGCAATGCCCGCTGCGAGCCCCAGCGTTAAGGTCGATCCGCACCTGATCGTCTCGGGCGGCAGGCTGGAGCGCTACAAGGGCCATCACCGGGCAATTGCGGCCTTGCCCGAACTGATCCGCCGGGTGCCAGACGCGCGACTGCACGTCGTCGGAACAGGCCCGTATGAGGGAGAATTGCGGCGCCTCGTAGCGACACTCGGCCTCGAGAAGCGGGTCACTATCGCGAGCATCCCCGGATCCGACCGGCAGAAAATGGCTGACCTCCTGGCGAGCGCCGCGCTATTCGTCCTGTTCAGCGACTACGAAGCTCATCCGGTCGCCGTGATGGAAGCGCTGGCGCTGCGCCGTCCAGTTCTTGTCAGCGACACGTCCGGTCTGCGGGAGCTGGCCGCAAATGGCCTGTGCCGAGCGATTCCGTGCAACGCGGGTCCGGAAGAGCTGGCCGCCGCCATGGCCGAGGAACTGGAGGCCCATCGGGAGGTCCCGGATTTGGCGCTGCCCGACTGGGATGCCTGCGCGCGAGCGCTGAGCGACGTTTATTGTGAGGTCCTGAGCAGCCGATCCACGGTCCGCTTGCCCCCCGGCTGCCTGATGCCGCGGGCTCCTGCAGCGGAGGCATGAGCCTGATGATGCAAGCTCATTTGACGGCGGGAGCCAGGATCAACCCGCTCCGGGCCGGGATACGATTCGTCTCGGCCGTTATCGGTCCCGACCTTCGCGGCGACAGCGCCGATACCCCGCCGCAACGGGCCAACTTCGGATGGATAGCGGTTCTGTGCCTGACGGTTGCCACCGCTCTGCTGCTGGTCGTGGCCGGGCACGTCGCCGGGCGCCGGGCCTATGACGTGGCGCCGCTGTTCTTCTGGTGCGGTGTCGTCCTCCTCGTCGTCCCGACCAGCCTTCGCATAGCCTCGCCGATACTAGCCAGGGGTGAGCGCCTCTTCCTCCTGTTTTTGCTTGCCGAAGCCCTGTTATACTACAAGGCGGTCTATTCCCCGACGAGCTTCATCAATTACGACGAGTTCTTGCACTGGATCGCAGCCGACGATCTTATGACGGCCCGCCGCTTATTTCTGTCCAATCCGCTTCTCCCGATCGGCCCAACGTATCCCGCCCTCGAAATCCTTTCGACGGCGATCGTCAATCTGACGGGATTGCCTTTGTTTATGGCGGGGACTCTATTGTTGGCCGTCCTCAGGGGCACGTTCATCGGTGCCCTGTTTCTGTTTTTCGAAAGCATCACCGCATCGCCGCGTATCTCGGCCATCGCCTGTCTGGCCTACATGGGCTGCTCAACCTTCTTCCTGTTCGATTCGATGTTCTCCTACGAGAGCCTCGGCATCGTGCTGTGCGTGCTGACCTTCGCGGTCGAAGCAGCGTCCAAGGATCTCGTCGGGCGAGCGAGGCTGAAGTCGCTCGGGCTGATTGCCCTGCTGTTGGCAAGCCTCGCCGTCACGCATCACCTCTCGGCCGCCTTCGCTGCCATCTATTTCGGAGCGCTGGCCACCCTCGAGGCTTTGTGCCGACACGACCCACTGCGGATCAAGACCAGCATTGCTGTGGGCCTCGCGGCGATGCTCGCCGTTGCCCTGCCGTCCGTGTGGGTGCAGGCCCGCGGCATTCCTCTCACAGGCTATCTCGGCCCGGTGATCGAGTCCGGCTTCGACACATTGCTCGGGAAGATCCTGGGCGCGCCGCCCCCGCGGTCGGAGCACCTCGGAGCGCCGGACAAGGCCCTCTACATGCGGCTGACCACCTTGCTGGGGCTCCTGCTGGTGACGCTCGGACTGGCAACGGGATTCTTTCGGTCGCTGGCGATGGCAGCGCCGAGTGGTGCGCGGTTCGGTTGGCATCCGATCCAGGACATTCTCAAACGCCGCTGGCGCGACAGCCGCCTCGTGCTCCTCAGCTTGCTGGCCTTCGGGCTCCCAATCTCGGTGACCTTCCGACTGACCGTCGCCGGGTGGGAAATCGGCAACCGCATGGGAACGTTCGTGTTCATCGCCGTCGGGCTAGTCGTCGCGGTGAGCATCGTCCACTACTGGCAGGGCCCCACGCCACGCGGGTGGCGCCGCGTCGCACCGGCCGTTGCTCTGGTGGTCATCGTCCTGAGCGGCGTCACGAGCTCCTCGATTAATCCGATCCATGGGCGATACAGGGTGGCCGCAGATCAGGAATCGATCGAGCCGATGGGGATCGAAACGGCACGCTGGGTCAAGGAATGGCTTGGTGCCGGCAACCGCTTCACCACCGACCGCATCAACCGCCTTCTGCTTGCGAGCTACGGTCGGCAGGACGTCAGGGTCACCATCGTCGAAGGCATCGATCCCGCGCGCATATTCGAGGCCGAGACATTGGGGCCCGACGAGTTTTGGGCCTTGGCGGGAAGCGACATCGATTTCCTGCTGATTGACCTGCGCCTGACCACGGCTCCGCCGGTGCTCGGCTTTTACTTTCAGCCGTGGCAAGGGCAGCAGGGAACGCCGCTCTCGGGCGCAGCGCTGCTCAAGTTCAATGACGTCAAGGGCGTTACCCGTATCTATGACAACGGCTGGATCGTCATCTATGACGTGAGGGGATTGCATGAAAATTTTTAGCACGCGGGACCTGCTGGTCGCGTTCCTGTGGGCGGGGGCCGCGGTGGCGGCCGTTGCGCTCAGCGACAGCTTGCTCCTTCGCACTGCCCTGTGCGCGCCCATGGTTTTCTTTATTTCGGGCCACACGGTGCTGCGGGCCATTGGCGTCTGGACCACCTCCGCGTCGCAACACCTCGTCTACGCGGTCGGCGCAAGCCTGGCCGCCGGCATCGCCGGCGGCTTTGCTCTGAATGCCGCAGGCTTCCTTACGCCGCTCGGCTGGGCGCTGTGGTTCTGGGCGGTGACGGCCGCCGCGGCGCTGGTGGCAACCAGCTGCCGCGACACTCCCGATCTGCCAGCCTGGCCGGCTCCGTCGCGGGTTCGGCTCTGGCAGGGGGCCGCGCTCATGCTAGCGGTGCTTGTGGCGACCGGAGCCTACGCGCTGGCCGTCCGGGACGAAGCGGCCTTTCGGGAATTCAAATATACCGAGTTTTGGATGTTGCCATCGGCCAGTGGCGAGTCCGGCCGGATTACCGTTGGCATCAGGAGCGCCGAGACCCAACCTCAGCGATTCGACGTGGAAATCACCCTTGATGGGCAACCGTTCGCCGTTTTCCGATCGATCGCTGTCGCGCCGGGCGACATCTGGGCGCGGGAAATCCCGGTGCCTGCCTTGGCAACTCGCCAGACGGCCGAGGCGCGGCTCTATCGACCGGAAGACAACCGGCTCTATCGCAGCGTTTCGACGCTGGTGCCGCCCATCTGAAATGAGGGTTGACCATGCGCATCCTGCTGCTATCGCAGTTCTATCCCCCGGTGATCGGGGGAGAGGAGCGGCACGTCCGCAATCTCGGCGCCGCGCTGGCGCAGCGGGGCCATCATGTCAGCGTCGGGACCTTGATGCATCCCGGATCGCCCGAAACCGAGTTGGACGGCGCGGTTCGCGTGCATCGCCTGCGCGGCACGCTCCAGCGTCTGTCGGGCCTCCACATCGATCCCGAGCGCCGCCACGCACCACCCTTCCCGGATCCCGAACTGGTGCTTGCACTGAAGCGGCTGGTCGCCCGGGAGCAGCCGGACATCGTCCATGCCCATAACTGGATCTACGCGTCCTTCTTGCCGCTTAAAAGTCAGAGCGGGGCACGCCTTGTGGTGACGCTGCACGATTACGGCCTTGTCTGCGCCAAGAAGAACTTTATGCACTTGGGCACCAATCTCTGCAGTGGCCCAGCGCCGGCCAAGTGCTTACCTTGCGCAACCGCGCATTACGGGGCCATGAAGGCAGCCGGGATAACGTCGAGCAACTGGGCCTCGAGCTTCGCCGCTCGCCGTCTGGTGGACCGCTTCATCGCGGTGAGCCACTCGGTGGCGCGTCACACCGGGCTTACCCCAGGCCGCTACGAGGTCATCCCCAACTTCGTGCCCGACGATGTCGGGGTGCTTGGCCCGGAAGATCCCGGCTTGCGAGAGGAGCTGCCTGCGGGTGGATTCATCCTGTTCGTCGGCGACATGATGCGTCTCAAGGGCATTCGCGTTCTCCTGCAAGCATACGCGAGCCTGTTGCAGGCACCGCAGCTAGTCCTGATTGGGCGCCGGGTCGCCGATACGCCAACCGAGTTTCCGCCGAACGTCCGCGTCCTCGGTGCGTGGCCGCATTCCGCCATCATGCATGCATGGCGCCGCTCACTGTTCGGCGTGCTGCCCTCGATCGGACCGGAAGCCTGCGCAACGGTCATCATGGAAGCGATGGCGTCCGGCAAGGCAGTCGTCGCAACCGACGCCGGCGGCATGCCGGATCTCGTGGATCATGGGGAGACAGGGCTTCTCGTGCCGCCCGGTGACGCGCACGCCCTGGCCGACGCGATGCAAACACTTCTGGGTGACCGCGCCTTGCTCGCCCGGCTGGGGGCGACAAGCCTCGCCAGGGTCGGGCGCCTCAAGGCCGGAGCGGTCGTGACCAGGATCGAGCAGGTCTACCGGGACGTCCTGCGTCCAGCCACCAGGTCAGCGGCGCCGACGCAGCAAGGTGCGGGAGAGCCATCATGCCAGTAGACCTCGTCGGGACCACCATTATTCGCGTCCGACGAGAGTTTGGAAGGAGCGCCGCGCTTGTGCTGAATTCCGGCGCTCTGGCGATCGGAACGATTGCAGCGGCCGGTCTTGGGTTTGTCTATTGGTGGCTCGCGGCCCAGCTGTTTCCGCCGGAGGTGATCGGCAAGGCCTCCGCCCTCCTGTCCGTGATGGGGCTCGTCGGACTGCTGGGAGAGGGCGGGCTTGGGACCCTGTTGGTGGGTGAAATCGTACGGCATCCAGGCAGGGAGCGCGGCCTCGTCGCCGCGGCGGCGTGCGTTGGAGTGGCGCTGGCGGTCGGCCTGGCCTTGTCGTTTGTCTTCGGGCACGCGTACCTCGACAGCTCGATCGGGCCGATCGGCGGCTGGTTCGAGGGTGTTGCGTTCGTCCTCGGCTGCGCCCTGACAGTTCTCGGCATCCTGGCAGACCAGGCGTTCGTCGGCAACTTGCGCAGCACCGACAGGATGATCCGGCAAGTGCTGTTCTCCACGTCCAAGCTGATGCTGATCGCCGGCGCTGCGGCCGCCGGGTGCACCTCCAGTGCCGCGGTTCTTCTGACCTGGGTGGCCGGCCTGCTGGCGTCCTTTGTCGGCGTCGATCTCTTGACCCGGGGCGGGGGGCGTCATCTTGTTGGACCTCCGGATTTCCAGCTGCTCCATATCCTCCGACGCAAGGTGGTCGACCATTACGCGCTCGATGTGGCCTTGCAGGCCCCCAGCGTCATCATGCCCTACCTTGTCCTGATTCTCTTGTCGCCGACCACAAATGCCGCCTTCGTGTCGTTGTGGATGCTGATCTCCATGGCGTCATCGATTCCAGCAGCCATGGCCACGGTCCTATTCCCCGTGGTCAGGGCGTGCCCGAAACAATCGAGACACGATGTCCTTGTATCGGTGGCGGCGTCATTGCTCTTTTCGCTGGTCTGCGCCGTCGTGGTCTTCACCTTTTCGCAGCAGATGCTTGCGGTCTTCAATCCAGCCTATCCTGAGATCGCCGGTTCGAGTCTGCGCTTTCTCGGCTTCAGCCTGTTGGGATCAACGCTCAAATTTCATGCCTGTACGCTGGCGCGGTTGGGCGACAGGATGCGCAAGGCATCGCGCTGGTTCGCGCTTGGCGGATTGCTGGAGCTGTGCTTGGTGATCGCAGGCGCAAAGCTTGATGGGCTTCAAGGCCTGGTTCTGGGCTGGACGATCGCCGTCAGCATCGAGGGTGCGTGTGCTGCCCTGATCTTGGGCTTCGCGATGAAACTGGATTCTGCCGCCGGCCCTGTGCACGAAGAATCTACCACCTCGCCGCTCCAGCCTTGAGGAGACACCGGTCATGGCGCAAGGTTATCGACCGCAATTGGATGGCCTGCGGGCCATAGCGATCGGACTCGTCGGTCTCGAGCACTTTGGCGGGCCGTGGATCAGAACGCACTTCCCGGTCGGAGCGGGAGCTCTGGGCGTCCAACTGTTCTTCGTCCTGAGCGGCTTTCTGATTACGCGGAATCTGCTATCCAGGCTGGAGCAAGCCCCTGCGGGCGAAACCATCCGCCGGTTCTATATCGGCCGGGCAGTTCGCTTGATGCCGGCGTACTACCTGACCCTGCTGGTCCTGTTCGTTCTGGGGATGCCCGAGGTTCACGACTTCATTCTTTGGCATCTAACCTACACGAGCAACTATCTCGCCGCGGCCGGAGGCCCACTCCTGGTGTTCTGGTCTCTCGCTGTGGAGGAGCAATTCTATCTGTTGCTGCCCCTGCTGATTCTGCTGTCCGGGCGCAATGCCGCGCGAGTGGCGGTATTCCTGATCGGCACCGGGCTACTGTTGCGCATATTGGTTCTGGCCACCCCGATCGACCGGTTTGCTTTCGAGCTCTCGATCTTCGGCAAATTCGAGATCCTCGGGCTGGGCGTGCTTATTGGCGCGCTATCCTATGCCGAGTCGAGGAGAGGGCGCCGCCTCCGAGCCGGTCCGGGCTGGTGGTTGGCCGGCCTGGCATGCCTCGCGTTCCAATGCGTCGCTTGGTACGTCGCTGGCAATGGCATCCTGCGCCACCTCACATTCAACCTGACGGTCGGGGTTTATTTTGCCTGTCTGGTGGTGCAGGCCGATGCGGAGCGGCCAGGCTTGCTCGCGCGGTTCAGCGGTTTCAGGTTCGTTCGCTTCGTCGGCAAAATCTCTTATGGTATCTACCTCACGCACTTGTTTTTTCTGAAGCTTTTCGAGTCCAGCACGGTCGTCGAGTGGTTCGGAACCATTCCCCTTTGGGGTCAAGGGCTGAGTGCCGTCGTGCTGAGCCTGTGCGTTCCGACCGTCTCATGGTTCCTGATGGAGTCCCCGCTGCTCAAGCTAAAGGAGCGCGTGCTGGACGGACGCGAGGCCGTTGCCGTCCGGATGGCGCCGAACGACAAGACCTCACAGACCCCGAGCCGCGCCGGCTAGAGCACGTCCTGTGATCGATGAATCGATTGTGATGTGACGGGTGCGTTTTGTGCTGATTCAACATCCACCTCGATGGAGG
>NZ_JAMYPW010000033.1:0-65112 GCF_040320565.1 Mesorhizobium sp. M0664
AAAACGACGCAAAACAACCGTTGCAGGCAGGGCGCCGTCCACATATGGATCCTGGGGTCTGCGCCGCGTCGCTTCGCTCCTTGCTCCGCCCCAGGATGACGAGGAGCGGGGTCGCTCACTCTGCTGCCTCTTCGATCTTCTCCATATCGTCGTCCGACAGGCCGAAATGGTGGCCGATCTCGTGGATCAGCACATGGGTGACGATGTCGCCCAGCGTTTCCTCGTTCTCGGCCCAGTAGTCGAGGATGGCGCGACGATAGAGGGTGATGCGGTTCGGCCCCTCGCCGGTCTGCGGATTCCAGCGCTCGGCGATGCCGCGCCCCTCGAACAGGCCGAGCAGGTCGAAGGGCGTTTCCAGCGAAAGGTCGTCCATGATCTCGTCGGTCGGGAATTCGGCGATCTGAATGACGATCTCGCCGGTCAACTTGCGAAAGTCCTCCGGCAGATGGGCATAGGCCTCCAGCGCCAGGAGCTCGATTTCCTCCATCGTTGGCGAAAGCTGGTCGTGCCAGATGCGTGTTTGGTAGATGCGAGCCATGCTTTGTCCTTTGATCCCGGCATATAGGCTTTCAGGCCGGACTCGGCAAATGACGCGGCAGATTCAAGGGCGCAATCTGTCATCCGCTCTGGTCTAGGGATGGCCTTTGCGAGATGATGGACGCCGCCATACCCGAAGCCGAACCTCCATCGTTCTGTCAGAGTCGAGTGTTCAAATGCCATTCAGCAACCAATTCGTCAGAAGCGCTGCAATTTGTGGAGTGTTTGGCGCACTGCTTCTTTTGGTGCTGGTGGTCTTGACCAGTTATCTCGGCAGGAATTCCGAGTTGGTCAGCCTGCTTCGGATGCTTGTCGGCGCCATCATAGGCGTCATGATCGTCTGGCTGGTTTTAGGGATGGCCCGGAAGCGGCCGGGTCGATAACTCACGGGCAGTTCCTGTTTCGTGAACGGCCCGCTAAAATCGGGCAGGAATAAATTCCCCATGACTCCGCTTGACTCTTCATCCTCCCTCTGGAATCTATAGGGAACATAACAGGAACAATTGTGAGTGGAAGCTGACCGTCATGGCGACAAGCGCCGTGGCGCGGGAGACTGTTTTTGCCCTGCGCCGCCAGATCGCGAAGATCGAAGGGACCTTGCCCGAGCGCCTGGAGGCGCCGGCCAGTTCGTCGTTTGACGCGGATGTCCCTCGTCAGAGTCTGACACCCTCTCGGCATCCGACACCCGCTCGGAATCTGACCATTGTCCGGCGCGGCCTCGCCGTGGCGCCGCCCGATGCGTTTTTGCGCACCGGCGCCGAGCGCCTCGATGCTGCGCTGAGCGGCGGCCTGCCGAAGGCGGCGGTGAGCGAGTTTCATGGCGCCGCGACCCGCGATGCCGGGGCCGTTGCCGGTTTTGCCTTGTCGCTCGTCAGCCTGATCCTCAGCCAGGGGCCGCGATTGCCGGTGCTGTGGATCGGCACATCCGAGGTTTTCCGCGAGGCCGGCTTTCCCTATGCCAGGGGGCTTCACGCCTTCTTCGGCATCGAGCCGGAGCAATTGCTGTTTTCCGAGGCGCCAGGGCTGCTCGATGCGCTGTGGATCGCCGAGGAGGCTGCCCGGATGACGGCGCTGGCCGCCGTCATCCTCGAAATCCGCGGCAGCCCGCAGCGGCTTGACCTCACCGCGACGCGGCGGCTGCACGCCCGCGCGCAGAGTGCGGGCCGGCCGCTGTTCCTGCTGCGCCAGGCCGGCGAGCCCGAACCGACGGCAGCGCCCGTCCGCCTCATCCTGTCGGCGGCACCGGCGGCAACGCGTAAGACGCTTGCCGGGCCGCTCGCCGGCTCGATCGGCCGGCCCGCCTTCACCGTCGCCATCGGCAAGAGCTGCACGGCCTTGTCCGGAAAATTCACACTGGAGTGGAACCCCGATGAACGCATATTCGAAGAAAGACGGGGCGAGCAAGGAAGGTCTCAGGAATGGGCCCCAGAACGGCCAAAGAATCCTATCCCTGTGGTTTCCGCATCTCGCCGCCGAGAGGATCCTGCGGCAGCGTCTGGGGCGGTCCTGGCGTTCCCGGCCGTCGGATCACCTGCCGCTGGTGATCAGTCACCGCGACCGGAACGCCCAGCGCATCGCCGCCCTCGACGAGCGGGCCGAGGCGCTTAATCTGAAGCGCGGCATGGGCATAGCCGACGCACGCGCCATGCATCCCTCGATCGACATCGTGGAGGCCGATCCGGAGGCCGACCGGCGCCTGCTCGAAGGCCTCGCCGACTGGTGCGACCGCTATACCCCGCTGGTGGCGCTTGACGGGACCGACGGCCTCTATCTCGACGTCACCGGCTGCACCCATCTTTTCGGCGGCGAACGCTCGATGCTGGACGATATCCTGTCGCGTTTTTTCCATCAGGGCTTCGATGTCCGCGCCGGGCTTGCCGCCACGCCTGGTGCTGCCTGGGCGGCGGCGCGGTTTGCTGGCGACCGCATCGTGCCCGATGGTGAGGAGGAAGCGCTTCTCGCGCCCTTGCCGCTGGCGGCGCTGCGCATCGACCCGGAGGTACGCGCCAGCCTCGAAAGCGTCGGCCTGCGCACGGCGGGCGCCGTCATGGCGGCACCGCGCGCGCCGCTGGCCCGCCGCTTCGGCGCATCGCTGCTCTTGCGCCTCGACCAGGCGCTTGGCCGCCTCGAGGAGGCCGTGTCGCCGCGCCTGCCGGTGGCACCGCTTTCGGTCGAGCGTCACCTTGCCGAGCCGATCATGCTGACCGAGGACATCGAGCGGCTGACCGGCATGCTGGCGACCACCTTGAAGAGCGACCTCGAGCGTCGCGGCGAAGGCGCAAGGCGGCTGGCGCTGCTGCTTTTCCGCGTCGATGGCGGCGTCAGCCGCATCGCCGTCGGCACCTCGCGGCCTCTGCGCGAGCCGCGGCTGATCCAGAAATTGTTCCACGAAAGGCTTGCCGCGCTCGAACAGGATATCGACGCCGGCTATGGCTTCGATCTCGTGCGCCTTTCGGTGCTGACCGCCGCCGCCTTCGACATGCAGCAGGCCGACCTTGCCGGCGAGACGAGCGACGACGGTGCCGATATCGCGCTTTTTGCCGACCGCATTCGCGCCCGGCTCGGCGAAGGCGCGGTCTTGAAGCCGGTCGCCGTCGAGAGCCATTTGCCGGAGCGCGCCGTCGCCACCCTTCCCTTCACGGAGGCGCCGCAGAGAAGCTCGCCGCCGAAGCAGCCGGACAAGGCGAAGGACGCTCCCACGACCGTCTTCCAGCCGGAACGGCCGATCCGGCTTTTCCGTTCGCCCGAGCCGATCGAGGTGCCGGCCACCGAAATGCCGGAAGGCCCGCCTTTGAACTTCCGCTGGCGGCGCGCGCTCTACCGGGTCGTGCGCGCCGAAGGGCCGGAGCGCATCGCGCCGGAATGGTGGCGAGGGGCGGCGGGACGAGAAGATGCCCCGACCCGGGATTATTTCCGCATCGAGGATGCCGACGGCCGCCGTTACTGGCTCTATCGCCAGGGCCTTTACGGCGCCTCTCAAGTCCCGCCGCGCTGGTTCATGCATGGGATCTTCGCATGAATGCGCTGACGGCCAACCCCTATGCCGAATTCGGCATCCAGTCGAACTTCTCGTTTCTGCGCGGTGCCTCGAAACCGGAGGAGTTGGTGGTCGCGGCAAAATTCCTGGGGTTTTCGGCGATCGGTCTCGCCGACCGCAACACGGTGGCGGGCGTGGTGCGCGCCTGGCAGCAGGCCAAGGTGGAGGGTGTTTCCTATCATCCCGGCTGCCGCCTGGTTTTTTGCGACGGCACGCCGGACATCCTCGCCTACCCGCAGGACCGCAAGGGCTGGGGGCATCTCTGCCGCATGCTGACACAGGCCAATCTGCGTGACGAGAACGAAAAAGGGGCGACGCTCCTCAAACAGAGCGATCTTCTCGAATGGGGCGATCTCCTGTCGCTCGCCATACTGCCGGATGTGTCGGCGGACGCGGAAACCAGCCTCGCACTCCTTAGCCGGCTCAAGGATCGTTTCGGTGAAAACCTGCGGCTTGCGGTTTCGCCGGATTACCGCGGCAACGACCGCTTCCGTATCGAGCAGGCGGCGGCGATGGCGGATCTGGCCGGCATCCCGTTGATGGCGACCAACGATGTTCTCTACCATACGTCGGAACGGCGCCCGCTGCAGGACGTGCTGACGGCGATCCGCCTCAATGTGCCCGTCGCTGAGGTGGGACTGGAGCTGGCGGCCAATGCCGAGCGTCACTTAAAGCCACCGCTGGAGATGGCACGGCTTTTCCGCAGGCATCCGCAAGCGCTGGCGGAAACGCTGCGTTTTGCCGGCGAGCTGACCTTCTCGCTCAGTGACCTGCAATACAACTATCCCGACGAGCCGACGGAATCGGGTCTTGGGCCGCAGGCCGAACTGGAAAGGCTGGCCAAGGAGGGAGCCGCCATCCGCTACCCCTCGGGCGTGCCCGCTTTTGTGACGCAGCGCATCGAGGAGGAGCTCGCTCTGATCGAGCGCCTGAACTACGCGCGCTATTTCCTGACTGTCCACGACATCGTCAAATTCGCCCGCAGCCAGAACATTCTCTGCCAGGGGCGCGGCTCTGCCGCCAACTCGATCGTCTGCTTCTGCATTGGCATCACCGAAGTCGGCCCGGACAAGATCGAAACGCTTTTCGAGCGCTTCATTTCCGAGGAAAGAAACGAGCCGCCCGACATCGACGTCGATTTCGAGCATGAAAAGCGCGAGGAGGTCATCCAGTACATCTATTCCAAATACAGCACCAAGCGCACCGCGCTGGCCGCCGCCGTCGTCAGCTACCGGGGCCGCTCGGCGATGCGCGAAGTGGCCAAGGCGATGGGCCTGTCGGACGACGTCCGGGGGGCGCTGTCCAGTTCGATCTGGGGCTGGTCGACCTCGGAGCTCGGCGAAAAGGAGACAAAGGCCGGCGGCCTCGATCAGACCGATCCATCGACAAGGCATGTGATCGAATGCGCCAACGAGATCATGGGCTTTCCCCGTCATTTGTCGCAGCATGTCGGCGGTTTTGTCATCACCCGGGACCGGCTCGACGAGATCGTGCCCATCGTCAAGACGGCGATGGACGAGCGCAAGATGGTCGAGTGGGACAAGGACGATCTCGACGCGGTGAAAATCCTTAAAGTGGACGTGCTGGCGCTCGGCATGCTGACCTGCCTGCAGCGCGCCTTCACCCTGCTCCAGGATCATTATCCGCAGGCGCGGGACGCGTACGGCCTGCCCTATGTGCTGGCCACTCTGCCTGCCGAGGACAAGCATGTCTACGACATGATCTGCCGTGCCGACACGATCGGCGTCTTCCAGATCGAATCGCGCGCGCAGATGTCGATGCTGCCGCGGCTGCGGCCGAAAAGCTTTTACGACCTCGTCATCGAGGTGGCGATCGTGCGGCCCGGCCCGATCCAAGGCGACATGGTCCACCCTTATCTGCGCCGCCGGCAAGGCAAGGAAAAACCCGAATATCCCAAGCCGGAACTGGAAAAAATACTCGGCAGGACGCTGGGCGTGCCGCTGTTCCAGGAGCAGGCGATGAAGATCGCCATCGTTGCTGGCGGCTTCAGGCCGGGCGAGGCCGATGAACTGCGCCGCGCCATGGCGACATTCAAGCGCACCGGCACGATCGGCAATTACCGCAAGAGAATGGTCGACGGCATGGTCGCCAAGGGCTACGAAAAAGACTTCGCCGAGCGCTGCTTCAAGCAGATCGAGGGTTTTGGCGAATACGGCTTTCCCGAGAGCCACGCCGCCTCCTTCGCCCTGCTGGTCTATGCCTCCTGCTGGTTCAAGACCTTCTATCCCGACGTGTTCTGCGCCGCGATCCTGAATTCCCAGCCGATGGGGTTTTACCAGCCGGCCCAGCTTGTCCGCGACGCGCATGACCACGGCGTCGAGATCCGCGAGGTCGATGTCAATTTTTCCGGCTGGGATTGCGCCTTGGAGAAATCGCCTTTCGATCCGGATCGTATCCTTGACCGCCATGCCCAGATGCGCGGAGTCATCCGGACCAGCCATGCCGTCCGGCTCGGCTTTCGCCAGGTCAAGGGCCTGTCGAAGGAGCGCATGGAAGCGTTTGTGTCTCGGCGCGGCGCCGGCTATGCATCCGTACGCGACGTCTGGCTGCGCTCGGGCCTCAACGTCGACGAGATCGAAAAACTGGCGCAGGCCGACGCTTTCCGGTCGCTTGGATTGAACCGTCGCGACGCTCTATGGGCGGTCCGCGCGCTCGACGGCAAGAGTGCCGCCGAAAAGCTGCCGCTGTTCGACCAGCCGGCGATCCGCTTGCGCGATCTGGAGCCTGCAACCAGGCTCCCGACAATGCCGCTCGGCGAGCACGTCGTCCACGACTACCGCTCGCTTGGCCTGTCGCTGAAGGCGCACCCGGTCGCCTTCCTGCGTCAAAGGCTGGATCGTTCCGGCGTCACGCCCAATGTGCGGCTCGGCCAGGTGCGGGACGGCCGGCGCGTTTCGGTCGCCGGCCTCGTGCTGGTGCGGCAGCGGCCGGGCAATGGCAAGGCGATTTTCCTGACGCTGGAAGACGAGAATGCGGTCGCCAACATCATTTTCTGGGAAAGGACTTTTGACCGCTTCCGCCCCATCGTCATGGGCGCGCGTCTCATCCGCGTCACCGGCAAGCTGCAATCGGAATCGGACGTCATCCATATCGTCGCCGAGAAGGTCGAGGATCTGACGCCGTGGCTGTCGGTGCTGCTTGAGCAGGCAAGGCCGGCGGACAGACTGTCGAGCAGTGCAGACGAGGCTCAGCCCGGCAGCATCGCGCAAACGGAACTATTGGGAAAGGCAGAGAAGGTCATGCCCAAAGGGCGCAATTTTCAATAGAGGCGCGAAAGATCGCGACGGAGCGGCTCTGAACCGCAGCACTCAGGGCGTTCCACCCAGGCGCGGCGGCGGTGGCATGGCATCATCTATGGTGATGACACGCGCTTCCGATGGCAGCATGATCGGAATGCCGTCCCGCACCGGATAGGCAAGCTTTGCCACCCGCGAGATAAGCTCGCCGCGCTCCGGATCCCAGGCAAGCGGCCCCTTGGTCAGCGGGCAGGCCAAGAGTTCCAGCAGCTTGGGGTCGACAGTCCTGTTCCCGTCACGTCCATCCGCCATTTGGTTTGTCCTTCCACAGGGCAATCGGGTTAAGGTTTCGAGCGCGAACTTCCTTCTCCTCTTGTGGGAGAAGGTGGCCGAGCGAAGCTCGGTCGGATGAGGGGTGTTCCAGCTTGGCACCGACGACACTCCGTCCAGCACCCCTCAACCGTCTTGGCGCTGCGCGCCAATCCACCTTCTCCCACAACCAAGGGGAGAAGGCAAGAACCTACTGCAAACTCGAACCGAAATCCTCATTGTCGCGCGCCAGCGCCATTTCGGTGATGGCGATCAGGGTCTCGGCGCGTGTCTTCAGATCGGCCGCTTCGAGCAGCGCCTGTTTCTCGGCCGGCCCGTAGGGCGCCATCATCGACAGTGCGTTGACCAGCATGGCGTTTTCGGCGCGGCTGACGCTTTCCCAGTCGGCCTCCAGATCGTTAGCCTGCAGATAGGCGCGAAACGCTTTGAGCAGCGCCGGCCGGTCGATCTCGGCGTCTGCCTGCTCCTCGTCGAGATCGGCGAGAAAGGGTGCCAACCGGCACTGCCGGAACGGTGTTTTGACCGTGAGCTCCTGGACAATACGGAACCGGCACACGCCCTGCAGCGAAATCAGGTAACGGCCGTCGCCGCTCTCGGACAGCGCAATGATGCGCCCGGCGCAGCCTACATTGCAGAGCTCCGGCTCGCCGTTGGGACGCAGCGCACCGTCAAGGCTGGGCTGGATCATGCCGATCAGCCGCGGCCCGGCGATCGCCTCGTCGACCATCTGCAGATAGCGCGGCTCGAAGATGTTGAGCGGCATGCGGCCTCCCGGCAGCAGCAATGCGCCCTCAAGCGGAAAGATCGGCATGGTCGACGGTAAGTCCGCAGCGAGCCGGTAATGCGCGTTTCCCGCCTGCACCTCAATCCTCCGATCGCTTTGTCAGGAAGCGCACAAATCCGTCTCCTCCCGGCCGGCACAAGGCGCAACACCGGAAACCTGAAATCGAACGCCGTCCGAAAACCTAATCTGGCGCAGCCGCGGCCCACCGCAAGCCCGCGCGACAAAACAGTCTGCGCCGGCTCAGGAAAACAGCAGCGACGACAGTTTGCGCCGTGCCGACAGCGTTGCTTCGTCGGTCATGCCCCATGCCTCGAAGAGCTGCAGCAACTGGGTTCTGGCGCCGTCGTCGTTCCACGAGCGGTCGGCCTTGATGATCGCCAGCAGATTGTCGGCCGCCGCCATGCGATCACCCTTGGCGTTCTGGATCATGGCAAGCTCGAACCGTGCCTGGTGATCCCCGGGGTTTTCGGCCAGCCGCCGTTCCAGTTCCGCCGGATTGCCGAGCACTGCTGCTTGCGCGGCGAGCGCCATCTTGGCCCGCAGCGCGGCGAGCTGGGGCGCATCCTTCTTTGCTTCCGGCGCCCGCGCCAGCACCGCCTCGGCACCTTCGGCATCGCCGGCCTCGAACAGCAGATCGCCCAAGCCAGCGATCGCCTCGATCGTCTCCGGCGCCTGTTCCAGGATGGCATCGTAAATGTCGGCCGCCGTCTGCACGTCCCCGGCGTCGCGCGCTTCGGCGGCCGCGGCCAGCGCCTCGGCAACTTGCGGCGCACCGCCGTTCTTGCCGCCGACCTTCTGGATGAATTGCGTGATCTGGCTCTCGGGAATGGCGCCCATGAAGCCGTCGACCGGCTGGCCGTCCTTGAAGGCAATGACCGCCGGTATCGACTGGATGCCAAGCTGGCCGGCGATCGATGGATGGTCGTCGATGTTCATCTTGACCAGCTTGACCTTGCCACCGGCGGCTTTCACCGCCTTCTCCAGCAGCGGCGTCAATTGCTTGCAAGGGCCGCACCACGGCGCCCAGAAATCGACCAGCACCGGCTGGTGACGCGATTCCTGGATCACGTCGGCGGCAAATCCAGCGGTCGTTGTGTCCTTGATGACGTCGGCCGGCGCCTCCGCAAGCGCGACCTTCTCACGCGCGGCATCGGTGCCGCCATATTGCACGGTGGTGGCATACCGGCCGCCATTGCTGCCAAATGGGCCGCCAAAGGGGTTGCTATCACTCATCTCTTCGCCTTTCGGTCGCGCCGCCGGCCAAGGGACGGGCGCAACATCCTTCTTTAGAACCCGGTTTCAGTCACCCATGTGGCGATCATGCCGAGACTTTCAAGATAACAGCATCATGTCCGGTTGCCTCGACGAACTTGACCAGGTCCGCGGCAGCGATGGAAGTCGTCGCTTCGTTGGTCAGCGGGTGGGCATTGACCACCGCATGGCTCATCAGCTCCTCGTCCAACACGACCTTGATCCTTCGCTCGGTGTCGTTGATCAGCCCGAACACCGTGACCGCGCCCGGGACGACGCCGAGAAGCTGCATCAGCATCTCCGGCCGGCCGAAGGACACGCGCCCGGCAGCGCCGATCAGATGGTGTATATGCTTGAGATCGACCACCGCCTCCTCGCCGACGCTGACCAGGAAGAAATTGTCCTTCTTGTCCTTGAGGAACAGGTTCTTGGTATGGCCGCCGGCAATCTCGCCGCGCAGCGCCTGCGAATCGGCGACCGTGAACAGCGGCGGATGCCGCCGCGTCGATACCTCGATCCCGAGTCCGGCGAGAAAGGCGAAAAGTTCGGCTTCGGTCTTCGGCATCGGTCTTTCTTCTGATGGCCCGCTTTCAACGGCTTGTTCGGCTAACGCCGTTTACGGCCAATGATGCGGCCAAGACAAGCCCGTCGCGCAACGCGGGGGTGATTGCCTTGCGACGTCCCGAGGAGCGCTTGTCCGCATTGCCGACGAAGCAAAAAGCCTGCGAATTCCCTGTTGCAATCGCCGCGCTCTTCAGCCATATAGGCGCGGCTTGCGGCCCAAAAGCCGCACGAGCGGGTGTAGCTCAGGGGTAGAGCACAACCTTGCCAAGGTTGGGGTCGAGCGTTCGAATCGCTTCACCCGCTCCAGTTTCCTTGAGGGGAACCAAGCGATTAAGAGGCGCCTTTCGGGGCGCCTTTTGCTTACGTGGCGAAAAGAGTGTCCCTGCCATGAGCGATGCGCGGAAAGCCGCACTGTGACCAGCAGGTGTCACAGCTCTTCTATTCCGTTGTGCTGGCTTTTTTTCTGCGCCGAATAGTGTGCGACTGCGCGACGGCCATTTTCAACTCGGGCGTGATCTCCAACGGTGCATTCTCTGCCCCATGTTGGTTCTGTAGCCCCTGGACCTGGACGGTCGGAAATGGGAGTTCGATGCCCTGTTCCTTGAAGACCTGGCGGAGGCGTACATAAAATTTGCGTTTCATACCGAAGGCACCTCCCGGCTTGGTTGTGGCCTTGACCCTCAATACGATGCCGTATTCGCCGAACTCCTGTACGCCCTGCATCTTGATCGGGTCGAGCACCCAGTGTTTGAACTCGGGATCTTCCGCCAGTTCGAGGCCGATCCGCTTGATCAGCTTGCGAGCGAAGTCGATATCGGTGTCATAACCAACGGTGATGTTGAATTTGTCGATAACCCAGTCACGGCTCTGGTTCTGGACTGCCCCGAGTTCACCGAAAGGTATTGTGAACAGCGGACCACGATGGTGGCGCAGCTTCACCGAGCGCAGCGAAAAGCTTTCCACAGTACCCTTGTAATTGCCCGATGAAATGTATTCGCCAACACGGAACGCATCATCGAGCAGAAAAAACACGCCTGAAATGACGTCCTTGACAATGGTTTGTGCCCCAAAGCCCACGGCGACGCCGACGACGCCAGCGCCGGCGATCAATGGGCCGATCTGGATACCCAGCGAGGCGAGCATCATAAGCACCGCCATCACGATGATCGATGCGAGCAGAATATTCTGGAGGATCGGCAAGAGCGTATGCAGCCGCGCCTGCTGCGGATCGAGGATCGGGACGTCCTCGTCGCTGATCACAGGGTGCGGTGTTTCGATGCCCAGCTTTCGTTCGATCAAAGCTTTGATGATCGACCAGCCGAAGTCGGCGGCAAGGGCAATGACCACGACATTGATCAAGCCGCGCAATATGAATGTTGTCGTCGTATCACTGCCCCGCATGGATTGCATGTCCAGACCCCAGACACGTGCGAGAAGGTAAGCCGCCGCCAGGATGAAAATCATTCGGATTCCGCGATCGATGACAGCGATCGTCACCGCCGGGATCGTGGGCCGGCCGACGTCTTCCGAACCTGGCCGCAGAACGAAATTAACCCCGCGCTGCGTCACCACGATTGCCAAAGGCAGGAAGAATGCGGCGAAGGTGAACCAGAAGTATGTATAAAGGCCGGCGATACGCTGCAGGAACAGGACGACGAAATAAGCAGTCAATAGCCATGTCGCTTCCGTGTGACCGATGTGGCGCGCACCGTCTCGCTGCGTTCTTGGCCGACGCCAAATGGCGAGCAGCAGGAGCAGCAGCAGCACGAAATCGGCGACCAGTGACAGGACCGTCATTCCGTCCTGATCGATGCCGAGACCTGGCAAGAGGATAAACGCGGCGCCGAAGAAGGCGAAGACGCCGACGATCCGGGGTAGCCAATAGGACCAATGGTCAGCCGCTTCGTTGGTGATCGGCAAAGCACGAACCTCGACGGCGTTCTCGACGTTCATGAAGGAAGGGACGAGCGTGGCCATGACGTACATGCGCACACCCCATGTAACGACTGCCGCCATCAGAAATGTCAGTACAATCTCGCGGATAAGCATCGGCCAGTCGAACAACATGAACGCGCCGGCGCTGCCCAGTGCGAAAGAGACTATCAGCATGCTGGAATAAAGCAGGCGGCCACCAATCTTCTTGGCTCGCCCAACGGGCGTATCCTTCGGTTGCGCGATAATCCAAAGACGAAATGGACGGGTGAGCTTGAACGTTGCCCAAGTGAGTGCCAGGCCGGCAGCGATGAACATTGCAATCAGCACAAATACGCCGGCGGGCCCCCTGCTGGACATATCCTCCATCGTCTCTGCCCGAACGCGCGCGAACTGGCCTGGCAGCAAGGGCAAAGTTCGCACGATTCTTTCGATATGATGCCTGATCCCATCGAGCGTCGAGGATGCCATCGTATTCATCTGGCCTGGTGCGGCCACGGCGCCGGACGATGCGTCGGTCGGCGAAGCCCCTCTCTCGGCGGGCGCTCCCGTTGACCCGGCGTCCTGATTTCGCTGTTCGGCCACCCAGGCCTTCACTGACGGATCGTCGAGAAGCTCGAACAATTGTTTGACCCTTTCAGGCGGGACGGTCGCCGGCGCCTGCGCTTGCGCCTGACCAGCCAACAAAAGGGCGATCCCAAAGACGAGCGGCCTGGCAATCAGGGCAAACATCGCAGTCAGGTCTCCGAGACGCCGTGCCGGGCGCGCCAGGTTCCTGGCTCCCAATCGTCGAGTCATGAGTGGCATCGTGCTGTTAACCTTCCGATCAGATCGGCGAGCAACGACATCTATGTCCGTTGTTGCCCCACCTTGAAGAAACCGATGTTGCGGTGCAAGACGTCATCGTTCCGAGCCAGACCGCTGTGCCGGGTACGTGGCGGTGTTTATTTAGCCGCCGGGGGCAGGGCATTCCGACCTCGGCCCAGGCCTCCGGCCGTTCTATGAACTGGGCATCGACGTTAAATCTCAGGAACTGATTTCCTGAGATGACCAGGACAGACCTTTGGCGGTCACTCGGTGGTCAACTGCTTCGCGCACCGCTGCGGACATTCGAAACCATGATGTTGCTTGAGATGCAATGCGCTTCCGGGTCGGCACTGCCATGCGGCAAATCAGGCCGGGAGCCGCCACATTCGCACACGACCTGTACCACGCAATTCCGTTTCCTGGAGTGGGTCGCAAGCAAAATTTGGTCCAAGCAGTTGACGAGTTGCATCCGAAATGCGGATTTCATCGGGCTCCGCGGACGTTTGGATACGTGCGGCGAGATTAACGGTGTCGCCCCATAGGTCATAGGCAAACCGCCTTTTGCCTATGACGCCCGCCACGATTGGTCCTGAGTGAATTCCAATTCTGAGTCTTATCGGTTCTCCTGCGAAGCGTTCGCGCTTAACCGCGTTCCGCAGTTCAAGTGCATAGTGCGCAAGGGCTTCCGCATGATCGGATCGCGCGGTGGGCAGGCCAGCGACCACCATCACACAATCGCCGATTGTCTTGATCTTTTCGCAGCCGTATCGCTCCGAGAGCAGATCCGCCGCCTTGAAGAAGTAATTTAAAATAGCGAGCGTCGTCACGGCTCCGACGCTCCGCGCTCTTTCCGTAAAGCCGACGATGTCGGCAAAAAGCACACTCACCTCCGCATGGTTGTCTGCAATTTGTTCGTGCGCTTTTAGCCGCTCCGCGATCGACGCCGGAAGAATGTTGAGGAGTAGGGCTTCGGCGCGCTGGTATTCACGCGACAATCCCTCTTGGCTCGCCCTCAACGCCTCGTTTGTCGATTGTAATTTCTCGTTGAGTTGACGCTCCCTCTCTTGCAGAAGCGTCATTTCATAAGCCTTCTGTTGAAGCCGCTGCCTATTGTCGCGTTCGGCAGTGGCGTCAAGAAAGAGCAGCCACACGCAGGCATTGTCAGCAAAAAGATGGAGGTCCGCGACACGCCCGCTGGGCAGTTCGACCATGGCCATATCATATGGAAGCTCCGGGCAGGGCAACAAACCTTCCATGAATTCAAGCTGCTCGGCAACAGGCTTACCTATGCGAACTGACGAGAGTCCGTAATGGTTAACGTTACCGCCCTTCGCAGCTATGCAAAGCTGGGCGTCGATTTTCAGATATGCGACCGAGCGCTCGTTGTAGAAGAAATCGTAAATCCAGCTTTTAACTTCTCTTGGCAAGACATTCATGGTTTATTTGCTGACCATCGAAGCAAGTTGACGAAACGCATCATCAACATGTTCGCCCGAAAGCGCACTTGTTAGATAGATTTGCCATCCAAGTTGCCTCAGTTCGTCAATTTCACTATCCGATATTGCCCACCGATCGGCCAGATCGGATTTGTTGAACAGCAATACAAACGGCATAGCGCCGAATTCAGCCTCGGCCCGCTCGCGCAACGTGAGCGCAACGGCAAGAGTAGCAGCGCGTGTTCCATCGACGACAAGCACGAGCCCACTCGCACCTCGCACATAGCTGACGCGGAATGAGCCGATATCGTCTTCGCCGGCCAAATCCCACAAAATCAGATCCACGGTTTTGTCCGGGAATGCGACACTCTTCTTGTCGATTTTCACTCCCACCGTGGTCAAGTAGGTTTCTGAAAAGATGCTTTGCACAAACCTGCGAACCAGACTCGTCTTTCCGACAGCGAACCCGCCCAACATGCAGATCTTCTTTTGCAATATCCTGGGCTCCGCCTAGTGGAAGTTTACCGTAACCGAAACTCTGCGGTTGGCGGAGTTCCCGGTTCGGCTATTTTCAATCTCCGCTGGCTCAAAGGTGCCCGCGCCGCGAACCAAGAGCAACTCCGGATTGACGCCGCGCTTCTTGAGAAGCGCACGAACTGTCTCCGCGCGCGCGGCGCTGATCGACAACTTGGCCGTTTCACGGCCCGTCTCGTCCGAATGGCCGGTCAACATGAACTGTGCTGTTACGCCTGCCTTGCGGGCGTCCTCGGCCAATTCCTTCAACTGATTCGCCAATTTGTCGAGAACCGGCAGTTGCTCTGGTCCCGGTACAGCCTTGCCAGAATCGAAGAAAATGTTGACCGCTTGAATAGCCTCCCTCAAATGAGTGAGTTGCGGAGGGGTCAACTCACGCAGCTCGGAGAGTTCTAGAGAGAGTCCGTCCGCGGAGAGCTGTTGGGCGGCGACCCGCGCCCGATCTATCCAGGCGGCAGGAGCTTCACCCTGGGCAACGATGCGATCCTTGATGATCGAAAGCCGTACTGAATCCGGCGGAGTCAGCGACGCCATCAGCCGCTTCACCACGAACTTCGGATCAAGGCTTTGATAGAATTGCCACTGTGAATGAACGCGAGCAGGATCGACCCCTGTTCCGGACAGCAGAGCCTTCGGGTCGGCGGCCTGCGGGTCTCTCAGGCCGGAAATATAGAAATGTCCCCCCCTCGCCGTTTGTTGGGCGACGATGATTCCCGCTTGGGCCTCCAGTCGCGACACATAAGTCTGCCAGTGCTCCGCCGCGCGTGCCTCGGGGCTCACATCACGAACCTTGGAGATGTCGAATTCCGGTCCGCCTGCCGAGAGCTGTCGGGCCGCTGCGCGTGCGCGGTCTATCCAGATGTCGGGAGCCTCACCCTCGGCAACGATGCGATCCTTGACGATCGAAAGCCGTACTGAATCCGGCGGGGTCAGCGATACCATCAGCCGCTTCAGGACGAACTTCGGATCAAGGCTCTGATAGAATTGCCACTGCGAATGAACGCGGGCGGGATCTACCTCCGTTCCGGACAGCAGAGCCTGCGGGTCGGCGGCAAGCGGGTCTCTCAGGCCGGCAATATAGAATTGGCCATCACGCACCTTTTGTTGGGCGACGATGATTCCCGCTTGGGCCTCCAGTCGCGACACATAAGTCTGCCAGTGCTCCGCCGCGCGTGCTTCGGGGCTCACATCACGAACCCTGGAGATGTCGAATTCCGGTCCGCCTGCCGAAAGTTGTTGGGCCGCTGCGCGCGCCCGATCTATCCAGGTGTTGGGAGCCTCACCCTCGGCAACGATGCGACCATTGACGATCGAAAGTCGTACTGAATCCGGCGGAACCAGCGACGCCGTTAGCCGCTTCAATACGAACTCCGGATCAAGACTCTGATAGAATTGCCACTGTGAATGAACGCGGGCGGGATCGACCTGCGTTCCGGCCAACAGCGACTGCGGGTCGGCGGCAAGCGGGTCTCTCAGACCGGCAATATAGAATTGGCCATCACGCACCTTTTGTTCGGCAACGATGATGCCCGGCTGGGTCCCCAGTCGCGACACATAGGTCTGCCAGCGCTGCACGGATTGCCAGGAAAGAAGGAACCAACCGCCTGCCGGAATCGAAACCAGCAGGACTGCAGCCACGACCAGCCACGGAAATCCCTGGTTTGATTCCTCCTGCTTCAGTTCAACGCAGGTCTGCAACTGCGTCTCTACGCCGGCCAACTGCGAACTGTCGCCGTCAAACTGCTCTAGAGCCTGTGAGCATTCATCATGGATGCGAAGCAATACATCGCGAATTATTTCATGTAATTCCTCCGGCGGATTTCCCCGGATCACCGCAACCAAGGTCGCAAACGGTCCAACTTCCGACCAGAGACGAAGCTCTCCGAAACGAATGGTATCTAGGCCGCTCTGTTCTTTCTCGTTAAATGAGTCTTTTACAAAATCTTGAATTGCACTAAGCATAGAAGAAATGAGTTGAGGATCTTCGCTAGTTGCATTAGCGGCAGTTACATGCGCTATCAAAAGCCCGGAATTGCGATTGATTAGAAAGACGTGTTCTACACGATAAACAAGAGAATGCTTAAGAACAACTTCTGAGAAGCTTGCTCCTGTTCTCCACGCTTCAAGTCTCCACTTGAGCCCGTGCCAGGTAAATATATGTCTTAAAGTTTCATTCAACGATTGAAAGGTCTGGTCGATCTTTTCGCCGATCGACTTGCGAATAGCCGGCAGAAACACCGGGTACAATATATCCGTCAGCGTACGCGGGCTCTTCTGGATGGACCGTTGCACGGCCCTCTCGACAGCTGGCGCAAGGGCCTCTCCGAGTTGCGCATGAGGCGCACGTGCGGCTGCACTGGGGAGAACGCTCCCCACTGCAGCCGCAAGCTGCTCGGGTTCGTCGAGCAGGTGCGTAACTCGTGAAAGCTCCGAAATTTCGCGGCCGACCAGCAACTGGCGCAGCGTTTCCATGCGAGGGTCGGCGGTTGGGATTCCGTCGAGACGCGCACGATAGTCCGGATCAACGTTCCGGGCAATTTCGATCAAAAGGCGAGCCAGCGCCTCGCGATCAATCTCTGTATCGTTCGAAGCTGCTCTTTGAGGGAGGCTGATTGGGTCGACAGTCGACGTCAAGTTCCGATCAACTCACTTTCCAGGTACGCTCCGAGTTGTTCTTGCTGCCGACGGGATCCTGATTTAGACATTTTGCAACCTCAACAAACAGGCCAGCCAAAAGATTTCGGTCGGTCTTGACATTGCCAAGATCGGAAAACATTTTCTCCATCAGCATCTGAATGCTTTCATTCTTTTGCTTGATTTCCTCACGCAGCAAATGATCGTTTCGATTTATCCGGTCCGCAACTTCCCGCTCAAGCTCGCTCAACTGATCCGACAACGCGCGCACCTGCTTTTCGAGCGCCTGATTTTGCTCGCGAAGATTCCGATCAATCTCCTTATCGGCGTCGGCTCGCGCGTCTTTTTCGTTCCGCAATTGCGCCGCAAGCGAGTCAACCTGCTTCTTTGCATTTGACTCGTACATTTCAAGATTGCGCTTGGCCTCGGATTCGACATCCTTGAAGCGCTGCAAGACCCGTTCTTCAAGCTTGGAAAAGCGGCGGTCATAGTCCTGCATCTGGTTGCCGAACAGCAGATCACGTATCTTGTCGACACCTACAGCGTCGCCGGGGGCTCCGCTCTCGCGAGCCTGGCCCGCCATGAAGGTCAGCCCGCTTCCGTCTGCATTACTTATCAGATTTGCGTCCGCTTTATTTGCCGAAGAAGCGGTACTCGAAGATTCCTTGGCCATCCCATGCCCCTTCTTTTGAACATTGCCACAGCGCTAATTTAGCAACTGGTAAACTTGCCAGTAAAATTGTCGACCCGCAAGCCGGAATCTTCGCGGCTTAAGTCGGTTCGAACGTCCCCATTCGGGTAGATTTCGACATGCGGCTCGATCCGGATCAGCTCGCGCTCGCGTCTTCGCCCGCGATCATCTTTATGCAGATGAAATGCGAGAGCGGAGATGCCCTGGCGCATCGACCCCAGCTCCAAGCCGTCGGGCATGCGCGCTGCCATTCAGCCTGTGTTCAAGTCTTTTTTGCCCGCCTCCAATTCGCCCTTATCTTGACAGGGCAGTGCTGCCAGCCGATGCCGTCATCCGGTTTTGACATTTGCCAACTCTTGCCGAAGAAAACGAAAGCTCGATGATCCAGGATGCTACCGCAGGGCGGTGTGGTACCGATGCTCAATGCCGAGCAAACCGTCGGCACAATGCGTGCCGGCATCCGCCGGCAGACCTGCCAGATACTGGATATAGTGGTGATGGACGATGGGTCGACGGACTGATCGGCGTCGATTGTGACGGCCTACGCCGAGAAAGATCAACACATCTTGTTCTACCTCGAACCAGGCGCGGGTAAGACGGCGTGGCGCATGATCCCTTGGTTTCAATCGTGGTTCCTGCGCACAACGCGGAGGTAACGCTGGCGCGCTCACTCGATTGCCTTCTTGATCAGGAAATAGTGGATTGGGAGGCGATCATCGTCGACGACGCCTCCACGGACCGCACCCCTGCGATCATCGCCGGTTATGTAGAGCACGATGCCCGATTTCGGATGTTGAGCTCTTGCGCGCATAGCCCCGCCGGCGCGCGCAATAGCGGGATTTCGAAGGCGCGCGGCCACTGGCTCATGTTTCTGGATGCGGACGATTGGGTGGATGCCAGCTTCCTTGCCAAAATGCTGGCCGCACTGAAATCCGCTCCCGATGCAGTGGCTGCCTATTGCGGTTCCCGACGCGTGATGCCCGATGGCGAACTCACGGCGTCGAGCATCGCAACGGAGGTTGCGATTCAACCCTTCGAAACGTTCGCCCGCCGGTGTGCCGTCCGCACTCACGCGCTGCTGGTCGATCGGGAGATAATTGTCGAGTTGGGCGGTTTCGACGTGTCGCTGCGCACCTGCGAGGACTGGGATCTGTGGCAGCGCCTCGCACGTCTAGGCAAAAATTGGGTGATGGTCGACGAGCCGCTCGCTTTCTATCGGGCCAGCCCCAACGCGCTCAGCCGCAATTCGGCGCAGATGCTGGCAGATGGCGAAGTCGTGATCGCTCGCGGCTTTTCCGCCGATCCCAGGGTCAAACACCCGCCATCGGCTCACGCCAATGGAGCGACCGACGCGAACGGCCACACCGCTTCAGAAGCACTCGCGTGGTTCGCGTTGTGGAACGCCGCATCGGATTGCGGCTGCGGCTCGCGCTCGATCAACCCGCAGTCCCTGCGCGCGCTCCCAGCAGGACGTAAGTGGGCGCGTGAGATCGCCAAGGTGGCCGTCGATGGCCTTATGGTAGGAAGCCTGTCGGTGCCAGCGCAATTGGCTGCCAGGTGGGACAGGTTCGGCGCTTCCCTCACCGAGTTGATCCTCGAACTCGGCAAGGTCTGGAATAATCCGGACGCGGCTCGCCGCGTGCAGTATCACTTTGAGCAAATGCTGCTCGATGTCGACGATCTTGCCGCGCCGCGCAGGCTGGCGCGGACACTTGGAATTCGTGTCGACGTGCGAAATCCGGCCTCGATCGAAGTACCGAAAGGAATCGATCAAATCTATGCCCATCTGATGATGGATGGCCAGATCGAGGCTCTCGTGCAGTTCGGCGTACTCGGGAGAGTGACGAGGCGTCATTGGATTGAATTGATCCTGAATTTCCTGCCCTCTGAGCGGCCTATGCACAGTGCCGCGCGACTTGCGAGGCGATCGCCTGTAGATGCACCGCAAAAGGGCGCCGGTGCCGACAAGTCAAACATGTCTGCAGCCGAGGCATTGTTGTCCATGGCGGGACGCCGGTCTGATCAGGACAGCCATTTCGGCAAACTTGCGGGATTGGCCGCGGAAGCGCAGGCGCTGGTTCGGTCGAGCGCCGAAACTAAAGAGCCTTTTGCAGCGCCGCGCCGTGCACGGGCCGCGGATGGGCGCGACAATGACCGCACATCTTTCTGGAATCGCCATTTTGCGATCGAGGATCCCTGGAACTACGGTTCGCCCTATGAGCAGGAAAAATATGAGCGGCAGCTCGAAATTCTGCCTGCCGGTCCCATCGGACGGGCGCTTGAGCTGGCCTGCGCGGAGGGCCACTTCACGCGGCAGCTGGCGCCGCGCGTGGGCCATTTGACCGCAACTGACATCTCCGCCGTAGCCGTCGGGCGGGCGGGCGCGCGATGCAGTGATCAGCCGAACGTTGAGTTCGGCGTACTGGATTTTTCTGCGGACACGCTGCCGGGCGAGATGGATCTGATCGTCTGTTCGGAAGTGCTCTACTACCTGGACGATCTCACCGAGTTGCGGCGCATCGCCAAAAAACTTGTTGAGGCGTTGGCGCCTGGTGGCAGTTTCATCAGCGCACACGCATTCGTGCTACGAGACAATGTTGAAAGGACGGGCTTCGACTGGAACACATTCGGTGCACAAGCGATCTCAGAGACGCTGGCAGCGACCCACGGCCTCGTTCTCGAGCAATCGATCCAGACCGAGCTCTACCGCATAGACCGCTTCCGCCGCCTGTCACCAGGCGACGTGGCGACGGAACCGACGATAGATCATGTGCCAATCCGCGCCCCCATCGAAATCGGAGTCGCGCGAAATATCGTCTGGGGCGGGGCGCGGGCCTTGCGCCGCGACGTCGCACATAGCGAGCGGCGGCAGCGTATCCCTGTCCTCATGTATCACAGTGTCTCCGATCAAGGTCCGGCCGCGCTCGCCCGTTTTCGGCTCGCGCCCGCCGCATTCGCCAGCCAAATGACATGGCTGCGCGCCAATGGCTTTCACGCGATTAGCTCCGAGCAGCTGGAATGGTTCATCGCCAACCGTCAGCCTTTCGTTGGCCGCCCAGTGCTCATCACCTTCGATGACGGCTTCCAGAACTTTGCCGACCATGCCTGGCCGGCCTTGCGCGCGAACGACCTGACTGCGGAAGTGTTCCTGGTGACGGACTTGGTGGGTGAAAGTGCACAGTGGGACGCCTACAGCGGCCCGCCGACGCAGCTTATGGACGCCGGGACGGTGCGACGCCTCGCCGGCGAAGGTGCGTTCTTCGGAAGCCATCTGGCGACGCATCGCGCGATCGATGGTCTGTCGAGCTCTGACTTGGCCGCCGAGCTCCTGCGCTCTCGTATGTTCATCGAACGGTGGACCGGTCGGCCAACCGCGGCGTTCGCGGCACCCTTCTCTGTCACCGACCGACGGCTTGGCAGGCTGGCCAAGGAGTGCGGCTATCGAATCGGCTTCGGCGGCAGACACGGACCGGCGGACCTCGATTGCGATCCCATCGACCTTCCGCGCATCGAGATTCGTGGGGATCGTTCGCTCGATGACTTTGTTGCCGTTGTCGAGGCCGTGCTCGCATGAACCGTGAACTTGTCAGTGTCTAGATTCGTAACAAATTGGTTCCGCTTTTTATTCCGTGTCCCGCCCGCTTACCTCGTTCGCAAGTCTATTGGGCGACTTGCGATACGGCTGACATCAGCTCCTGCGGGCTTGGCGCCCCAAACATGTATCGCCCACCCTCTGGAACCTCCGTGAAGCTCCAGCGGACGATCCCCTGCCGGTCCAGCAGGAACTGACCGACCAATTGTCCGTGTCCCGTTGCTAGCATCTGCTCGTCGGCTTCGGTCAGCTCGTAATGGTCCCTCTTGTTGAGCATTTCACTGGCCGCAAGAGGATCCATAGGACCGGGCAACTCGCCTGGTATGTCGACCCGCATATCCTTTGCCGCTGCCATCGAGACCTTGTACGGCCAGTTCGTCTCGTTTTGGGTGAATTCGAGATTGGGCAGTCCAAAAGCACGATGTGAAGCGCGTTCAGGATCGGAGGCCGCAAGCAGATTCGGCATCGGATGGTAGCGGAAATAGAGACGCGCCCGTTCGATCGGCGTGTTGACCACCGTCAGGCTCTCCACGCCCCTTTCGCGCAGCTCCGGATCAAGCCGCGCCTGGGCGGCGATATGGCGCCGGCAAAACGCGCAATGCAGACCTCGAAACAGGCCGACCAGCACCGGTTTTTGGCCGCGAAAATCGTCAAGCGCGATCTTGCCTTCCTGGGTAATGGCGTCGAGTACCACGTTTGGCGCACGGTCGCCCGGTTGAAGCGGCACCAAGTCACTACGCGCGGACATTTCCAACCTCCAACCCCGGCTAGTCGAGAAAAGGCAGCACCACAAGCGCTTCCGGGTCGAGCCCGTGCTGGGCGCATATACCCTGCGCCAGGGAAAAGTAGCGTTCGGCCTCGGCCAGATTGTCGAGATCGAGATTAAGCGTTGCGAGACCATCATAACACGGAAACAGCAGTTGGGGTTCGCCCGTTTCGCGAGCTACGTCCAGTGCTTCGTGGAACAACCCAACCGCCAGGTCCGGACGGCCGTTGCACTGGTGGATTTGCCCAAGCACGATCAAAGGCACCGGCAGGTGCTCGCGCTGGTCGAGCGCCCGGTCGATCTCGATGGCCTTCTCGGCAGCGGGTACGCCCTCCGTTGGACAGCGATCCGTGAAAGTACAACAAGCGACCGCCAGATTGGCGAGGAGGCGCGCCTGGAAACCCAAATCACCAATACGGCGCGCCACTTCAAGACCGCGCCGACAGACCTCCATCGCCTTTGCGGGATCGATGGTCGTGTAAAGCACGCCGAGATTGGTGTAGCCGCGGCAGGCCGCGCCCAGCAGACCGGCGGCTTCGGCCAATTCAATGCTACGCTCAACCTGACGCACGGCCTCACGGTTTCGCCCAAGGCGAGCCAGCGCGACAGCCTTGGTATTGAGTGCCTCGGCGGTCACAAGAGTGGCATCACACCTTGTCTCGGAGACATGCTCCGTTGTCAGTGTGCCTACGCAATCCAGCGCCGCGTCTGCCCATTTTGCCGCGAGAGCGTGATCTCCGCTACGGAACGCCTGTCGGCCACGTTCTTGCCACAGATGCGCCTGCTCGATCGGGGCATCCGCTCCATCGAGGAGCGCTGCCGCCTCAGCATAGCGGGGTTCTGCCTTGTCCCGCTTGCCGACATCCCAGAGTAGCCGACCGATCTTACGCAAAACTCGCGCCGAGGCGACGCGATTGGCTGACTCGCGGTATGCCTGCAACACCGTCTCATAGTGGTGGTGCGCGATCTCGCGGCGGCCTGCCGGGCCGCTCAAATCGGCAATGCGCTCTGCAATTGCCAGTTTGAGCGGTGTTTGCCCGATCGCGCCCAACGCAGTCAGTGCTCGCTCGTAGAAACGAAGGGCGTCGTCGTTGGCATATATCATGCGAGCGCGATCGCCTGCCGCCTGCAGGTAATGCGCGCCCTTCTCCCGCTCGGCGCTCTGTGCAAAATGATGACCGAGCACGGTCAAATCCTCGAGCCGTTCCGGCTCGTCGCCGCACAGTTGCTCCAAGGCAGCACCGATCCGCCCGTGGATTTCGGTCCGGCGTTGCAGGAGCAGATTCTGGTAGATCACGTCCTGCAGCAATGTTTGCGTAAAGCGGTAGCTTTGAGACGAGACCGAGCCTGATCCGGCAACTTCCTCGATGATTTCCGCATCGCAAAGCAGTTCGCAGCCGGCTTCGAGCCGGCCGGGGTCGGCTGTCACGGTTTTCAGAAGTGTGGCATCGAAGCGCGGGCCGATTACCGCGGCCTCCTGGGCCAACCGGCGCACCTCTTGGGGCAGCCGGTCGACGCGAGCAAGCAACATTGCCTGGATAGTGGCGGGGATGCCGGTTGCGACTTCGCCTGCCACAGTCCGCCATCGCTGGCCCTCTCGCACCAGTACACCGCGATCGATAAGGCCGCGAACGATTTCCTCTACAAAAAGGGGGTTGCCGCCCGCGCGCTCGAGGATCTGGTCGAGAAGCCCTCCCGCGGAGCTTACCCAGCTCTCGCCGAAAAGCGCTGCCAGCAGGCTGCGTCCGTCATCATTGTTGAGTGGCGGAAGCCTGAGCGCTGTGTGACTGACCCGACTTGAGTCGAGCTGGTCGTTGTCCGGCGCCGGACGATGCGTGACCAGCAACATCAACCGCGTGCGTTCCAACCTGTCCATCACGAAACGTAGTGCCTCGAGCGACACGGCGTCGGCCCAGTGCAGGTCTTCGACGACAATCAATAGCGGCGACAACGCAAGCCGCCGTTCGATGATTGTGCGGACTGCGTAGAGAATTTGCCGCCGCAGCTGCTCGGGCTCGACATGCTGCAAGGTGGCATCGGGGTCGCCAAGGCCAAGCACATGGTAGAGCAAAGGCATCAGCCGCTTCGCCTCCTCGCCCTGCAGGCCGAGATCGGCAAGCAAGCCTGCGAGCTTCCCCCGCATTTCGTCCCCATTGTCGTTTTGCATCATCCCGGCAGCGCTGCGCACCACTGCGCCCAAGGCGCCAAAAGATTGTTCACCCAGCGGTGAGCACGTGGCCTGCCGCACGGCGACGTTGCGAAAACGCTCGTCGTCGCCGACGCGGGCGACGAACTCACTCACCAGCCGCGATTTCCCGATGCCGGCTTCTCCGACGAGGCGGACAAGTTGGGCCGAGCCGCCGCACGCCTGGTCAAGGCTCGCCATCATTCTATTGAGCTCCGCACCACGACCTATTAGCGGCGCACTGAGGCCGAGCGCCTCGAGCCCGCGCGCTGCACGCGGCACCGCTAGCGGTGCGTCCAGTCGATGAACGAGCACGCTGCCAGCCTTGCCGCGAAACACGACATCACCCAGCGACTCATAAGAGAAGGCATGCCGGGTCAGCCTGTGAGTGAGCTCGCCTACCAGCACCTCACCCGGTGCGGCCAGCGATTGCAGGCGTTGCGCCGTATTCACTGTGTCGCCGGTCACGGAATAGGATCTGGCGGTGCCGACGCCCAATCCGCCAGTAACGACCGGACCAGTGTTTATGCCGATGTGGAGTAACAGAGGCGAGCCGGAGTGGGGGGTGCTTTCGCCGAGCCGCGCCGTCCGGGCGATCATGTCGAGAGCGGCACGAAGCGCGCGTTCCGGATCGTCCTCATGCGCGACCGGCGCACCGAACAAAGCGAGCAGCGCATCGCCGATGAATTTGTCGACGAACCCACCAAAGTTTCGCACGGCCGCCGTCAATTCCTTGAACAGTTTGTTCTGCAGCGCTTGCATGACCTCGGGGTCGAGCTGCTCGCTGAGTGTCGTAAAGCCGCAAAGGTCGGCGAACAGGACCGTTACCGTCCGGCGATCGGCGTCAGAGACGGGATGCAGCCCTTCTTCGCTTTCGATGTTCGGAAGCAGCGACGGAGTTCGAGAAGGCGACACAATGGTCCGGCTTGGTGCCGGAGCAGGCCGTTCGACGGCTTTTGCGGGCGCACCGACGCTTGCCCCGCATTTCGGACAGAACTCGAAATCAGGTGCGCAGGTGTAGCCGCAACTGGCGCATGGCACGGGCTGGCGCCTGCCACACCTCGGACAGAAGGCGTAACCGCCCTCAATCTCGAAACCGCAGCCCGAGCAGTCCATCGAACAAGACCTCACTAGTGGCCGTGACGGCGTGATCTCGCTCGCACTTCACGGCCAGGCTATTCACAAGGATGCACCGATAGCCGTCGGCGGGCAAGCGGCAGCGGGCGATCCGTGTGGGTCCGGTGGCAGACCGCTACCCATGACCTCTGATGCAACGGCTGGCTCGCAAACGCTGTCACCGACGTCTCGCGCGCGTTTCTGGCCGCCAGCTACGGTCATCTGGGCCGCTTCGCCGAGGCCCGCGCGCCATGGCAGGAGGTGCTTCGCGTCAATCGCGACTATTCGCTGGATACCGCTACAAAGTCTTGGTCTGCCACAAGAACCGGTCGATTTCGAACACGTGGTGGATGGGCTCCGCAAGGGCGGTGTGGTGCAATGACAGGTGAGGCCTGTGCGGCGGGGTCAGACGCCAGAGGCTCCCCGATGGATCGCCGTCGCTTGCGGTTGCGAATTAGGCTCAGGTCGGCTTGATCTCTGCCTGGCCGATCTTGCGCCATCTGGCGTTTTCGCGAACCAGTTTCAGGTCGTCGGTCGTCTCGGCAAATGTCCGCAATCGGTATTGCCGGAGCAGGTCCGGGAAGAGCGCTCCTTCCGGCAGGACGGCAAGCTGCTCGCGGACTGAGATCTTTTCATCGATGACCCGCATGCCCCAGGCATTTTCCCGAACCTGCAGTTCCGCGGCCAGATCGCGCTCTTCCGGCACGTTTTCGTCCAGCACGGCCAGGAGGATCGAGTGGAAAAGCGCTACATAGCCAATCTGTCTCAGGCCGCCCACGACCCGCACGCGCGGCAATATGGCAAGGACGAGGAACGTCAGGAACAAGTTCGGCAGCAGCACGCCGTCCAGCAGCGCCTGCCTGAGATACGGCCGCTCGAACGGGATGGAAAGACCTTGCGGCCTGTCGGGCTCGATCAGGTGCCCGTTCTCGAGAACGAGCTTGCGCACGCGCTCCTCGCGGATGCCCCAGAAATAGTCCGTGGCATTGGGCAGGAATCTGCCAAATGGGCTCGATGCGGCCTCTTGCCAGGCATGTTCGAGACGCTGGCGTCTTGCGGGTTCAATCAGCAGCCTGGAAAGAAGGCTGCCGTCATATTCTAGATGCCGCGCCATGGCAGCCGCGGCGACTCGATCATCGACGAAAACCGGCAGGGCCATGCCGGCACGATCCCAATTGGCGACCAGATCCTCATTCAGTTCAGTCAGCGCATCGGCGGCGGTTTCAAACACCTTGTCCCGGCTGGCAAGCAGTGTGCCCAGCCAGCGGCTGGCATCCGTTTCATCGCCCACCGCTTCGAGCGCGCGCTTGTTGATGGAGACGGGACCGGCCACGCAGGCGCTTTTGCGGCACAGTTTGTGGCGCCCCATGCCAAACAGGTTGACCTTGTCGTCGCCGACATCGAGCCATCCCGGCCCCTCCCGGCCAACTGTCTCCATGGTCATCGTCGTTCCCATGAAGCCGACGAAGGCCGACAGCCCGTTTTCGACCGCGCCGAGCCAGGCAAGCAGAAGGGCATCGAAGGTGATCCGGTCCATCAGAAGCAAGCAGTGCAGGCCGGACTGAATCACCGGTCTGTGCTCGAACTCGTCGAGGGCTTTGCCGATCTCCTCAGGCTGCATGATCCTACCGAGGCGCTGATGCAGGACTTCGCGCAGGATCGAGCGGGCAGCGATCGCCGGGCCCGATGCAGGCCTTGCCACCGGCCGCCACAGATGGCGGGCGTAATCGGAAACCGGTGCATTCCAGTTCTGCTCGATGTCGCGCACGACCTCCGGGCAGAGCAGCGACAGCACAGCCAGAATTTCCCGCGGAGGGGTAGGGGTTGGATCAAAGACGGCGGTCATTGGTCCCGTCTAGCCGCTTGCGGTGTAAACGCCAAGCGAGACCAGACTTGCTGGATGCGGCCGGCCCACATAGATCGTCAATTCGATCAAGGTGGTGTGAGACGAAATGACCGTATCCTACGCAGTTCTCCTTGAGCAATCCCCTGTTCGCTCCCTCGGCACGAATTGTCAGATTGGCCAAACAGCTAAGGCAAACAGCGGATCTTAGAACCGCAGCCGGGCCATGCTCAGGAGGTCGTGGTACTGCCCGTCGGTAAAGCCGGCCTTCACATGCCGGCCTTCGATCTCAAAGCCGTGGCTCTTATAGAGACGGAGGGCCGCTTCGTTGTCGGCATAGACGGTCAATTCGACTCGCTTCAGGGCGCGCCAGTTGTCGGCCACGTCAAGCAGCGCGCCAAGTATGGCAGAGCCGATACCTTTGCCGACAAAGGCATCGTCAAGGCCGATATTGATCTCGCCGATGTGCGAACGGCGCGGTGAACCTTGCACGACCAGGCTGCCATGGCCGACGACCTTGCCGTCCAGCTCGGCAACGATCCAGGTGGTTTCCGGGCCGGACTTGGCAATGCGCCGCGCCACCTGCTCCACCATCTCGAAAGGCATCCTGAGCGTGCCCCAGCGGAAGCCCGGCATGTTGAAGATAGCGCAAAGCGCCTCCGCATCGCTTGACCGGACGGACCGCAGCAGCGGCTGGATTTTCTCGGCGGGTGGCGAGGTCGTGCTGGTCATGGCGTTCCCGGCGAAGGCAATCGGCCCGGTACGATGCACCGGACGCCACCTGAAAATCCAGCCGTCTCTGACCTATGATACCGATTGCGGGCTAAAAATACCGGGAGGCAGCGTAGAGTTTGAACACGCCGCTGATGCCTATCCAGCCGAAAAGGGCGAGCCAGCACAATGTCCCGGTCGCCGTCCAGTCGATCCGGTGCACCGCAGCGTCGGTGATGACGACGCCGAGGATGGCAAGCAGGCCAACCAGAAACTGCGCCAACCCGATCACCAGCAGTTCCTCGCGCGGCGCGCTTCTCCAGACGAGATATATACCGCCCGCACCGGCGAGGAAGATGGCGCTGTAGACCTGAGCGTGGAAGGCATCGATCGGCCATGGCCAGATGCCACTGAATGTCAGGGGAAACAGCAACAGGCCGACGCCATAGAGCCCAAGGATCGCGGATTCCGCCGGCATGTAGCCGCGCCATGCGGGATTTAAGGTCACGCCTTTTGCGGAAGGACGGGCCCTGGCCCGCCACAGGAACAGCCCGGATAGCGCGGCCGAAGCAAGATAGACCAAAAACCACAGCCAAGGCGCTTTGCGCTCGAAGTTGAAATAGCCGAGATTGATGAACGAAGCCACCGACACGATGACGGTGAAGATGAAGGCCATGACGAGCACGAGCCTGCCGGGCGACCAGCGATTCCAGACCAGCAGTGCCGCCATCACGACCATTTCGGCGGTGTAGAAGCCACCGAGGAAGCGCGCATTGAACGGCGTGACGGCCCAAGGCCAGCCCGGTTTCACCAGCGCAGGCATGAAAAACAGGCCGGCGCCTACGATCAGGACGACGATGACCCCCGCAGAAAAAAGGCGCAGGACCGCGGGAAATGGCGGATTGTCTGATGTCGGCATGGAAGAAAATCCCAAAGATGAATGCTCCATGGACCATCATAGTGCTGCTTGCGGCCGGTTAAAATCCGCCGAATGGAAATTGAACGGTCACCAGGCTTATCCATTCGAATGGCCGTACGGTCCGTTTCGAAGTAAGATGGAACACTCGGACCAAAGATCGGTCCGGTCAAAACGCCTCGAGGTGCATTTTCCGGAGCCTGCACGATGAACGAAGCTCAGGATCTATTCTCACTTCTGCGACAATCGGCCGATGTCGATCCGCAGGCGATTGACGCGATGAAGCGAACCATCGCGGAGGGCGAGGACCGCGAACTTTGCCGCATCAATGCGCCAGCCTTCGCCAGCAAGCATGACCTCGACGAGGAGCGCGCAATAGGCGCCTTTCTCCATGCGGCGCGGGTGGGCATCTTCGACATTTCCTGGAATGTTCTGTGCCCCGGCTGCGGCGGTGTGCTCGACACCAACGCCACGCTGAAAACCCTGCAAAAGGACGAATACACCTGCGCGCTGTGCTCCGAGGGCTATTCACCGACTCTCGACGAGATGGTCGAGGTGACATTCACCGTCAGTCCCCGCGTGCGCAGGATTGCCGCACACAATCCACACGAACTGCCGGTGGCGGAATATTTCCGCCAGATCTACTGGGCGTCCGGCGTCGATCTGCCGGAAGAGGATTTCGTGAAAAAGCTGGAAGCGTTCTCGCTGGAGGATATCGAGCTTGCGCCCGGTGAAAAGGCGGTTCTGACCATACAGCTTCCGTCTGAATTCATCATCGTCTTCGAGCCGGTCACCCATTCAGCGCAGTTCATCGACGGGAAGGGCGAACCAACAAAGGAGCGCCGGAGCCTCTCTTTGGCCTTCGACCGCGACCATGTCCAGAACCAGACGCTGGAGATGCAACCCGGCCCGTTGCGCATTTCGCTGGAAAACCGGACCGACACCCGCGTGCTGCCGACAGTCTTCATCGCCGGCCAGACATTGCATGATTTCCTGGGCAAACGCCGGCCCTTCCTGACCGCCAAGCGCCTGCTCACCAACCAGACGTTCCGCGATCTCTATCGCACGGATACACTCGACATCAACCAGCGCCTGAAGATCACCAGCCTGACGTTCCTGTTCACCGACCTGCGCGGATCGACCGAGCTTTACGAGCGGGTGGGCGACCTTTCAGCCTTCGATCTCGTGCGCGAGCATTTCCAGGTTCTGCACGAGATCGTCACGGCGGAGGCAGGCGCGGTGGTGAAGACGATCGGTGATGCGGTGATGGCGACCTTCGCGACGCCTGATCGTGCGATTGCTGCAGCCCTCAGGATGCGCGATGCCATGCGTACGCTCAACGACAAGAGCGGCCGCGAGGATCTGCTGCTCAAGATCGGAGTCCATGCCGGCCCCTGCATCGCCGTGTCGATGAATGAGCGACAGGACTATTTCGGCCAGACGGTCAACATTGCTTCGCGGGTGCAGAACCTTGCCAACGCACAGGCGATCTTCGCCACTCGAGCGGTGGTCGACGACAATCTCACCGCCGATCTCTTACATAGGAACGCGCTGACGCCCGTGCCCCACGAGGTCTCGCTGCGAGGCATTGACCGGGAGATAGCAGTATACACGATCCCCTGAAGGCTTGGCCCCTGAAGAGTTGGCTCGTCCCGGCCCCTCACACGCGCCTACAGATAAAATAACGATCGGCGGCAATCGAAGGTGGCGGCGAGAGGCGTTGCAACTGCGGGTGATCGAGCGGCGTGCCGCTGACCGCGATGCCGCCGACGCGAAGCAGGCGCGCGGTCAGATCGGGAAGCCAGGTAGAGGTCACTGCATCGCGATCTTCATAGCCGGTGCCGATGTCGGCATGAACAAGAGCGGCGTCGATGCCAATGAACCTGCTCGCCGTCTCGCGTATTTCGCCGAGCACGAGGTTTTCAGCTTCGGGAATTGAGCTGGCGTGTGCGGCAAGTGCGCGATCGAACGCTACGATCCGGCGTCCGGGCAGGCGCTCGCGCAGATGGTGGAACGTCCGGCCATTGCCGAGGCCGAGCTCGAGCACGGGGCCCTCCATCTTCGCAACCTCGGCGCAGACATGATCGAGTATGTCGCGCTGTGCGGTCATCCTCCGGATGAAACTGTCAAGGCGACTCATGTGCGATTGTATGTCCAGAACCAGTTCACGAAATCAACTGCCCCCGACCAGAGCGTTTCGCGGCTGAAACCCAGGCCGACGAGCTAAACCCCGATCGAGTCTTGCCGCGTGTAGAGGCGAACGATGAACACTGCAACAAGCGAACAGGCTGCCGACAAGGATCATACCGGAATCGGCGGCGCAGCGCGCGGCGGAACAGCGATGTCATTTGTAGGGGTCCGCGGCGTCCCGCAACCCGTCGCCCAGGAAGTTGAACGCCAAGATGACGAGAACGACGGGGAGCATCGGCAAAAGCAGCCATGGATAGAACGCGATCACGCTGACGCTGCGCGCCTCGGTGAGCAGGATGCCCCAGCTGGTTATCGGTGCCCTCAGGCCGAGCCCGAGGAAGCTCAGCGCCGTCTCGCCCAGGATCATGCCGGGTATGGAGATCGTCGCCGTCGCGATCAGATGCGACATGAAGCCGGGAATGAGATGCCGCCCGATAATGCGGCTGCTTCTGGCGCCCATCAATTGCGCGGCCAGAACGTAATCCTCCTCGCGCAAAGCTAGAAGCTTTGAACGCACGGCCCGCGCCAGTCCGGTCCAGTCGAGCAGCCCGAGGATGACGGTGATGCCGAAATAGATCAGGATCGGACTCCAGGTTATCGGCATGATCGCCGCCAGAGCCAGCCATAGCGGAATGCTGGGGATCGATTGCAGAACTTCGATTATCCGTTGGACGATCAGGTCGAAGATACCGCCGTGATAGCCGGCCAGTCCGCCGATGACAATGCCGAGCAGGAAGCTGAAACTGATGCCGACGAGGCCGATTGTCAGTGAAATGCGGGCGCCATAGATGATGCGCGAGAGCACATCGCGCCCCAGCCTGTCAGTGCCGGCCAGAAAGAGCTGGCCGTTTTCGGCGGGGCAGACAAAATGCCTGTCACCTTCGATCAGGCCCCAGAACCGGTACTTATCGCCCTTGCAGAAGAAACGGATCCGCTGAACATCATCCTGGTTCTCGATGTAGTTCCGCTTGAGCGTGTCCATATCCAGCGTCATCTGGCGGCCATAGACGAACGGCCCGACGAACTCGCCGTTGTGGAACAGGTGCACCCGCTGCGGCGGCGAATAGATGTAGTCCATGTTGCGCGTGTGCAGATCGTAGGGCGCCAGGAACTCGCAGATCAGTATCCCGAAATAAAGCGCTGCCAGGAATATGCCGGATACAAGGGCAAGCCGGTGCCGACGGAATTTCCACCACATCAGCCGCAACTGCGACGCCTGAAAGACCTTCTCCTGCTCCGGCGTCATCGCCTCGACCGACTGCAGGTCAAAGGGCTCGATGGAAACGTAGTGTTGCAGTGGGGCACCCGGAGCGGGCAGCGGCGATTGCGTGTTCATTTGGTGCTGCCGCCTTGCAAACGAATTCGCGGATCAAGTAGCGCCAGCGCCAGGTCGGAAATCAGGACGCCGATGACCGTCAGGAAGGCGAGGAACATCAGGAACGACCCTGCGAGATACATGTCCTGGCTTTGCAGCGCCTTGATCAGCATCGGCCCGGTCGTTTCCAAAGACAGCACGATCGCCGTGATTTCGGCACCGGAGATGATGGCCGGCAGGATAGAGCCGATATCCGAAATGAAGAAATTGAGCGCCATGCGCAGCGGATATTTGACCAGCGCCCTGAAGGGATGAAGGCCTTTGGCGTGCGCGGTCACGACATATTGCTTATGTAGCTCATCGAGCAGATTGGCGCGCAGCCGCCGGATCATGCTTGCCGTGCCCCCGGTGCCGATGATCAAGACCGGAATCCAGAGATGGGCGAGGATCGATTTCGCCTTGGCCCAGCTCATCGGCTCGCCGAGATATTGCTGGTCCATGAGATGGCCGATAGACGTTCCGAACCAGATGTTGGCGAAATACATCAGGATCAGCGCCAGCATGAAGTTCGGAATCGCAAGGCCGAGAAGGCCGAAGAAAGTCAGGCCGTAGTCGCCCCAGCTGTATTGATGCGTGGCGGAGTACATGCCGATCGGAAAGGCGATGAGCCAGGTAAAGATGATCGTGACGAAGGAAACCAGCACCGTCAGCCACATTCGGTCCCCGACGACGTCGCGAACCGGCAGCTCATATTCGAAGGAATAGCCGAAATCGCCGTGCAGCATCCCGCCGACCCAGTAGAAGTAGCGAATGACCGGTGGCTTGTCGAAACCATATTCCTTGCGCATCATCTCGATGCGATCGGAATCCACCGCTTCGCCCTGAGCCCGAAGCTCGGCAACATAGCTGTCGAAATAGTCGCCTGGGGGAAGTTCGATGATCGTGAACACCAGTGCCGATATGACCAGCAGCGTTGGAACCATCACGGCGATACGCCAGACAAAATATCGAAGCACGCTCAGGACTCTCCAAGCCAGAATGTATCCGGCATATAGACACCGAAATAGGCGGTCGGGTCGTAGCCGTAGAGCGCCTTGTCAGGCAGATTGCGCAGCCGCGAGGATGCCAGAATCGGCTGATGCGTTCCGTTTACCGTGCCGATCGAAAACACCTGATCGGTATAGATCGACAGCATTGAATTCCAGATCTCGGCGCGCTCCGTGGCTTCGGTCGATGCGTTCCAGCGCTTGAGTAAAGCCATCAACTCGACCACGGGCGGAAGATCGGGCGCTTCGCCGACCTTGCCACGGGACAAGTAGTGAGCACCCCAGAGCGGCCATTGCAGCTGGTCATCGACGGTGGGGGCGAGTTGGTAGGGGTTCATGTCGGCGGTCGGCACGCCATTGTCGATGCCCGACCACATCGACATCATGATCTGGCCACCAAGCGCGCGGCTGCGGAAGATGTCGCGCTGCGAAGTCCGGATGAACAGGGCGATGCCGATCTTGCGCCAGTGATCGGTGATGAGCTCGAGCGCGTCCGTTTCCAGCGTGCTTTCGCCGGCCGTTTCCACTACGAGCTGCGCCGGGCGTCCGTCGGGGAGTATCCGCAGGCCGTCATCGTCACGCGCCTGAAGCCCGACCTCGTCGAGCAGGGCATTGGCCTGGTCGGGATCATGGGCGACCCAGGCTTTCGCGAATTCCGGCCGGTAGAGCGGGCTCTCCGGCAGGACCGTATCGGCACTTTCCTGCGCCAATCCGTAGAACACAGCCAAATTGATCTCGCGCCTGTCCACAGCGAGCGAAAGTGCGCGGCGCACGCGCACGTCACGAAAAAGGCCACGCCACACCTGGTCGGCACAATTCAGATTGGGCAGCAGCGCCAGCCGCGAACCTTGTGTGCGTTTCCAGAGATGCATCTTCACCGGGTAGCGCTTCTCCGCATCCTTCAGGAAGGAGTAATCGGTGAAGTCAATTCCCATGCCTTGCAGGTCGCTCTCGCCCGCACCGGTCTTGGCGGAAATGATCGCCGACGAGCTGACATTCATGACAATCCGGTCGACATAAGGCAGTTGCCGGCCATTCTCGTCTATTCGATGAAAGAACGGGTTCCGCTCGAAGACGAACTGCTCAGCCGGCGGCTTGGTCCGGTTCTGCCAGGGATCGAGCGTCGGCAGTTCCGGGTTCTCCGGGCGATACTGCCGCGACATGCGGATATGCAAGAGCGTCCATTTCTGGGCCCGGTTCTCCTTCATTAGGCCGGCGAGCCGGAATGGATCTTGGTATTTCTTGTGGAACTGCTTGAGATAGGCGGCCGGCAGAACAAGCGATAGGGGCGAAGCAGCGGCGAGCTTGGGCAGGAAGTCGGGATTGGGCGCATCCCAACTATAGCGGACTGTCAACGGATCGACGATCTCGAAGCGTGGCGGCTTGCCGTCCGCCAGCAGGGCCGGGGCGAGCCCGCCTTGCGAAAGCTCATCGTTCAGCCAGACATCTTCCCAGCAATAGCGAAAATCCTCCGACGTCAGCAGGCTACCGTCAGACCATTTATGTCCTTCTCGTATCTTGAAAGTGAAGACACGATCATCCGCTACATCGAAGCTTTCGAGAATGTCGGCTTGCAGGTTAAGCTTTTCGTCATAGCCGACCAGGCGAGCGTACCCGTAGATCGTCATCATCCGGATATCTTTCTGGCTGCCGATGATCGTGCGCAGCGTGCCGCCATATTGGCCGGGCTGCCGGCCCATCGCAGCGAGATTCAACGCGCGCGGGCGCTTTGGCAGGCGTTCGGCGAGTGCCGGCAGCGCTCTGGCCTTCAGCTGCGGCTCAAGAAATTCCGGCTCCAGATCGCCGGCGCGCAACGTGCCCGGCAGAAATGCCGAAGCCATGAGTCCAAGGACGGTGCGCCGGCTGATCAATGGCGTAGCTCGCTGAAATCGGCCGAACGTCGGGCCAGCACGAGGTGGCCGCCGCCAAGATCGAGCGGCGACAGCATATCCTCGTCGCCCTCGTCGCGGAATTGCGGTCCCCATGCGCTGGTGTCGGAAGCGCCGCTGAGTTTCAGCGTCTTGAAATCCATCGGCCTGTCGAGATCGGGGAAAGGTACTGCGGCGACCAATGAGCGCGTGTAGGGGTGGACCGGTTTCCTAAGCAGAATTTCGCGCGGCGCGAGCTCGACGATACGCCCGCCGCACATCACCGCGATACGGTCTGCCATGTAGTCCACCACCGCGAGGTTGTGGGATATGAACAGGTAGGTCAGGCCCAGTTCTTTCTGCAGGTCCTTCAGAAGGTTCAGGATCTGCGCCTGGACAGAGACATCGAGTGCCGAAACCGGCTCGTCGCAGATCAGGAGTTCAGGCCCCAGCGCCAACGCGCGCGCGATGCCGATACGCTGACGCTGCCCGCCGGAGAAACTATGCGGATAACGCTTTATGAAGCGCGGGTCGAGCCCGATTGCCTGCATCAGGCTCTTGACCGTGGCGAGTCGGGACGCGGCATTGCCACGTCGATGGATTTCCAGCGGCTCGCTCAAAATGTTCTCCACCGTCATGCGGGGTGAAAGCGACGAAACCGGATCCTGGAATACCATCTGGATTTTCGCGCGCAGCATGCGCAGGGCGTCTCCCTCGGCTTCCAAGACGTCGATCGGACCATCGCGGCCATTGAAGATCACAGAGCCGCCGGTAGGGGTGACAGCCCGCATGAGGATCTTGCTGACGGTGGTTTTGCCGGAGCCGCTTTCGCCGACAAGACCCAGGCACTCACCCCGCCTGATATCAAAGCTCACGCCGTCCACGGCGCGAACAGAGGTTTGATGATCTCCGCCGAACCATCCGGACTTGCGGATCGTGAAGGTCTTTGTCAGATCGCTGACCGATAGCAGGAGGTCGTTCGGCCCCTTCGATGCCGGCGCCGTCTGCTTGCCGAGCAGGTTCCCGACATTCACCGGCACCTCGCGGAGCGCCTTTAGCCTTTCGCCGGGCTTCAGGTCGAAATGCGGAACGGCTGCCATCAGGCCCTTCAGGTAAGGGTGGCCCGGCCGGCGGAATATCGCCTCCACGGGTCCTGCTTCCATGATCTCGCCATGGTACATGACCACCACCTCGTCGGCGACATTGGCGACTACGCCAAGGTCGTGCGTGATCAGCAGCATCGCCATGTTCAGCTTCGTCTGAAGCTCGCGCAGCAATTGCAGGATTTGCGCCTGGATGGTCACGTCCAACGCCGTCGTCGGCTCGTCGGCGATCAACAGGGCGGGCCGGCAGATAAGCGCCATGGCGATCATGGCGCGTTGACGCAATCCTCCCGAAAGTTCAAAGGGATACATGTCATAGGCGCGCTTGGGGTTGGGAAAGCCGACAAGGCCGAGCATTTCCTCGGTCCGCGCCTTGCGCTCCACCCGGGCCATGGGCGTATGAATCTGCAGGGATTCGCTGACCTGATTGCCGATCGTATGCAGCGGCGACAGCGATGTCATCGGCTCCTGAAATATCTTGCCGATGCGGCTGCCTCTCAACGCCCGGATTTCGGTTCCGTCACGCGGCATCTGCAGGATATCCTGCGTCGTACCGGGCTTTTTTGGATCGGAAAACAGGATACGGCCGCGAACATGGGCTGTGTTCGGCAAAATGCCCATCACTGCCTGGCTGAGAACCGATTTTCCGGAACCGGACTCGCCCACAAGCGCGGTAACCTTGCCGGGCAGGACGCGAAGATTTGCACGCCTGACAGCATGCAACGGTCCCCCTATAATGGCAAAAGAGATGCCAACATCCTCGATCCGCAGCAGATCAACGCCCAAATTCATTCTCACACCAGCCCCCACTCTGGCACGTCCAGAAGGCGAGACTAACGCATTGCCAGCCTAGAGCAACTTGGATTCGAACAGTCGCCAGTTCCCTGGCGGAACCGGCGACCGGACTGCATACCAAACGCGTTCGGATCAGAGCGTGGCGGTTACTGGAGCTTCCTCGGGTCGCCCGCGGACGGCCGCGCGGCATTGCGATGAAGCAGCATGACCTGCTCGGCGTCCGATATGCGGTCGTAAATCGGCTCCAGCGCACCATCTTCGTCGAGCGACAGAGCACCCGACAAATCGGGTGAAAGCACCGTTAGCTTCTGCCTGATGCCCGCCAGTTCCTCCATGCCGAGCGCCAGCCAGTTGTTGGCGCCGCAATAGCTGGCGAAGTCTTTGCTGGCGAGAACGCTGTGCGGATATTTCTTGGTCAGGGTCTGGAGGCGCTGGACCTCGTTTACAGCCGAGCCGAAGACAGAGAATGTGAGCCGGTCGGTAAGCCCGACATTGCCGAACATCACATTGCCGACATGCAGCCCGATACCATAGTTTATGTCGCTCAATCCCTGCTGCTTTCTGCGCAGATTAAGATCCATCATGCGCGCGGTGGCCTTGTGCGCTGCTGCAAGAGCAGCCTGGCAGGCGATCTCGGACTGTGAACGGTGCCTTGCGCAAGGGTAGACGGCAATGAAGCCATCACCTATGAAACTCATGATCTGCCCACCCTTGCGATTGAAAGGTGCAGCAGCGGCGTCGAAAAACTGGTTCAGCGTATCGATATAGACTTCGCGGCCGGAGGTTTCGGCAAGTCTTGACGACCCGCGCATGTCGCCCATGACCAGTGCCGCCCGGATTGTATCACCCTCGCCGCGCTTGATCTGGCCTTCGAGCACGCGCCTGCCGGCGTCGCCGCCGAGATAAGTGGTCATCATGTTGTCGGCAAGCTTGGTGAGCACCGCCATCTTGGTTGCGATAGCGAGATGGTTCTGGATACGCAGCAGCGCCGAAATCATGCTGTCGCTGAAGCCTGCAGCACTGTCGGTGGACCAAGACCCGATCATGCCCTGACTGGTGTTGCCGCTGAAGGGATGGACAAAAGCCATGTAATCGGTGACGCCCATCAGCTTGAGGTCATCGAAAACAGGAAATTCCGACGGCACCGACGGGTCGAGCCGGCGCCGCAGATGGTCCAGCTTATGGCTGAGCAGATGGTAGTATGGGCTGGTCAGGAATCTGTCGGAATGAACGCCGTTCTCCTTGCGGAAGCCTTCCACTTCCAGGCCCTGGCCGCGGAGCCAGGTGAAGCCGAGCGCGTCATAAAGCGGATGAAGCATCGAAAAGCTCAAATGCACCCGCTTCAACGGCAGGCCGGCAGCAGCCAGCCGTTCACAAAAGCCCCTTACCAATGTTTCCAGGTCGTTGCCCGCCAACGCCGATTGGGTCAGCCAATCGGCAACCTTATCCATGAGAATGGCAGAAATTTCTGCTTGCGCTGTGCTCATGCTATCTCGAAATCTCCTTGATCCGCCACAAATTCGCCGGCTCGGACGCCGTCAGGCCTTCACCACCGTCTCTCGGGCTAGCCCGAGGCGGCCAAAAACATTGCGTGTGTCGACGATCAGTAGAGCGTGATCCGCGATCGCCTGATAGTCGATCGCGTCGTGGTCGGTTGCAACGACGACAGCGTCGAAATCCTTCAAGGCCACCTCGGTCAATTCGACCGAGCGACGCCCCTTGATCGCCATATGCTCCCGTGTGGCCGGGATTTCGGTAACATGCGGATCGTGGAATTCCGCCTTGCCGCCCCATTCCTCGATGAGTTCAATGAGCCGCAATGAGGGGCTTTCGCGGATGTCGGGCACATTCTTCTTATAGGCGAGCCCGATGATGAGAATGCTCGAGCGGCTGAGCGCCTTGCCGCAGCGCCGGTCCAGCGCCTTCGCCAGTTCATCGACCACATGACGCGGCATGGCCGTGTTGATCTCTGCCGCCAGCTCGATGAAGCGGGTCGGCAGTTCGTATTCGCGAGCCTTCCACGTCAGGTAGAAGGGATCGATCGGAACGCAGTGCCCGCCAAGTCCAGGGCCGGGATAGAAAGGCATGTAGCCGAAGGGCTTGGTCTTTGCCGCCTCGATCACCTCCCAGATGTCGATTCCCATCGCACCGAGCACGATCTTCAACTCGTTGACGAGGGCGACGTTGACCGAGCGGAAGATGTTTTCCGTCAGCTTGACCGCCTCGGCGGTCGCCGTGGTGGAAACCGGAACGACGGTCTTGACCACGCCATGGTAGAAAGCCTGCACGAGCGTCGCCGCTTCAATGCCGTCACCTGCCACGACCTTGGGGATCGTCGCGACTTCAAAGCTGCGGTTGCCGGGATCCTCGCGTTCGGGCGAGAAGCCGAGGAAGAAATCTATCCTCGACTGCAAGCCGGTTTTTTCCAGGATGGGCTTGATCACGTCGTCGGTGGTGCCGGGATAGGTGGTCGATTCCAGCACGATCAGCTGGCCGAGACGCAGATGCTTCGCGATGGTGCCTGCGGTGTTCCTGACAAAGGAGAGATCCGGCTCGCGGTGTTTCGTCAGTGGTGTCGGAACGCAGATGATGATGACATCGCAGACGGCCAGTTCGGCAAAATCCGCAGTGGCGCGGAACTGTCCGCTTGCCACCTGGCCGGCAAGAGCTGTCGACGTCACCGCCTCGATGTAGGATTGGCCGTTGTTCAGGCTCTCGACCTTCTGGCCTTCGATGTCGAAGCCGGAAACCGGGAAGCCGGCGCGTGCGATCGCAACCGCCAGCGGCAACCCGACATAGCCCAGTCCGATCACGCCGACTTGCGCGGCACGCGTCGAAATCCGGTTCAGAAGACGGTCATATGTCGATCGTGAGGCGTCCAAAAATCTGCTTCCCGTCAATTCGGACAGGCCGTCCGCTTCCATGGTGAGGCTCACCGCTCACAAGAGCCCCGAGGCATATTGCGGAAAATCGATGTCCGCAAGCGTCAGACCGGCACCTTCGCCTTAAGGCTTGCGGCAGCCATCGCATAGCCGCCGGCGGCGCCATCGATGAAATGAACGTGATCGCGCTGCAGCGGCGATGCGACGAGGCATGTCATCAAGGCCGATTTCTGGCGGTGCAGGCCATAGTTGCAGATGCCCGCCTCTTCCGCCTGTTTCAGCCGGTCCTCGATCCGTTGCAACACATCCGCGTCAACGTCGATGGTCATCTTCAAGCCATCGTCGAACTTCCGGAAATCCGAATTGCTGGCCACTTCGCGTTTGTAGATCTTCGGATCGAATCTGCCGATCGTCCAGCCATATCTATCCGTAACAGCCGTAAGAGTCATTAGGAACACTATCCACAGCTTCGACAGCCACCGCCGTCCTGCCGGCGCCGTGGCTCGCGCTTCGATATCGAGGCCGGCGGGCAGCATACTGTAGTCCGGCCCGTTCACCGGCACCGGGTGGCCATCGCGTTCCTGCCTGCCGGCAAGGGCGATGATGTCGGAAACCAGAAACTGAAAACCGCGCAAGTCGCGCGACGCCCCCGGTATGGCTATGATCGAGACGATTTCGCCATGGCGGGCTTCGATCGGGTTCCAGCGGCACGAGAGGCCGGTCAGGTCCGGCCGCGCGCCGGCCGGCGCAGGATCGATGCGGTAGCGCCCCGCTTTCATCTCGGCTTCCGCCCAACTGCCACCACCTCCGGCGAACATGGCATAGAAGACCGCATCGGAGGCCTGGAACCTCGCCACGCGAACGTCGAGGCCTTGCGCTCTTATATCCTTTATCGGCACGATTGCGGCACGCAAGGTCAGGTCCAGTTCGTCCGCCACCCATCTCTGGACAGCCGCCAGCGCGTTGCGGGTGATCTCCAGCGCCGAGCCGGGAAACGCCACGAGCGCACCGTCGCCGCCGAAGACAAAGGGAAGATCTTGCCTACCCAGCGCATTGAGCAGCGCCGAAATGACGCTGGCACCGGCCATATTGACGGTTTTATAGCGCCCCGCCTCGATCGCCTTGGTCGAGCCGACGATGTCTGCGGTGGCCAGCGCCCAGCCATCGGGGAGAGGCCGATAGTTATCGATATCGGCAACGCTTTCGAACTTTGCGAAGACCGGCAGAGAAGCGACAAACGGATCGGACGCGGCAGCTGTTTCCATGAGCATCAAATAGCACATTCCAGTGCTTGAGGGTGAAGTCGATCATGCTTCGAAATTGACTTGCGCAGGCTTTCCGATGATAGGGTCCGGCGATGCGAATTGCCTTCTACGCGCCGCTGAAGTCGCCCAATCATCCCGTTGCCTCCGGCGACCGCCAGATGGCACGGATGCTGGTCAAGGCACTGGAGCATGGAAGGCATAGCGTCGAATTGGCATCCGAATTGCGCTTCTATCTACGCGAACCGGATTCGAAAAGTTTCGATGCGCTCAAGATCGAGGCCCGGGAGGAAGCCGCGCGGCTGGCAAGGCTTTGGGATCGTGACGGCAAGCCCGATCTGTGGTTCACCTATCATCCCTATTACAAGGCACCCGACCTGATCGGGCCCGAACTGGCGTTGGCCTTTGGTGTCCCCTATGTGACAGCGGAAGCCTCCTATTCGAGGCGGCGCAACACCGGTTTGTGGGCCGATACGCAAGCGTTGGTGGCGCGAGCCGTCGAACAGGCGGCGCTGAACATCTGCTTCACGCAAAGGGATCGTCAGGGACTGGCAGATGCGGTACCCGACGCCGCTTTCGGCATGCTTTCGCCCTTCATCGACACATCGCTATTCCGGGAAACGCCGGCGCGGGGTTGTCCGTCGCGCCTCGTTACCGTCGCCATGATGCGCCCGGGCGACAAAGTCGAAAGCTATGGCATGCTGGCGCAGGCGCTCGGTTCGATCGGTCACCTGCCCTGGACGATGTCGGTCGTCGGGGACGGACCTGCCCGCGAGGAGATCAAAGCGCAATTCGCCGGCTTGCCCGCCGACCGTATCGAATGGCTTGGCGCGATTGAGCCAGCCGCCGTGCCGGATGTCCTCTACAGTGGGGGAATTTACGTCTGGCCGGGTTTCGGCGAGGCCTATGGCGTTGCCTATCTTGAAGCACAGGCCGCCGGCCTTCCGGTTGTGGCTCAGGACATCGCCGGCGTGCCGGAGGTCGTGCGGGATGGCCAGGCCGGGTTTCTCACCCCGCCGGGCGATGTGGCGGCGTTCGCTTCTGCCATTGAAAGGCTTCTGGCCCGTAACGACGAAAGATCCATCATGGCCGCAGAAGCCAGACGTTTCATCCTCGAAGAACGTTCTATCGGTGCTGCGGCGGCGCGTCTGGCCGAACTTCTTGCAAAGATCCCGGCCTCATGACATCCGATCAGATCTGGCAACCCTTGGTGGAGGAACTGGCGAGCCGGCAACGGGCGGACCGTAAGGCAGAGTTCTGGCTGCGCGACGATGACGCCGTGGATCCGACGCCTGCGCTTGATCGGTTGCTCGACCTCACTGGTGAATTCGCGGTTCCGGTGACTCTGGCCGTCATTCCCGCCCTGACTGACGAGAAGCTTGTCGTTCGGCTTGACGAGGCGCCGCATGCCACGGTCGCCATCCATGGCTGGGCGCACCGAAATCATGCGCCCGAGGGCCAGAAGAAGCAGGAGCTCGGCGCGCATCGGCCACGCGAGGCGGTGCTCGATGATGTGGCTCGCGGGCTGGCGCACGTAACCGGCCTGCACGGCGCACGTGCCGTTCCGATGCTGGTGCCACCCTGGAACAGGATCGACGCCGGCTTGGTATCCGACCTTGGATCGATAGGATTTTCGGCATTGTCGGTCTACGGGCCGCCAATGCCGGCTTCACTTGCGGTCATCAACAGCAATGTCGACATCATGGATTGGCATGGCACGCGCGGGTGCCGCGATCATGGCCTGTTGGTTCAGGCTATCATCGCGCACTTGCAGCATGCATTCGATAGGGGCGAACCGGTGGGCCTGCTCACCCACCATCTCGTACATGATGAATCGGCCTGGCTCTTCCTCGAACGGCTGTTCACAGTCACCGCACAGACTGAAGCCTGCGCATGGCTTCCGATCAGGACATTGATCGGGCGCAGCGCCGGTGGAACAATTCCAGGAAAGTGTGAACGGTTTCCGTCCGGAATTGCGTCAAGACAAAGAGATAGAGGAAAATAGCTCAGCGCTTTTTGCGCAATGAGACTGGAATGTTGAGCGTCTGGCCATCCCGCGCGGCAAAAGCGCCGGTAAACCTGTCCTTGGCCAGTTTCTGGATCTTGTCCAGTTCCTTGTCGGTGCGTGTCGGATCGTGGTGAAACAGCGCAAGCCTCCGCGCACCTGCCGCCTCACAGAGTTTGACGCCCTGTTGCCACGTCGAGTGCCCGTAACCGCGGCGGCGTTCCATTTCCTCCTCGGTGTAGGTGCAATCGTAGATGACGAGGTCGGCATCTTCGATCAGGCCGAGCACCGTCTGATCGAGTTTGTCCGGGTCGTGCTCAGTGTCTGTGATCACCGCCACGACGCCGCCACCCCATTCGACCCGGTAGCCTATGCAGCCGCCCGGATGCATAAGACTGCCGGTTCGGACCACCACCCCTTCGCGCGGGCGAAGCACGTCTCCGGATACGAAATCGCGATAGTCGAGGCTTGCCTTGCAGGCCTCCAATTTCACCGGAAACCACGGCGGCCGCATGAACTCATCGACCATCTGCCGGGTCGTCATGTGTCCTGCAAGATGCCCGGACCAAAGCGTAACCTTGGCGCCCCGGTCATAGATCGGCGCAAAAGACGGCAGCCCGATGATGTGATCGTAATGGCAATGGGTGAAAAGCAGGTCGAAATCGGTCACGCCCAACGCCTGAAGCGCCGCGCCGGCAGGCCGTAGGCCAGAGCCTGCGTCGAACAGAAGCGTATGCTTGCCGCATCGCATCTCGACGCAGATTGAGTTGCCGCCATAGCGAGAGAATTCTGGCCCTGATACCGAAATGCTGCCGCGGACACCCCAAAACCTGACCTGGAAAACGTTGTCGTCCATGCTACCCCTTCGCCCATCATATCCAAACAACTGCTGCTAGGCGAGACAGGCTTTCTCCGGGTGATCTTCTCAGCGAGAGGACAGTGCCGTCACGACGGCGAGGATCGAGCGCACGTCCTTCGTTATTTGGCGCTTCGTGCGTCGATGAGATCCGCGGTCGTATGGCTTAGGCGATCGGCAAGAACCCGCAATATCTCGATGGTCATTTCCGGGAACTCCCTCATAAGCCTCAGGAAATGATCCTTGCGGATTCTCAGGGCTTCCAGCGGACTTGCCGCTCTGACGGTGGCAGTGCGGGAGCTGTTGCACAATATGGCGATCTCGCCAACGATCGAATTTGGCTCCAGTTCGGCAACTTTTATCGGTCCGCTGTCGGAATCGACAAGAATATCCGCCCTGCCTGAAAGGATGACATAGGCGGCGTCTCCCTCGTCGCCCTGCCGGAAAAGGATCTGGCCGGCGCTGTAGCTCACACGATCGGATGTGAACGCAAGCAGCTTGAGCTTTGTCGGCTCGATGGCAGAGAACAAGGGAACGCGTTGCAGCATTCCAACTTCATCCTTGAGCAGCATTGTCGCAAACCTTCCAAAATTCGCGTTTGCCAGACTAGAGCAACGGACGCCCAGATGGAATCAATTCTCTTTCCGGGATGGCGAGACAAACCACGCGAAAGGTGGCGAGCCCGATGTCGTGCACCGGCAGAATGATCCCATCTGAATGTCCGTTGCTCTATGACAACAGTTCCTTGAAGATACCGTTCCCTGCCAAAAGTGTCTCGTGTGTTCCGTCTTCCGCCAATTGACCCGAGTCGAAGACGATAACGCGATCGAACATCATCGCCATTGCCGGATTCGTCACGACCCACACAATTGCCGGCGAATGGCCGTCGCGCCTGGCTTCCTCGAGCACATTTCGCAGCACCTTATCCTGCATGCGCTGGTCGAGCGCCGACAGCGGCCGGTTGAGAATGAGAAAATCGGGACGCTTGAGCAAGGCCCGGGCAACATCGAGCTTCTGTCGCTGTCCACCGGTCAGCCGCCTGCCGCCGGAGCCGACGTTGAAGTCCAGGCCGACATCCAGAAGTTCGCCATAAAGCCCAAGTTCGTCAAGAATGTCATAGACGATGGAGCGTATGCGGTCGGGCGCGTCGGGATGATTGTTGCCCACACGCCCGAACAGGACATTATCCATGACGGTGGCCGCGGCAATGTATTTGGCAGGATCATACCGTTCGACCGCATTGTGCAGCTCGGGCGGCAGGTCTTCATAGAACCGGTTGCGTGCAGCGACGATCTTGCTCATCAGCTCGTCGCTCAGCAGGCCGAAGCGGTGCCGGGGCTCGATGTAGGCAAAGCTCAAGGTAACGATCATGGCGCGATCGTTCTCCGAAACCGCCTCGTAGGGACGGTTCTTGAGCCGTTGCAGCAAGGTTTCGTAGGCGGGTATCTCCTCCGCGCTCATGAAGGCGAGCTGCTGGAAGAACTGGTGATCGGGCGGCAGGTCGGCAAACAGCTCGATCGCCTGTTTGGCGATCTCCAAGCCCATTTCGTAGAGCGTTCGGTCGAGGCCGGCTTGCCTCAGCACGGAAGCAAAATAGGGATTGGCCGCCAGGGCCCTGTCGGCCAGTTCAGGGCCGGCGGCAGCGCCGAAGAGCAGGTTTTGGCCGATCGTTGCTTCCTTGTTGTAGGCGCCCGGTTCGAAAGGAACCACCAGTCCGCTCAGCCCCTCTTGTTCCAGCCGGGTCCGCAGCGCCGCACGCAGTTCGACGATCCGCCTGGCAAGCTCCGTGTGACGCGTGAGGTCGGCCGAAGAGCGCAAGCCGAGATCCAGAATGTCACGCGACAGAACAACCGCGTCGAGCACCCGGCGCACGGCTTCAAAGAGGTCGTGCGGGCCGGTAGCGCCAGCGGAAGCATAGTTGATCCAGTCGCTGTGGATATCAAGATCCGGATTGCCCGACCGGCGCGCCTCGTGAATGTTCCAGCGTTGCTGATCTGCCGCAGCACCGTCATAAGGCACCGATGTCAGCGGCGCATGCTTCAACCCGTAGAGCAGGTTGTCGCGGAGGCTTGCCTGGAACAGGAAAACATCCGACGAGGCATACGACATGCGCCGGCCGGTTACTGCTTCGGGGAGTTCAAGCAGGTCGTCGGTGCCCGAAGCGACCCTTCCGCTGTCCGGCCAGGTCAGCCGCGCGAAGGCTTCTGCAAGCGCCTCCGCTCCACCTGTTGCGGTACTGACCAGTGCCACCGTCTCACCCGGCTTGACCTGGAGGGAGATACGGTTGAGGAGCATTGCACCACCATCGTCTGCTACGGACAGATTGATCGCCGACAGCGGCTTGGTCATCGGATCGGGATCGTCGATCGTCAATGCCCCGATTTTCGGCGCGATGAGACCTTCGACGGTGAACTGTTCAACGACCTGTTGATATTTGACCTGGACATCCTGCCGATCCTGATCCCAGTCGATCAGTTCCTTCATCGGTCCGGGCAGGTCCTTGTAGGCGCCGATCACGGCCACGAGCTGGCCGACGTCCAGCCGCCCCTCAAGGACCAGATACCCGCCGATCATGTAGAACAGAAAGGGCGTGAGCTGCGCGAGAAAATTGTTGAGGAACTTCACCATGAATTTCCATTGGTAAAGATCGAAGCGGATCTTGAAGATGAGCCCGAGCCGGGCAGCTATGTCGGCGCGCTCGTAGTTTGATGTATCGTGGACGTGAACCGCGCCGATGCCGTCGACGATTTCGCCAACCCGGCCCGAAAGCGCGCGCGCCGTCAACTGCCGTTGGCGCCCGAGCACGATCAGCCGCCGCCGCATTCGCGGGATGAGCACGATCTGGATCGCCACGATCACGACCGCTATCATTCCGAGCCAGACGTTCTGGATCATGATGAACAGCATGGCCGTCAGCGCTTGGCCGCCGAGCAGTACCGGCTGCAGGAAGGCGTCGCCGATGAAGCCGCCCAGCGGCTCCACCTCGTCCTTCACCATGGTCGCCACTTCGGCGGATTTCACCCGCTTGAAATAAACCGGCGGAAAACGCAGCACACGGTCGACCAGATCGAAGCGGATACGCCGCAGCATGCGTTCGCCGAGGCGGCCCTTGTAGGTGTTGATGTAGAATTTGAACAGGCCGTTGATGACGACTAGCAAGAGGAACACAAGGCTCAGGGCAAACAGGGTCTCCTTGCGGTCGAGCTGAAAACCGGAGAAGAACTGGACCTCTCCAACGAACGGCAGGTTATAGTGTAGCCTCATGAATGGCTGGGTCGCGCCCGGTTGCTCGAAGCCGCGACCTTGGATCGGTCCGTTGACGATCAGCTTCGGCAGGTCGAAGGACATGAAATACGGGATCATCGAAAGCACGACGATCATCAATATCCAGAGTTGCTGCTTCTTGGTGTGCGTCCAGATATAGCGGGCTAGGCTGGCTTCCATATGCGACTGTGGACCCTTCAGTTGGAAGGATGCAGGATGTAAAAGCACCTGCTGGCGAATGGCGTATCGGCAATTTCTTCATCGCCAACGACAAGCTCGAAGCTGCTGTGCACGGACATTGTCCTGCGCTCAACGATGCAAGAAACCTGCGAGGCGGCGCGATCCAGTTCCGACGCATGGTCGATGGCATCGACATGGGCATTGTTGATCGGCGAAGACAGCGGCTGGCCAAACGGTCCGCGGCTTTCGTAGGGCTTTGGCGAACAGCCGAGCGGCACGAGGCCGCAGCTGCGCGGCTGGTGCTGGCGGATGGACGCCGATGATCCGGACAGATGCAACAGGCTCTCTCCGGCACCGGGCAATAGCCAAGCGGCTTGCAGCATGATCACGTCCGCGGAATCAAACAGTCTTGCGGGAGGCAAGATTGCGTTGTGTCGCCCAAAATCCCAACATACAAGACGAATTATGATGGATGTCACGCAACCACGCAATGCCATGGACTGGCACGAGCAAGCCTTAGACCTCACGCGGGGAATTGCTGCTTATGTCAACTGCCCTCTCGTGGCAGGGCTGGCGCGGGTCGTCGCCAAGCATCCGAAGGCCGATATCGCCAACGCCTTCAACCACAAGCAGGTCGCCTGCAAGATGTGGGCGCTCGACAGGCTGTTCGAAAGCGGCGGCGGCCGCTTCGGACGCATATGGGTTCTGGGTGGATGGTACGGCGTATTGCCGGCAATGCTTTTCAACGACGCCCGCTTCGACATCGCGGCGGTCGATAGTATCGACATCGATCCCGAAGTCGCGCCGGTCGCCCGGACCCTCAACCGGGAAGCCGGCGACCGGTTCCGGGCGCTGACGGCAGATATGTACGCACTCGACTATGCGGCCGGGCGGCCCGATCTGATGATCAATACGAGCTGCGAACACATAGCCGATCTGCGCGCCTGGCTTGCTCTGCTTCCGCCGGGCACGAATGTACTGCTGCAATCGAACGATTATTTCAGCGAGCCGACGCACATCAACTGCGTGGCTTCGCTTGCAGCCTTCGAGGAAATGGCGGCGCTACGGGAGGTGCGGTTCTCCGGCGAACTGCCGACAAAAAATTATACGCGCTTCATGCTGATTGGAACTGTTTAATGCATTTCGCCCAAAAGCGCGTAGCGGTTTGGGCCAACGACACGCATAAAAACAGGACTTGAAGCGCGTCGCACGAATCTCACCAGACGCGACGCGCGTTAGGGCATTTGCAGGAAAGTGTGGAAACGGCTTTCCGTCCGGAATTGCGTCAAAACAAAGAGACAGAGCGGTTCTGCGTGAAACGATGAACCGCTCTAGGATCTATCGTCTGTTTAATCATGAACTTTTCCGAAACCGGGCCCCACGTTTAGGGACCATGTTCGATGCCGCTCGCGCAGGATTTGCGCGGAGCGACGCGCGCCTTCCAGATCGAGACGATGCGCAGATGGCGTCGGTTCCACAAGCGCTTGTTCGACCGCTTGCGCCAAACCTTCAGGCGTCAGGTCCTTTTCCATCAGCACCGTTGCAAGACCGAGTTCTTCGAGCATCAGGGCGCGAACCGTCTGTTCGGTTTCCCCGCCGGCTGCAAATGGGACGAGCAGGGAGCGACAGCCCGCGCGCAGGACATCGCAGACCGTGTTGTAACCCGCCTGCGAGACTGACAGGCGGGCGCCGGTCAGCAGGCTGGCGAAATCCTCGCGGAACCGGAAGATGGACAGGCCCGGCGTGGCATCGCGTGCGATCGCGTCAAACTCGTCTTTCGGCAGGTTTGGGCCGGTGATCAAACACCATTTCCAAGCGTTGTTGGCATTCCGCGCCGCTGCGATGGTGGATCTGACAAGGCTCTTTCCGGCAGCCCCGCCGCCAACTGACACCAGAACGTCGAAGCGCTCGGAGGCCGCGGGCGACGGCGGCGCGGCAACGAGCCCCGTGTAGGTGACCTCGGCCCTGATCGCCCCAGCCAGTGGAAATGTCTTGTCGATGGTTGCGAAAGCCGGATCGCCGTGGACCATAACAAGATCGAAATGCCCGTTGATGAGATCGACCGTTTCCTCGTTTCGGCCCAGCTTGACGCGCTCCTGGAGGATATCACGGACGGACGTCGCCAGCAGCGGTCTGGGCGACGTCGCGTCGATGGCCTCGATCAGCGGCAAGAGTTCGAAACGCATCTGCCGGCGTCCAAATGGAAACGCCTCGACAATGACGATATCAGGCCTGCAATCCCGGAATGCCTGCAGCAGCATCTCTGAACGCCATTTCTTGAAATCATCGTCGATCGGGTTGCCTTGCAGGTCGACAAGTCCCGAAAATCCTTCATCACCGGAGGTGACAGGTGGCAGAGTTACAGATTGTACACCCAGTCCCGGAAACCCGGCGATCGGCGCTCCGCCGGTCACGACGGTAACGTCAAACCCGTCATCGACCAGAGCCGCCGCAATGCGGCTGGCGCGCGCGAGATGGCCGATGCCGAGCAGGTGCTGGACATAGAAGAAAGCGCGCAGCCGCTTCATTCGGCGGCCCGCCACTCCCGCTCGAACAGTTCCTTGAGCTGTCCAATGCTTGCCATATGATCGAAATTGCCGCGCACGCGCCGCTCTGCGGCGTCGCCGAGGCGGTCGCGGAGCACGGGATCACGGATCAGGCGCTCCAGCGCCTGTGCCAGGGCAATCGGGTCTTCCGTCGGAACCAGCAACCCCGTTTCATCCGGCGATAAAAGCTCCGGCACGCCGGAAATATCGGTCGACACGCAGGCAAGCCGCTGGCTAGCCGCCTCCACCAGAACGTTCGGCAGACCGTCGCGGTCGCCAGTTGCGGTGATCCTGCAGGCCAGGGCGAAGATGTCGGCACGGCGGTAGTGCTCAAGCACCTCCTCCTGCGCAAGCGCGCCTTTCCAAGAGACGCGACCATCCAGGCCGAGCTTTTGCGCCAGCGCCTTGCACCGTTCCAGTTCTTCGCCGCCGCCGATATGCTCGAAACGCCACGCCAAATCGCCGGGCAACAGGGCAAGGGCCTCCAGCAACGTATCGTAACCTTTCTTTTCAACGGCGCGCCCGACACTCAGAACGACAACCGGTTCGTCCGGAGCCGAGCCGTCATGCTGCTTTCGCGCCTCGCCGAAACTGCCGAAGCGATCAAGGTCGAGCCCATGATAGCTCAGATGCACAGACGAGTTGCCGTTAGCGAGTTTTTTCAGACGATCGAAGCCGGTTTTCGTGCAGGTGACCGTCCAGCGCGCCGAGGAAAGCTTGCCGGCCAGATCCCAGTCCGCCGAAGTCCAGATGTCCTTGGCATGGGCAGAGCAGGTCCAGGGCTGGCCACGAAGCTGGCTGGCATAGCGCGTCACCGATGCAGGCGTGTGCGCGAAATGTGCATGCAGCCAGCCCGCGTTTTCCGGCCATTCGGCCGCCAGCACGAGCGCTTGCCCGAAGCGGCGCGCGCGATTGCGCGTAAAGTCGCGGGGCATATCGGCAGCCAGCGATCCGAGCGCGCGCCAGAAGCCCGGACGCAGCACATAGGCAAACAGCGAGCGAAGCACGCGCAGCGGCTCTTCATGCAGATATTCCGGCAGATAATGGACGGGCGCTTTGATCTCGTCATGCACGGGGTGGCGTTTTTCGTCGGTCGGCCGCCTGAGCGCGACGAGTATCAGGTCGAACCCCGCACGCTCAAGACCGAGCAGTTCCTGCGCGATGAAGGTTTCGGACAGCCGCGGATAACCCTTCAGAACCACGACGATCTTGCGATGTTGCAACTCAGGTCATTCCTTCAATGACCGAAAGGTGATGGCCGGCCCGCCGGTCGAGCAGTTCCGCAACGATTTCGGAAATATGAGGCAGCCCTTCCAGCGTCAGATGCGGATTGCTCTGCGATGGGCGGGGCCGGTCCGGCAGCACCTTCAGTGCATCAGCAAACCGCCGGGAATCCTCGGCTTCTTCCGGCAAAAGCATCTCGATGAGGCCGAGTTCGGCTGCGCGCCGTGCGCGGATCAGTTGTTCCCGGCGGGGCTCGACGCGCGGCACGATCAGCGCCGGCTTGTCGAAAGACAGTATCTCGCAATAGGTGTTGTAGCCGCCCATCGCCACTACCGCCTTGGCGCCGGCAATCAGGTCTTCCATGCGGTTGTCGAACTCGATGATCTTGATGTAAGGGATCTTGGACCCCTTCTTGAGCAGCTTGTTGCGCTTGCGCGCCGGCATGTAAGGCCCAAGCACGATCAGGGCTCTATGCTGCAATTGCGGATCCTGCTGATAGGCATCGATGACGTCGTGGATCAGATCGGCGCCGTCACCGCCGCCACCGGTAGTAACGAGGATATAGTCGCCCTCGGGCCGGTGGCCGGGCAACTCGTTCCGCTGCAGGCTCCGTTGCAGGAACCCGACGAACCTCATCTTTGCCCTGACAGCCGGGGGCACATCCAAGCCCGTCAACGGATCGTAGAAATCCGGCGGACCATAGGCCCAGACCTTGTCATAGAAGACGCCTATCTTGCGCATCACGTCTCTGCGTGCCCACTCTGCTTCGAGCAGATGCGGCGCATCCATCACCTCGCGCAGGCCAAGCACCAGCGTGGTGCCCCGCGTCTTGAGGTAGGACAGCGTGTCCTCAATCTCACCGCGCAGGCCGAGCGGTTCCTTGTCGACGATGAAGATATCGGGCCGGAAGGTCTCAGCTGTATGGCGGATGATCGACTGGCGCATCCTTAGCGTCTCATGCAGATCGATGTCCTTTTCCAGCGAGGTGTATTCGCCGTTGCGCAGCTTGATGACGCTGGGGATCTTCACGAAGTCGACACGGGCGCGGTAATCGAAGGCGCCAGCTATAGTCGCACCCGAAATGATGAGCACCTGAAGTCCGCGGAAATCCTCGACCAGTGAATGCGCGATAGTCCGGCAGCGCTGCAAATGGCCGAGCCCGAACGTGTCGTGGCTGTACATGAGAATTCGAGCGTTTTCTGCGTGCTGGGTCATTGTTGAACGTCTCTTAGAATTCTCGCCTTGAGGACCGTGAGCGACCCGCAGGATTCGAAATCATCCTCGCGGGTCTACCGACCTGTTCTGAAACATGAGGGCGCAATTTTCAATTCGTATTACAAAGAGGGTCCATATGCTGAAACCAGGAAGCTACGTCTGCTCAGCGGCCTGCTTGCCACGTGGTCCAGAAGAACCTGCATCATTTCACTGGTATTGACCATCTCGGATTCTCGGCGGCCTTGACCGCTGCGAAAAACGTGGAAACTCCAGAATGGAATAAGATATGGGCTGGGTACTTCACTTCGAGCGTCTAAGCCAAGCTCCTAAACCATGATGTGCCTTGGCGGTGGGAAGCCGGAGCGTTGACGGAGTAGGGGACGCGTTCGAACCGCCTAGATCTTGACTTCTCAGACCAGAATCTAGGGGTCAGGAGTTCGACTCTTTCCGGGCGAGCCAATTGAACTCACTAGCTTTTTGGACGCCATGGGCGCATGAACTCGCCGATTGCAGGCGTGTCAAAGCTGACCTGTTTGCCGCCAACGACAGCGCCGGCCTTCGGGCCAGCATCCGAGTCTTCGATCCCTTTTCCGGTTGTACCGCGCAGGTAATATTCGGCTTCCATATATATTCGAGATTGAGGGCGAACCGGAAAAAAATGTCTTCGCCTTTGACCTCATCCTGTGCATAGGCCCGGGAAACCGGGGCAAGGCCGGTGGCCGAAGCGAGCGTTGCTCCCAGGCCAAACTGCAACGCGCGGCGGCGCGAAACACGAAATGCAGGCGTGACGCGGATCATGGCTTCCTCCCAAAAGCCCGCCGGCATCAAACATTTTGGCACCTCAAAAGCGCACCTGCGCTCCCAACTTCAGGAGATGTGGAATGTTTCTCAATCGCCTTGAATGATCTCACCGATGGTCGAGCAACTAGGTTTCCTCGACCCTAGCCTGATGTCAGCCGACGCACACTGCGCTGTAGCGGCGCCGGATCTGCCGGCAGCAAAAATCCCGCCGCTGCGGTCGTCCGAAGTACGCTGTCGATAAAATCCAGGACTTTTGCGTATCGATTTCGGACCAAGGTCCGTCTTGTAGAATACTGTATTTGAACAAAGCTAGGTAACAGCCGACTTTCGGATTCGAAAGTCCTGACGTTTTTCATCTGAAACCCATCCTGGCGGGAGGGCGACTCGAAGGAGGAACTATGAAAACGCGCACCTGTCTATTCGCGACTGTAGCCGCTCTCACCCTTGTCGCATCTCCGGTACTCGCTGCTCCCGGGGGCAATGGCAATGGCAACGGCAATGGCGGCAGCAACGGTAACGGCGGAAACTCGGCCGGGGCCGGCTCGCAGGGACACGGAGCCGCCACTTCCGCCGCGGCCAAGGACAAGTCGACGACCGGCGTTGCTCATGCAATGGCGGTCGTTGCCACGACACCGGCCTCACCGCAGGCTACGCTGGCCTTGCAGGCAGCGCTGGACAGGAAGGCCGCGAAAGACGCGGCAGACACTGCCGACGACACCTCTGACGAAACCGAGTAAGCATTCCAAACAGACCACTTGTCGCGTTGAAAGCCGTGGTTCGCCGCGGCTTTTTCGTTTCCCGACGACGAACTCTCAAGGTGAACAGCGCTTCCAGAAAAAAGCTGCTCCACGGCGGCACTGAAGCTACGCTAAGGCCAAACGACGCCGCATCGGCGTCGGATTCGAGTGCATTCGAGGAGATCCCATGGCCGGCTTTGTCGACCGCGAGCGCGCAACTGACCTGATGCAGCGCGCCGGCATCGAGGCGCTGGTGCTTTGCGAGCCCGAGGCGTTCCAATATGCCACCGGTGCCTGGATCGGCCCGGCCGGCCTGTTCCGGCGGGCCGGTGCCGGTTTCGTCGTTATTTCCAAGCGAGGCGACCTGCCGCTCGGCGTCGTGGTGGCGGATTTCCAGGCTGCCCGGCTCCGGGCGGCGATGGCCGGCGCCGTGCTGCGCACGCATGCGATCTGGATCGAATCGGCGTCGCTCGAGCCGGCGACGGCCGACCGGCCTGTTGCGCAGCGCATCGAGGCCGGCCTGGTTGGCCGCGCCCCCGGTTTTTCACGTCCGGCGACCTTCGAGCTTGCCCGCTCCGTCCGCGAGCTGAAAACGATCCTCGCAGAATTCGGGCTGGAGCGTGCGACGCTCGGCATCGAGCTGGATTTCGTCTCGGCCAGCGATTTTTCCGCGATGCAGGCAATGTTGCCGGGCACTGCCCTGGTCAACGGCTCGCCGGTTCTCGACAGGCTGCGGGCAATCAAATCGCAGAGCGAGATCGACCTTCTGCAGCAGGGCATCGCCCTGTCGGAAGCCGGCCTGTCGCGGCTGCAGCAGCATGCGACGACCGGCATGCGTCAGTCTGAGCTGGTCGCGCTTTACCGGCAAGGCGTCGCGGATGCAGCCGCCGGGTCGTCGCAGCAAATCTCGACGGCGGAATACGTCACGCTGGGCGCTCGCCCAAAAGGCGCCGACGTCGTCGCCGCCGCCGGCGATCCGCTGAAGGCCGACATGGTGTGCAGCGTGAACGGCTATGCCTCGGATATGTCGCGGAATTTCACCTTCGGGCCGCCGTCGCCCGAACAGGCCGAATTGCATGCGATAGCCGAACGCGCCTTCGCCGACGGGCTTGCCGCGCTTATGCCCGGAAAGCCGTTAGCCGCCGTGCATCGCGCCGCCAGCGAAAGCCTGGCGCGCCAGGGCCTGCGTTCCTATCGCCGCGGCCATTTCGGCCACGGCGTCGGCAATTCCGTGTTTTCCGAGCAATGGCCGTTCATCTCGGCCGACAGCAATGTCGTGATCGAGGCCGGCATGGTGCTGGCATTCGAAATCCCGCTCTACATCGACGGTCTCGCCAGCTTCAATCTCGAGGACCAGTTCCTGATCACCGCCAACGGGCCGTCGCCGATGAACCGCCTGCCGAGGCGCCTGGATATTATCGCTTGAATCCAGCCGTTATCTGGCGCTGGCCACGCCCCTGCGGAAATCCGACGGCGACATGCCGGAAAGCTTGCGGAACGACTTGTTGAAGGCACTGAGCGAGCCAAAGCCCGATTCCATGGCGACGCGCAGCACATTGGCATCCTGATGCATCAGCAGCGCCTGCGCGTAGCTGAGGCGCAGCAAGTTCACATATTCATTGAGCGTCATGCCGGTCGATTTCTTGAATATGCTCATGGCGTATTTGGGATGGATATCGGCCGCCGCGGCGATGTCGACGCAATCGATCTCGTAGAGGAAATTCTCGGCGATGAAGTCGCACATGCGCCCGACATTGCGCAGCGATTGCTGATCGAAGGGACTGCCTATCTCCTGTTCGACCGGGGTTTCGGGCACCAGCCGGTAAGGCTCGAAGCGCACCCGCTCCAGCCGCAGCAAAAGCTCGTTGACGGCATGCTCGGCCTTGACCGGGTCGCCGGAGCGGGCATAGCGATTCCAGCGCTCGAAATTGTGGTCGTCCGACCGGTCGGTGGCGTCGGTCACCAGCGTCGCGCCGGTCATCAGCCTGTTGCGGACATCGACGGGCAAATGCAGCCGGAAGAAATGCACCAGCGGCAAATGCGCGCCGGCATAGATGGCATCGTCGGACGCTTCGTCCATCTGGTGCGGCAGGCCGCCCCAGAACAGGCACATGTCACCCGCAGAAAGCGAAAGCCCGTGCCCGTCCATGCGGTAATGCACGGCGCCGCGCACGATGAAATTCACCTCGACCTGGGCGTGCCAATGCGGCTTTAGCATCACCAGGGGCTGGGTGTGGAACATCTGCAGCAGCAGCGGCAGGCCCTCCACGCTGCTGGCGCCAGGCTGGTAAAACGGCCTTTCCGGCATCTTACTTTCCGCTCATTTCTTATTCCCTTTGTCGCGGACAAGGCTTTCCCGAGGCCTAGTCTAGCCACGCTCGCAAACAGAGAGCAACTGAAATGGGAGGATTTCAATGCGCATAAAATTGACCTGCGCCGCGCTCGCGCTTGCCTTGGGCTCCAGCCCGGCCTTTGCGCAGTCCGGTGAAATCACGATCTGGAGCTGGAATATCGCCGCTTCGTCGCTGAAGGCCACCATAGCGGGCTTCAACAAGCAGTATCCCGACATCAAGGTGACGGTCGAGGACCTTGGCAACCAGCCGACCTACGACAAATCAATCGCCGGCTGTGCCGCCGGCGGCGAGGGGCTGCCTGACATCGTTACGATCGAGAACGGCGAAGCCGAAAACTACTGGAGCCAGTTCCCGGATTGCTTCGTCGACCTGCATACGCTCGGCTACACCGCGGAAGACCAGGCAAAATTCCCCGACTTCAAGCGTACCGAGCTCGAGGTTGACGACAAGGCCTATGCGATGCCCTGGGATTCCGGTCCAGTGGCGATGTTCTACCGCCGCGACTTCTACGAGAAGGCTGGCGTCGATCCGTCCTCGATCAAGACCTGGGACGACTTCATCGCCGCCGCCAAGAAAATCCAGGCCGCCAATCCCGGCGTCACGATGACCAACGCCGATTTCAACGGCGATTCCGAATTCTTCCGCATGATCTCCAACGAGCAGGGTTGCGCCTACTTCTCCGCCGACGGGCAATCGATCACGGTCAACCAGCCCAAATGCGTCGATGCCATGACCAAGATCAAGGAGATGAAGGACGCCGGCATCATTTCCTCTGCCGACTGGAGCACCAAGATCACCAACAACACCGCCGGCAAGGTCGCCACGCAGATGTATGGCGGCTGGTATGAAGGCACCGTGCGCACCGAATCGCCCGATGGGGCAGGCAAATGGGGCGTCTATCTGATGCCGAGCCTGACCGCCGACGGTCCGCGCGCCGCCAATCTCGGCGGCTCCTCGCTCGCCATCACCTCGGTGTCGAAGAACAAGGAAGCCGCCTACGCCTATCTGAAATACACGCTTGCGACGAATGAGGGCCAGATCACCATGCTGAAAGGCTTCGGCCTGGTGCCGTCGCTGATCTCGGCGCTCAACGACCCTTATGTCTCCGAGGGCCTGCCCTATTGGGGTGGCCAAGCCGTGTGGAAGGACATCCTCGGCACCTTGCCCAAGGTCGTCCCCAGCCGCGGCACGCCGTTCCAGAGCGACGCCGAAATCATCATCCGCGCGGTGCAGACCAAATATCTGGCCGGCGGCTATCCCGACGCCAAGGCAGCGCTCGACGATGCCGCAAGCCAGATCGCCGCGGCGACCGGCCTGCCCGTCAAGTCGTGATCTAGACGAGGCGGCTCCGAGCGCGCGGCGACGGATGAGGGGTGCTCCAGCTTGGCGCCGGCGGCACTCCGGCCATCACCCCTCAACCGTCTCGGCGCTACGCGCCGATCTACCTTCTCCCACAAGGGGAGAAGGCAAGAACTTGAAAGCAGAAAGGAGGAAACGATGCGCTACCAGAACGCCACGGCGTATCGCTTCCTCGCGCCGTATCTGCTGATTTTTTCGATCTTCTGGCTGTGGCCGATCATCGATTCCTTCCTGATCTCGTTCCAGGCGACGCGCACCGTGCCGTGGCGCTTCGCGCCGACCTTCAACTGGGGCCGGCTGATCGGCGATCCGGCCTTCTTCAATGCCTTGAAGAACACATTGCTGATCCTTGTCATCCAGGTGCCGGTGATGATTTCGCTGGCGATTGTGATGGCGGTGCTTTTGAATTCGCCACTGCTCAAGGCCCGTGGCCTGTTCCGCTTTGCCTTCTTCGCGCCGGTCGTGGTCGGCGAGGTCGCCTATTCGGCGGTTTTCCGGCTGATGTTCAATCTCGACTACGGCATCATCAACAAATTGCTGAACAGCATCGGCCTGCCCAGTGTCGACTGGTTTACCAACGTCACCCCGGCGATGGCGGTGATCATGATGGCGGTGACGTGGCGCTGGGCCGGCTACAACGCCATCATCCTGCTCGCCGGCCTGCAGTCGATTCCCGAGGATGTCTACGAGGCGGCGACCCTGGACCGGGTCAGCAAGGTCAAACAGTTCTTCTACATCACGTTGCCGCTGCTCAAGCCGATCATCGTGTTCTGCGCCGTGCTGTCGATCATCGGCACCATGCAGCTGTTCACCGAGCCCTTCCTGATCACCGAGCGCGGCGGGCCGGGCGGCGGCACCGAAACGCTCGGGCTGCTGCTTTACCGCCAGGGCTTCCGGTCGCTCAATTTCGGCTACGCTTCGGCCGTCGCCTACACCATGGCCGGGCTGGCGATCGCCATTTCGCTGGTGCAGATATGGCTGACGAGGGAACCGAAATGACCTCGCACTCAAGAGTCAGCCGCTCCCAGGCCAGATTGGGACGCAGCATCGCGCTGCATCTGTTCCTGACGCCGCTGGCACTGGTCTGGCTGTTTCCGCTATGGATGATGGTGGTTTTTTCGACGATGCCCGACAACGGCATCTTCAGCCCCGACATCGAGCTTTTGCCGCATGGCAATTTCCTCGACAATGTCAGCAATCTGCAGCGCGGCACCAATTTCATCGGCGCCATCGGCATCTCCGTCTCGGTGGCGGTGACCTATACCTTCCTGTCGGTGATGCTGACCTCGATGGCCGGCTGGGCGCTGGCGCGTTACAACTTCTTCGGCAAGGGCATGGTCGTCGCCATCATCTTCGGCACCATCACGCTGCCCTATGCGGTCGTGCTGATCCCGCAATTCATCATGGTGGCGCGCGACTTCAAGCTCGCCAACACCTGGGTGGCGCTGATCGTGCCGCCGCTGTTCAATTCGCTGGGCGTGCTCTTCATGCGGCAGAGTTTTTCGATGATGCCGCACGAGCTGTTCGACGCCGCCAAGGTCGAGGGCGTCAAGGAATGGCGGATATTCCTGTTCGTCGCACTGCCTCTGGCGCGGCCGATGCTGGCGGCGCTCGCCATCATCCTCTTCCTTGCCTCCTGGAACAACTATCTCTGGCCGCTGCTGATCAATTCCAAGCCGGGCGCGATGACCGCGCCCGTGGCGCTCGGCACGCTGATCGGTCTCACCAAGGTGTCCTGGGGCGGCATCATGGCGGGCGCGGTGATGCTGACGGCGCCAATGCTCGTCGTGTTCGTGCTTCTGCAGCGCCATTTCGTTGCCGGCATCGCCGCCGGCGCCATCAAGTAAGGATCAGCATGGCGGCAGTCACACTCAAAAACGTCATCAAGCGCTTCGGCGTCTTCGAGATCGTCCACGGTGCCAATATCGACATCGATGACGGCGAATTCGTCGTCTTCGTCGGCCCTTCCGGCTGCGGCAAGTCCACGCTGCTTCGGATGATCGCCGGACTCGAGGACATCAGCGACGGCGAGATCGCCATTGGCGGCAAGGTGGTGAACGACGTCGAGGCGGCCGATCGCGGCATCGCCATGGTGTTCCAGTCCTACGCGCTCTATCCGCACATGACGGTCGAGCAGAATCTGAGCTTCGGCCTGAGAATGACCGGCAACCCCAAGGCAGATACCGAGCGGCGGGTGAAGCGGGCTTCCGAAATCCTGCGTATCGCCGAGCTGATGAAGCGGCGGCCGCGGCAATTGTCGGGCGGCCAGCGCCAGCGCGTCGCCATCGGCCGCGCCATCGTGCGTGAGCCGCAAGTGTTCCTGTTCGACGAACCGCTCAGCAATCTCGATGCCGAGCTCCGGGTGCAGATGCGCGTCGAGATATCGCGCCTTCATAAGGAACTCGGCGTTACCATGGTCTATGTGACGCACGACCAGACCGAGGCAATGACGCTGGCCGACAGGATCGTTGTGCTCAACGCCGGCAATATCGAGCAGATCGGCGCGCCGCTCGATCTCTACGACGACCCCGCCAACCGCTTCGTTGCCGGCTTCGTCGGCTCGCCGAAAATGAACTTCCTGGCGGCAAAAATGGTCGGGGCCGACAACGGTGCGGCGGTCGTCCAACTGGTCAATCATCGCGGCGCGCGACTGCGCAAGCCGCTTTCGGATGCCTTGCCTGCAACAGGCGGCGATGTTGTGCTTGGCGTGCGGCCGGAGCATTTCTTCGACGCCGGCCAGGGCGATTGCGACCTTACCCTCAAGGCCGACGTCGCCGAGCACTTGGGATCGGTGAGCTATGTCTATGCCAATTCCGGTACCGGTGGCGGACGCGAGGAACTGATCATCGAGCGCGAGGCCTCGCGGCATCGCGCGAACGGCGACGACCTGGTGGTGTCGATCAAAGCCGACCGCTCGCTTCTCTTCGACGCCACCGGCGCACGCATTCGCTAACCCATCTTTCTTTTGTCCGATCGCGATTGCTCGCGGCCACCCCACGGAGATTTGACATGACGTCCAAACCAGAAAAAGTTCGCTGGGGCATTCTCGGGCCCGGCAACATCGCCAAGGCTTTTGCCGGGGGCGTCGCCCATTCGCGCACCGGCACATTGGTCGCCTTAGGGGCGCGCAATCCCGGCAAGTCGGGGCTCACCGAGGCTTTCCCCGGCGCCCGCATCCTGGACGGCTACGAGGCTTTGGTTGGCGATCCGGATGTCGACGCGATCTATATTTCGACGCCGCATCCGAGCCATGCCGAATGGGCGATCAAGGCGGCCGAGGCCGGAAAGCACGTGCTTTGCGAAAAGCCGCTTGGCCTGACCGCATTCGAAGCCGACGCCATGATCCATGCCGCGCGCAAGGCCGGCACCTTTCTCGGCGAAGCCTTCATGTACCGGCTGCATCCGCAGACGGCCAAGCTGGTCGAGCTGATCAGGGCCGGCGCGATCGGCGACATCAAGATGATCAAATCCAGCTTCGGCTTCGCCATGCCGGGCTTCATGCCGGAGCACCGGCTTTACGCCAAGGATCTCGCCGGCGGCGGCATTCTCGATGTCGGCGGTTATCCCGTCTCGATGGCGCGGCTGATTGCCGGCGCAGCAGTGGGAAAGCCCTTCGCCGAGCCGGACAAAGTCGTCGGCGCTGCGCATCTCGGCCAATCCGGCGTCGACGAATGGGCGTCGGCGCTGTTGCATTTTCCGGGCGGCATCGTCGCGGAAGTGTCCTGCAGCATCTCGCTCGCTCAGGACAATGTCTTGCGTATTCTCGGCAGCAAAGGCCGCATCGAGGTGGCGGATTTCTGGTATGCCGGCGGCCAGCAAGGCGGCACCGGCGAAATCCGCATCATCCGTCCGGGTGACACCGAGGTGGTCGAGGTCACGGAGGACGGCTGGCTGTACGCATTTGAGGTCGACGCCGCCGGCGAGGCCATTCTCGGCGGAAAGCAGGAGTTCGCCTGGCCCGGCATGGGCTGGGCCGACAGTCTCGGCAATCTGCGCGTGCTCGACAAATGGCGGGCCGCAATCGGGCTCGAATACGACATCGAGAAACCGGCAAAGCGCGTCAACACGATCTCCGGACGGAAGCTGCGCTCCGGCGGAACCGCCATCCCCAAGCGCAGCATTCCGGGCCTGCCGCGGCCGGCCTCGTGCCTGGCGCTCGGCTTCGAGGATTTCCGCACCTTTTCGTCGGGCGCCATCCTGCTCGATGCCTATTTCGAGGCCGGCGGCAATCTGTTCGACACCGCCTTCGTCTACGGTTCCGGCTATACCGAGACGCTGCTCGGCCAGTGGCTGAAGAACCGCGGCGTGCGCGAGCAGTCGGTGGTCATCGGCAAGGGCGCGCACTCGCCGCTCTGCTATCCCGACGTCATCGGCAAGCAGCTCACCCAGTCGCTCGAACGGCTGCAGACCGACCATATCGACGTCTATTTCATGCACCGCGACAATCCGGACGTGCCGGTCGACGAGTTCGTCGATGCGATGGACCGCGAGGTCAAGGCCGGCCGCATTCGCGGTCCGTTCGGCGGCTCGAACTGGACGATGGACCGCATGGACAAGGCGATTGCCTATGCCGAGCGCACCGGCAAGCAGAAGCCCGGCGCGCTTTCCAACAATTTCTCGCTGGCCGAGATGCTGGAGCCGATCTGGGCAGGCTGCGTCACCTCCTCCAGCGACGAATGGAAGGCCTGGCTCGCCGCCCGGCAGATGCCGAATTTCGCCTGGTCGAGCCAGGGCCGCGGCTTCTTCACCGACCGCGCCGGGCGCGACCGGCGCGATAATGAGGAGCTGGTCCGGGTCTGGTATTCGGAGAGGAATTTCGGCCGTCGCGACCGCGCCATCGAGCTCGCCAAACGGCTGGGCAAAAGCCCGATCCACGTCGCGCTCGCCTATGTGCTGGCGCAGCCGTTTCCGTCCGTCCCGCTGATCGGGCCGCGCACGCTCGACGAGTTGGAAGACAGCCTCCAGGCGCTCGACATCTCACTTTCGCCGCACGATCTCGCATGGCTGGATAGCGGTTCGGATCAGGCCCGCGCGCGGGCCTGACGGCAGCGGCAGTCGCTTCGGCCTACGCTGCGCCCTTAGCTTCCGGACTGTTTGCACGGCCCTTACCCTCTCCCGCAAAGAACCGGGAAAGGGTAAGAATGAGGTCAGCGCAAAGGCCACTGGAAGTTAGGCAAGACAGATGCTCGACATCGCACCGACGAAACAGGCTGCCACCTGGCTCGATTCCTTTGCCCGGGCGCTCGAGGCCGGCGACGTCGAGGCGGCAACCAATTTGTTCGTCGAGGACTGCTACTGGCGCGATCTCTTGACCTTCACCTGGAACGTCAGGACGATGGAGGGCCGCGTCGCGATCCGCGACATGCTGGCGGCGACGCTGGCAACGACAAAACCTGCCCGGTGGCAGCTCAGCGGCGAAGCGACTTCGGACGAAGGCACGATCGAAGCCTGGTTTTCTTTCGAGACGTCATCGGCGTGGGGCCAAGGCATCATGCGCCTCAGGGACGGCAAATGCCGGACACTGTTTACCGCGATGAGCGATCTCAAGGGGTTTGAGGAGCGCAAGGGCCCGGCGCGGCCGCTGGGTGTCCGCCACAAGGCCGATCCGGAGCGCGAGACCTGGCTGGAGGCGAGGGCGCGCGAGACGCGTGAACTCGGCGCCGGCCAGCAGCCTTATTGCCTGGTCATCGGCGGCGGCCAGGGCGGCATCATGCTGGGCGCCCGGCTCCGGCAATTGGCCGTGCCGGCCATAGTCATCGAGAAGAACGCTCAGGCCGGCGATTCCTGGCGCAATCGCTACCGCTCGCTCGTGCTGCACGACCCGGTCTGGTACGACCATCTGCCCTACATACCGTTTCCCGAGAACTGGCCCGTGTTCACGCCCAAGGACAAGATGGGCGACTGGCTGGAGATGTATACGCGCGTCATGGAGCTCAACTACTGGACCTCCACGACATGCGTGAGCGCGTCCTATGACGAGACCGAAAGGGTCTGGACGGTCGAACTCGATCGCGCCGGCGAGCGCATCACGCTAAAGCCGAAGCATATCGTCTTTGCGACCGGCGCCTATGGCCCGCCCAGGCGCATCGACCTGCCGGGTGCCGATGTCTTCAACGGCGAGATCCTGCATTCCAGCCAGTATTCCAGCGGCGAGAAATTCCGCGGCAAAAAGGTCGCCGTCATCGGCGCCGCAAGTTCCGGCCATGACGTCAGCGTCGACCTCTGGGAGAGCGGCGCCGAGGTGACGATGGTCCAGCGCTCGCCGACGACGGTGGTCAAGTCGGACACGCTGATGGAGATCGGTTTCGAGATCTTTTCGGAAAAGGCGCTGGCCCGCGGCATCACCACCGAGAAGGCCGACATGATCGTCGCCTCGACGCCGTTCGCGCTGCTGCCGCAAGGCCAGCGGGCGCTTTACGACATCATCAAGGCGCGCGACGCGGCCTTCTACGATCGTTTGCGCGGCGCCGGCTTCGCCATCGATTTCGGCGACGACGAGACCGGGCTCCTGATGAAGGCCTACCGCACCGGCTCGGGCTTCTACATCGATGTCGGCGCTTGCGACCTGATCATCGACGGCGAGATCGGCATCCGCAGCGGCGTCGGGATCAAGTCGCTGACGCAGACAGGCATCCTCTTCGACGACGGCACCGAACTGGCGGCCGACGCAATCATCGCCTGCACCGGCTATCTCTCGATGAACGAAACGGTGGCGGCGATCGTCTCGCGCGAAGTCGCCAACAAGGTCGGCCCGTGCTGGGGGATTGGCTCGGGCGTGAAAGGCGACCCGGGTCCATGGCAAGGCGAATTGCGCAACATGTGGAAGCCGACGGCACAGGAAGCGCTGTGGTTCCACGGCGGCAATCTGGCGCTGTCGCGCTTCTATTCGAAGTACGTCGCGCTGCAGATCAAGGCGAGGATGGAAGGCATTGCGACGCCGGTTTATGGAGCGGCGGGGCGGTGAAGCTGTGATCTCCCCCCTTGAGGAGGAGATGGCCGGCAGGCCAGAGGGGGTCGCCGCGCGTCGAGCGCCAGCCTCCATCCGTTGCAGGAAGACGAGCCCGGTCGAACCGACCCCCTCTGTCGCCTTCGGCGACATCTCCCCCTCGAGGGGCAGGGCTATCGCATATGAGTGATGGCATTGATGAGATAGTCGTCGTTCCAGGCGCATTTCTTGATGCGATGGC
>NZ_JAMYPW010000034.1:0-64265 GCF_040320565.1 Mesorhizobium sp. M0664
AGGGCCTTGGCCGCCTGAGCACCGTCATGTGTCCGCCGCTCCGCTAAACACGGGGGCTGCGCGGCGGACACGCCGACGTCACCGCGATGCCACGCCATTTTGCAGAACTTGACGCACACAACTTGAGAACGGCTTCGCGTCAGCGCCAAGGGGTCGGATTCACGGTTGCTGCAGCGTACCGCCGGGAATTACGAGGGTACCCTGGCCTGGCCTTGAGTATCTGAAGCCTATGAAGAACAAAGCAACGATGATCAAACAAATGACGATGACCGCGACGACGCTGCCAGGATGGTGTCCGGTATCTGGCGGTTGGACCATTGCCTTCCCGTATGGCTATCGCCGCGGACCTTCTTCATCTTCCAACCGAGCATGACGACTGTCAATGGGTACGGGAGTTGCGCCCGCCATCCAATCAGCTGCGAAGCGTTGAAGGGCGGCGATCCACCGCGGCTTAGTCAGGCCGGAAACAGGAATGCAGCAGCGGGATCGAAAAAAACCTGCCGGCTGCAGGGCCACACATCCTGCGATTGCATGGCGGCGGAGGTCGGCCTGATGTCAACCTCCTGTCCAGCGGCGATGCGCGCGACGATCCGCCGGCGCTCGCCGTAAAATGCGATGTCGACGATCTCGACATTCAGTTCCGCGCTCGCCGGGCTCCGCTCCATGCTAAAGGCTTCGGGCCGGATCATCAGCCTGGTCTTCTGGCCTTTGCCGAACGTGCCGTTGGCCCTGACTCCGGATATGACCGAACCGTCTGTCATGCGGATCGTTGTCGTGCCGTTGGTGGTGCCGAGATGTTCGGCGGCGAGGAAATTCGAATTGCCGATGAAGCCGGCGACGAAATCGGTCGCCGGCCTGAGATAGAGATCCTCGCCGGTGCCGGTCTGCTCGATGCGGCCATCCTTGAACAGGGCGATTCGGTCCGACAGATGCAGCGCCTCTTCCTGATCGTGGGTGACGTAGAGAATGGTGACGCCGGTCTGGCGATGGATGCGGCGGATTTCGCCCTGGATTTCCTCGCGCAGCTTCTTGTCGAGCGCCGACAATGGCTCGTCCATCAAAAGGATCGGAGGATCGTAGGCCAGCGCCCGCGCCAGCGCGACCCGCTGCTGCTGGCCGCCCGACAGCGCACCGGGTAAGCGTCCGGCAAAGCTTTCGAGCCGCACCAGGGCCAGCATGTCGGCGACCTTTTTCTTCACCTCGGCGTCCGGCCGGCGGCGAACCCGCAGCGGAAAAGCGACGTTTTCGGCCACCGTCAGATGCGGAAACAGCGTGTAGCGCTGGAAGACCATGCCGATGTTGCGCTTGTGCGGGGGCACCGCAAGCAGCGACTTTCCTTCCAGCAAGACATCGCCGGAAGTCGGGTCCTGAAAGCCGGCGATCGCGTAGAGCGTCGTCGATTTTCCCGAACCGGAGGGCCCGAGGAAGGTCAGGAACTCGCCCCTGGGAATGTCCAGCGTGACGTCGTGCACGGCGACGATCGCCCCGAACGCCTTGCGCAGATTGCAGATGGAGAGGAAAGGGTGGGTCATGTCCGGAACTTTCGCTGCAGCAGCGCCGTCATCACCATCAGGGCAAGCGTCAGCCCGACCAGCAGGCTGGAGGCAGCGGCGATCACCGGACTGAGGTCCGACCGCAGACTGCCCCAGATCTTGACGGGCAAGGTTTGCAAGCTCGGGCTGGCCATGAAGATCGCCACCACGACTTCGTCCCACGACGCGAGGAAGGAAAAGATCGCGGCGGAGAAGATGCCGATCCGGATTGACGGCAAGGTGATCCTGAGCCTGGCCTCGAGCGGGCTTGCCCCGCAGACGATTGCCGCGTCCTCGATCGACTTGTCGAACCCTTCGAGCGCGGTGGCGATCGGAATGATGGCGAAGGGCAGCGCCAGCACGGTGTGGGCGATGACGAAGCCGATGGTGGTGCCGCCGAGGCCAAGGCGAAGGAAGAAGGCGTAGATGGCGATGGCGAAGACAACGACGGGCAGCACCATCGGCGTCAGCAGCAGGCCGCGCAGGATCTCACGTCCGGCAAACCTTCCGCGAACCAGGGCAAAGGAGGCGAGCAGGCCGATCGCTACTGCCAGGATCGCCGTCATGGTGGCGATCCGAGCGCTGGTCAGCGCGGCGTCGAGCCAGGCCGGATCGGCAAAAAGCTCCTGGTACCATTTGAGCGTCCAGCCGGGCGGCGGAAAAGCCAGCCAGCGCGACGAGCCGAAGGAGAGCAGGACAATGAAGACCACCGGCAACAGAAGAAAGCCAGCGACCAGCGCGGTGAAGCCGAGCAGGGCAACCCGTAGCCAACCTATGCGGTCATAGTCGAGCAGCATCTCAGATGCCTCCGCTCATGCGCCTGGCACCGACAAGGCGGAGTTGCAGCGCGTAGAGAACCATGGTGAACGACAAGCAGGATGAAGGCAGCGGCGCTGCCGAGCCCCCAGTTGAGCAGCGACTGGACCATCTGCGCGATCATTTCGGCAAGCATCATGTTCGACGTGCCGCCGAGCAGTGCCGGCGTTACGAAGTAGCCGAGCGACATGACGAAGACCATCAGGCCGCCGGCCGCGACACCGGGCAGCGACAGCGGCACGAGGATGCGGCGGAACGCCTGGAAAGGGCTTGCGCCGCACAGCGACGCCGCACGCAGCGTCATCGGATCGATCGCCCGTAACGTGCCGACCAGCGGCAGAATCATGAAGGGCAGCATGATATAGACCATGCCGATAGTGACGCCGGTGAGATTGTTGATGAGCGGCAGCGGCTGGTCGATGACGCCGATGGTCATCAGCGTCCGGTTGATCACGCCGGTACGCTGCAGGAGCACCATCCAGGCATAGGTGCGGGTGAGCAGGTTCGTCCACATCGACAGAATGATGATGCCGAAGATGATCGAGGCCAGTCCCGAAGGCATGATCGCCAGCATCCAGGCGACCGGAAAGGCGACAAGGACCGTGACGATGGTGACCAACGCCGCGACCAAGAATGTGTTGAAGAACACCCGCGCATAGGTGCCGTCACCAAGCAGGGCAGCATAGTTCTGCAAGCCTGGCTCGGGCTCCGTGACACTGCGCAAAAGCAGCGCCAGCACGGGGACGACGAAGAACAGCATAATCAGAATCAGGGCCGGCAGCAGGCCATTGAGACCTGCCGGCACCCGCACCGTTCCAAAGTTCCGGCGTGTTTCGACCGACATGACAGCGACCCGGCTACGGGACGAGACGGCGCGAACCGTCTCGTCCATTGCGGTTCAGGGGCGGGCTTATTTCGCCTGCCAGGCATACCAGCGCGCGGCGATGGTGTCGCGATTGGCGGCCCAGTAGTTCATGTCGAGATTGATCTGTCCGTCGACATGAGCGTCCGGCAGCGATTTCACGGCATCGGCCGGCATCTCTGCCTTGGCCTTGGTGTTGATCGGCGCATAGCCGCTGGCTTCGGCAAATTTGGCCTGGCCGGCGGGGCTGCTCGCCGCGGCGAGGAATTTCATCGCCGTATCCTTGTTCTTGGCACCCTTCGGTACCACCAGAACGTCGGCTGCGGTCAGGTTCTGGTTCCAGGAGACGCCGACATCGGCGCCTTCCTTGTCCAGTGCGAAGACGCGGCCGTTCCACAGCTGGCCGAACGTTGCTTCGCCGGATGCGATCAATTGCTGCGACTCCGCCCCGCCGCCCCACCAGACGATGTCCGACTTGATGGTGTCGAGTTTCTTGAAGGCGCGATCGAGATCCAGCGGATAGAGCTTGTCCGCCGGAACACCATCGGCCAGCAGCGCGATCTCGATGACACCGGGCGCCGACCATTTGTAGAAGGTCCGCTTGCCCGGGAACTTCGTCAGGTCGAACATGTCGGCCCAGCCGGCCGGTTCACCCGAAACGGCGCCCTTGTTCCAGGCGAGCACGAAGGAATAGTAGAAACTGCCGACGGCATGATCGGTGGTGAAGCGCGGATCGAGGTCGGCCTTCGGCACGGCCTTGAAGTCGATCGGCTCGAGCAGACCGTCCTTGGCCGCCTTGATGGCGAAATCCATCTCGACGTCGACGACGTCCCAGTTGACACTGCCGCTGTCGACCATCGCCTTCAGCTTGCCGTAGTCGGTCGGGCCGTCCTGCATGACCTTGATGCCGGATGCAGCGGTGAACGGCTCGGCCCAGGATTTGGTCTGCGCTTCCTGGGTCGTCCCGCCCCAGCTGGTGAAGACCATGTCCTCGGCCTTTGCGGCCGTCGTTGCCAGAACTGTCGTTGCAATAAATCCGGCAAGGAAGCCGGTGATGATCAGTTTCATGTCGTTCTCCTCTGTTGTTTTCGTTGGTGTCTGTTCGCGATCGGTCGTTTTCGCCTTGATCGCGCATCTCCGGCCAGCGGCGGCTACCGCATGACAAAAGGATCGGGAATTGGGTCGTCGGAGGTGCGTATCCACACCGATTTCGAACGCGTGTAGTCGCGGATCGCATCGAGGCCGCCCTCGCGGCCGAGCCCGGATTGGCCGTAGCCGCCAAACGGAACCAGCGGCGAGACCGCCCGATAGGTGTTGATCCAGACCACGCCGGCATGGATGCCGCGCGCCATGCGGTGGGCTTTTGCCAGATTGGTGGTGAACACGCCGGACGCCAGGCCGAACTTCGTGTCGTTGGCGAGCGAAAGCGCTTCAGCTTCGCTGTCGAAGGCTAGCACACAGAGCACCGGGCCGAAGAGCTCTTCGCGCACGCAGGCAAGCGTCTGATCAGGCGCGTCGATAATCGTCGGCGCGTAATAGAAGCCGTCCGCCATGCCCGCGGGGCGGATGCCGCCGGTGACCAGTTGCCCGCCCGCGGCCAGGCTTTCAGCAATGATCTTCTCTATCCATTCGCGCTGGCGCGAGGTGGCGAGCGGTCCCATTTCGATCGCGGGATCCTGCGGATCGCCAATCCTGATCGCCTCGGCCTTGCGCTTGAGCCGGTCGAGGAATTCGTCCTTCACGGAGCGCTGGACCAGCAGCCGCGAGCCGGCGACGCAGCTCTGGCCGGTGGCAGCGAAGATGCCGGCAACGACCGCGTTGGCGGCGCTGTCCAGATCGGCATCGGCAAACACCACGACCGGGCTTTTGCCGCCGAGCTCGAGTGTCGTGAAGGCGAGGTTTTCCGCCGTATTCCTGACGATCTGCCGAGCGGTCGAGGGACCGCCGGTGAAGGCGACGCGGGCGACGAGCGGATGACTGGTCAGCCGGTGACCGCAATCGTGGCCGAAGCCGGTCAGGATGTTCACGGTCCCGGCGGGAAATCCCGCCTCATGGACGAGTTCAGCGAAGGCCAGCAACGGGGCAGGGCCGTCTTCCGATGCTTTCAGAACGATGGTGCAGCCGGCCGCCAGCGCCGGCCCGAGCTTGACGGCGGACAGGAAGAGCTGCGAGTTCCACGGCACAATGGCGGCTACGACGCCGATTGGCTCCGGCCGGATGGTCACTTCCATGTCGGCCTTGTCGATGGGAACAAACGAGCCCTCGTGCTTGTCGGCCAGCCCGCCATAATAGCGGTAATAGTTGCCGACATAGGCGATCTGGGCGCGGGTCTCGCGGATGATCTTGCCGGTATCGCGCGTCTCGAGTTCCGCCAGCCGGTCGGCATTGGCGACCACCAGATCGCCGAGCCGCACCAGAAGCTTGCCGCGTGCCGTTGCCGTCATTGCCGGCCACGTGCCGGAGCCAAGCGCCCGGTGTGCAGCTTCGACGGCGCGGTCGACGTCATCAGACGATGCAGCGGGCATCTTCGCCCATGGCGCGCCCGTCGAGGGATCGATGCTGTCGAAGGTCGCCGCCACTTCGACGAAGCTGCCGTCAATATAGTTCCTGAATTGAGTGGTGCTCATCGCAATCCGGCTTTCGGTTCGGAAAAGGCCGGCATCACCCTGTCGATGAAGAGCTGCAGCGATTTCTTCTTGCGCCGATGGGAAAGGCCGCTGTCGATCCAGATCGAATAGTGATCGTAGCCGAGCGCTTCGTAGGCCTTCAGCCTGGCGATCACCTCGTCGGCTTCGCCAATGACCAGGTTCTGCCTGATCTTGTCAGGCGCATATTGCGGCATGGCCGCGATCTCGTCTTCGGTCAGCGCTTCCATTATGCCCTGGTGCACCGGCTTCTTGTTCTGGAACCAGGCGCCGAACTGGCAGTAGAACTGCGACAGATCCTGCGCGAGCCGGTCAGCCTCCGCTGCATCCTCGGCGACGAAAGTATGCATCAGCAGCATAATCTCCGGCCTTGGTACGTCAGGGTGGGCATTGCACGCCGCGTTGAAACGCTCCATCAGGCTGGCCACTTCGCCATCGCCGGAGGCAAGCGGCGTCACCTGGACGTTGCATTTGCTGGAAACCGCAAAGTCGTGCGAGTTCGGATCGCGTGCGGCCACCCAGATCGGCGGATAAGGCTTTTGCAGCGGCTTGGGCGACGAGGTGGTTGAAGGAAACGACCAGAACTCGCCGGCGAGTTCGAAATCACCATCCCAAAGGCCCCGGATCGCCGGCACCATCTCGCGCATACGCTGCCCGGCGACCCAGGCCTCGAGGCCTGGGAAAAGTCGCTGGTATTCGTAAGCGTAGGCGCCGCGCGCAATGCCGATGTCGAGACGGCCGCCGGTGACGACGTCGGCCATCGCTGCTTCGCCGGCAAGCTTGATCGGGTGCCAGAACGGCGCGACGATGGTTCCTGTTCCGAGCCGGATGCGCCTGGTTTTGGCGGCGAGCCAGGCGATGTTGATGAACGGGTTCGGCGAGATGGTGAATTCCATCCCGTGATGCTCGCCGATCCAGGCAGTCTCGAACCCTGCCTCTTCGGCCTGGACAACCAGGTCCTCCAGCTCGCCGACAAGCTCGGAATGCGGCTTGGCCGGATCCGATCGCTCCATGTGGACGAAAAGCGAAAATTTCATCGGCTTCACCCGCGGCCGGAAAGAGAAATTTGAGAAGGCGAGGACTTGGCGAGCGGCCGGACTTCGCCTTCGACCTCGTTGCCGACATAGACGCCGAATGCATCTTCCGTGCGTTCGCGCGCATAGCGGGCAAGCATCGAACGCACCGCGGGATCGGCGATCTCCAGATCGGCGATCTGCTCGATGTCGACAAGCCGCATCTGGCGATCGTCGGAATAGGACCCCTCGGCCGTTCCGCGATAATAAACATGCGTGCGCCAGGGTTCGGCGGCATCGTCCCACACCGCGAAAAGGAAGCCGAGCTGGGCGTCTATGGCCCTGGCGGCAAGGCGCCCCTTGAGGCCGCGCGCATCGTTGGGCGTGCCCAGTCCGCGCCCCGCAGGCAATTCATGAAACCCGTCGGCCGTTGCGAAGAACAGCACACGGCCCTCGTTCTCGAGAATGGCGCCGACCTCCGTATTGGGGGGCGCCGCCGCCAGCGCCTCCTGGCTGAGGCCGGGCGTGACGTAGGTGCCTCTGCAATAACCGAGGGGCTGGGCTCCGTTGTGGCTGAAGTCGTGGACGCGGCCGATGAGGATCGAGTGATCGCCAGCATCGACCAGCTGCTCCATGCCGCAATCGAACACCGCAACGGAGCCGTCGATCAGCGGATTGCCGGTCCGGCCCGGCTGCCAGGCCACGGCCGCGAACTTGTCCGCTGCTTTGGAAGCGAAGATGCCGGAATGGGCCTTCTGGTCCTCCGACAGGATGTTGATGGCGAAACCTCTCGATGTCGAAAAAGCACTGTGCCCCAGGGCCCTCTTGGCGATGCAGACAAGCACCAGCGGCGGCTCGAGCGAGACCGAGGTGAAGGAGTTGGCGGTGAAGCCGCGCGGTTCGCCTTCCGCTCCGATCGTTGTGACGATGGTGACACCGGTCAGGAACGAGCCGAGCGCGCGCCGGAATTCGCCGCTGTCAAAGACTGCATCCGTCTCCGGCTTCACGCCAGCGTCTCCTGCCGTGTCGAGAAAATCCATGATGTGTTTGGTCACTTTTTCAGGTGAAGCCATTGCCATCATATGCCTTTCTCCATTGAGCACGAGGCATTGGCCGTGCGGCGCAAGCCTCGCCATCGCCGCCGACATGGCCGGGGTCGAATTGCTGTCCTGCGACCCGGTCATGAACAGGGCCGGCGGGGCAAGACCGGGGAGAGCATCAGCATGCTCGGCATCGGCATGGGCAAAGAGGCGATAGGTGCGCGCGTAGCCTTCGGGGTCGACCCTTTCAAGGGCGGCGCGCGCGGTAGAGGCCGCCCCGATAAGATTCGCCGGCAGCGGGTCGCCGAACCAGCGGGCAAGCGTAGCCGCAATGGCGGAAGGGTTGCCATGGGTGCCGAGCGCGGCCGCACGCTCGCGTACGGCCTGCGCCAAGGCCGCGGGGCGGCGGAATACCGCATTGAGACAGACGATGGAGCGAACGCGCGATGGGGTGCGAAGGGCGATCTCCAGAGCGACCAGCGCGCCCATCGAATGGCCAACGATCGACACCGACGCCACGCCGAGATGGTCGAGAAGGCGAACCGCCTGATCGGCGAAATCCGACAGGCTGGCTTCTTCCGGCGGCAGCGGTGAAACGCCGTGGCCGAGCATGTCGATGGCGATCAGGTCATGATGGTGTTTCATCGCCACGATCTGATCGTGCCAGATTGCGGCGTTCATGCCGACACCGTGAATGAGCAGAACCGGCGCGCCGGAGCCGGCGCGGATGAAGCCGGTGCCGTCCGGAGCCGTGTCCCGGACCCATGCGGTGGCAGCGACGTCAGCCATGCAGGTCTCCGACCTCCTTGAGGTCCTGATAGCGGTCGCCGATACGATGGTGCGGGCGGCCGCCAATCGAAGCGCCAAGCGCCACCACCAGCTCGTCGGGCGCGGGCGCGTCGCCGATCTGGAAATGTACGGTCAGATAGTGGGAGCGGCGGCCTTCGTCGTTCTTGTCCATCAGCGGGATCATGATCGGGGTGTTCGGCCCTCCGCGCAGATTGGTGAAGGCGAGATAGGTCTTGGCGCCGACCGCGCGACGGTAATGGTTGCCGAAATGCAGCGTATGGATCAGCGCCGATGCATGCTCGATCTCGCCCTCCGTGCCGCAGACCGCGGCCTTGCCGTAGCCCTCTATCGCCTCGCCGGAACCGGCAACCGCGATAATCTCGCGGGTCAGCAGTTCACCGAGGACGGGAGCAATGGCGCGGATCTCCGGCGACAGGTCGTCGGTGAAACCGCGGCCGGCCCAAGGATTTGTCAGCACAGCGGCGACACCGATCAGGCGCAGCGGTTTTGGGGCTTCCTTGCCGCCCTCGATTAGCGTGTTCTCGATGTAGGTGACGATCTTTCGAATGGCTGGTTTCATGAAAGTCCTCGGTCGCCGCGGCGCTGTGCAACGCCGAAATCTTTACATCATCTTATGGTATACCATAGTATGGAGCACCAGAAGCCTTGTCAATCGGCTATGGAATCTGTTTTGTGGCCGGATCGGGGTAGGGAGAGAAAATGTCAGGCGATACGCTGCGGATCGACCGCTCTGCCAAGACGCTGAGGACGCTGGCGCTGGAGCGCATGCGTGAGGCGATCATGGGCTTCCATTTCCAGCCTGGCGAAAGGCTGGTCGAGCGGCCGCTATGCGATCAGCTCGGGGTAAGCCGTTCCGTCGTGCGCGAGGTGCTGCGGCAGCTGGAGGCGGAAGGCCTGGTGCAGATGATACCGGGCCACGGACCCGCCGTGGCCAAGCCGGATCTCGGCCGCACCGACGAAATCTATGAATTGCGGGCGCTGCTCGAGGGCATCGCGGCGCGGGCTTGCGCCCTGACAGCCACGGACGCGCAGATCGCCTCGCTCGATGCCGCCTTGACGAACCTGCTTGAGGCGTGGGCGTCCGGTGCGCCTGTCGAGGTGATGCGGGCAACGACCAAGTTCTACGAAACGCTGTTCGAGGCGGCGGACAAGCGCATTGCCTGGGAAATCGTGACGGGGCTGAATGTCCGCATCAACCAGCTCCGCTCAATGACGATCGCGTCGGAGAACCGCCGCGAGCCGGCGATCGCCGAAATGACCGAAATCATGGATGCAATCCGCTCGCGCAAGCCGGACGAGGCGGAGGAGGCGGCGCGGCGGCATGTCGAATCCGCGTGGCAGATCGCCCGCAACACGCTTCGCCTTGGCTGACTGGTATGCCGCCGGCGGTCCATCGTTCCACGGCAGGCATCTAACTGGTGCGTACAGTGACATGTGTGACATGCCAATTTGCTTTCAGTTGCGGCGGCAAAATCGTATATCGGGTCAGTTAGGTGTGCATCTTTCGAACGGACTGAGACAGAAAAGTAGTAAAATGAACATGTTACGCCACAAAGTTGCCGTGGCGCCGATGATGGATTGGACGGACCGGCACTGCCGGTTCTTCCATCGCCAGCTGACGCGCGAGGCGCTGCTCTATACCGAGATGGTGGTGGCCGATGCGGTCATCCACGGCGCACGCGAGCGGCTGCTTGGCTTCGACGACAGCGAACATCCGTTGGCGCTGCAACTCGGCGGCGCCGATCCGGGAAAGCTGGCCGAGGCGGCGCGCATCGGCGAAGCCTTCGGCTATGATGAAATCAACCTCAATGTCGGCTGCCCGTCCGACCGCGTCCAGTCGGGCACCTTCGGCGCGTGCCTGATGAAGACGCCCGTGCTCGTCGCGGATTGCGTCGCGGCAATGAAGGCGGCGGTGAAAATACCGGTCACCGTCAAGTGCCGTATCGGCGTCGATGAGCAGGATCCGGAACCGGCACTCGATGCGTTGGCCGATGGTGTTTTCGCGGCCGGCGCCGACGCGCTGTGGGTGCACGCCCGCAAGGCCTGGCTGGAAGGACTGAGCCCAAAGGAAAATCGCGACATCCCGCCGCTCGACTATGGCCGCGTCTATCGGCTGAAAGCCAGAAAACAAAACAAATTCATCGGCATCAATGGCGGTATTCAATCTCTCGCAGAGGCGCTGACGCATCTCGACCATGTCGATGGCGCCATGCTCGGCCGCGCCGCCTATCACACGCCAGGGATACTCACCGGCATCGATGCCGCGTTTTACGGCAGCACAGCTGAGTCGTTCGATTTTGTCGCACTGATCGATGCCATGGCGGATTACGCGTCACGCCATATCGAGCAGGGCGGACGCCTCGGGCATGTCACCCGGCACATGGTCGGGCTGTTTCACGGCCTGCCCGGTGCACGCCGCTATCGGCAGATCCTGTCCACCGATGCGACAAGGCCGGGTGCCGGACCGCAGGTGCTCAAGGCGGCTTTTGCAGAGGTCGATTTCGGCCGGACCGCAGAGGCGGCCTGAGGAAAAACTCAATCCCGCAAAATCATGCGATCGCCACGTACGTCGAAGCCCGATAGCGAGCCGATGAAATTCATGCCGAGCAGGCTCTGGCCGAGCGTGCCGGGTGCGGCGATCATGATGGGCATGTCCTTGCGCACGATGCCGCCGATCGACAGTTCGTCGGTTCGCACCGCCGCCGCGCGTGTCATGCCGTTGGCGGTAGAGATTGGTATGGTGAAGCGGAGAGCCGCCGAATTGAACCCGACCGCCAGCGCGTCCTCGGCGGTCAGAACGGTGCTGGTCGCGCCGGTATCGACAACCGTCAGGATCGGCGTGCCGTTGATCGTGACGCGCGCTTCGAAATGGCCGCTGCCGGCCTTGTCCAGGGTGACGGTGGCATGGCCTTCTTCCACGCCCAGCGCCAGCGGACTGCCGGGAACAAGGCCGGCGGTGACGCGGCTGGCGAAATCCTGCAACTCATAGCGGTACTGATAGCCGGCGATCAGCGCCAGCACGATTGCGCCCCAGGCGCCGAGGCTGCGGGCCATGGTGCCTAACGGCCTGCCCGATCTGAGCAGGCCGGCGCCGACGAGCGCCGCTAAAGCGCCAAGCCAGATCAGCTGGCTGAAATCGTAATTCTCAATGCCGAATGTACTGCCGACGGAATCGTTGAGCATGAGCAGGAGTACACCTGCCCCGATCGCGACGATCAGAATCCACAGCAGTCGGTTCATCTCTGCGGCCGGTTCACGAGAGGGCGTCGCGTTCGCGTGCCATGCGGCTGCGACGGGTTTCCCGGCGGGGGCGTCGCTCGACCGTTTCCAGCCTTGCCGGCAGCTCGGCCATGACGCTGCGGCGGGTTTGCGGGGTCATGTCGATCCAGGCGGCGATTTCCGCGCGCGTGCGCCCGCAACCGAAACAGAAGCCGGTTTTCATATCGATCGAGCAGACCAGGATGCACGGGGATTCAATGGCCGTCATAAGGATTTCCTTGGCTAGCCTCCACATGGTGCAACGACAAAGTCAATGCAAGCCCTCCGGGAAACGCCGCCAATGGGTGCTTTTCGCGTCAATACCTCGAAGTTGCACCAGGCCTGGAGCTTGTGCCGGCCTGAGCTTGTGCCGGCTGGCCAAGGCGGCTATGCCGCTCACCAATTCACACGGACGATTGCCATTGACATGACCAGCGCGCTGCCTTTCGACGATTTTCGCGACCTCCTGGTGAGCCTGCCGCCGGGAGATATGGCGGCCAAGGCCCGCGTGCGCCAGTTGTTTGCCAAGGCAGACAAGCCCGAAGGCTCGCTTGGTCGCATCGAGGATATCGCCGCCTGGCTCGCCGGCTGGAGCGGCCGCGCGCCGCCGGCGGTGACGCGGCCATTGGTGGCGATCTTTGCCGGCAATCATGGCGTCACCCGCCACGGCATTTCGCCGCGCCCCGCTGCCGCCACGGCAAATGCAGTCGAGCTCTGCGCCGCCGGCGGTGCAGCAATCAACCAGATCTGCATCGCCAACGATCTCGGCTTGAAGGTGTTCGATCTGGCTCTGCACATCCCGACAACCGACATTACCGAGGATGCGGCACTGGACGAGCGCGGTTGTGCCGCTACCATGGCCTTCGGCATGGAAGCGATTGCCGGCGGCACCGACCTGCTTTGCCTTGGCGACCTCGGCGTCGGCAATTCGACTGTCGCCGCGGCCCTTTGCACGGCACTGTTCGGCGGCACCGGCGCCGACTGGATCGGCCCTGGATCAGGGGCAGACGCGGCGATGCAGAGGCGCAAGGCGGAGGTGGTCGATGCCGCGGTCGCGTTTCACGGCGCGAGCCTCAAGGACCCGCTGGAAGCGCTGCGCCGGGTCGGCGGGCGGGAATTCGCCGCGATCTGCGGCGCCATTCTGGCGGCGCGGATGCAGAAGATCCCGGTGCTGCTCGATGGGTTTGCGGTGACTGCCGCCGCTGGTGTCCTACATGCCGCCAACCCCGCCGCGCTCGATCATTGTCTCCTCGCAAGCCTGTCGCCGGAGCCTGGTCACGCCAAGGCCGCCGAGCGCCTCGGCCTTCGCCCGCTGCTCGATCTGGGCGTCAGTCAAGGCGAGGCGGTAGGGGCGGCTCTTGCCGCCGGCCTGGTCAAGGCGGCCGCGCTGACCAGCTCCGGCATGGCAGCGGCGGTCCGCGGTTAAGCATTCAGCGCCGGCGCGAGGCAACCGCCTTGGTCGGCAGCGCCGGCAGTTCCTCCATCACCCGGCTCAGCGGGAAGATGGCGATCGCCTCGGTGCCTTCGCGCAGCCTGGAATGGAGCTGGAATTCGCCGCCATGCATGGCCAGCAAGCCTTGCACGATCGGCAGGCCAAGCCCGGTGCCCTGTTCGGCGCTCTTGATGGCGATCGAGCCCTGGCCGAAGGCCGAAAGCACGATCGGAATCTCGTCTTCCGGTATGCCCGGCCCATTGTCCTTGACGGAGAGATATTGCCCGCCGCCCGCCGTCCAGCCGACGCGCACACGGATTTCGCCGCCGGTGGCGGTGAACTTTATGGCATTGGACAACAGGTTGAGCGCAATCTGCCGCACCGCGCGTTCGTCGGCGAACAAGCGCGGCAAGGCGTTTTCGAAATCCTGGACGATGCGGATGTCCTTGTTGCGCGCCTTCAGCTCCATCATGTGGCAGCAATCCTCGACGACGGAGAGCAGCATCATCGGCTCCTCGTTGAGCTGGTAGCGGCCCGCTTCGATGCGCGACAAATCGAGGATTTCGTTGATCAGGTCGAGCAGATGCTGTCCGGAGTCGTGCACGTCACGGGCATAGTCGCGATAGGTCGGGTTGCTCATCGGGCCGAGCACCTCGTTGGCCATCACTTCGGAAAAGCCGAGAATGGCGTTGAGCGGTGTGCGCAGTTCGTGGCTCATCGAGGCCAGGAAACGCGATTTCGCCAGATTGGCGTCTTCCGCCCGCCGCCGTGCCTCGTCCGACATCGATTTCGCCGTCTCCAGTTCGGCGATCAGCGCATCCTTTTCGGAGCGGAACGACAGCAGCATCAGCGAGGAACGGTTGAGCTGGCGCGCTACATAGGCGAAGAAAGGCAACGAGGAGATCAGCAAGCCTGCCATGATCGCCTCGACCGGCATCCATAATTTCGCACTGGCATAAGCATAGATGGCGACCGGGAGGGCGAAGGTCGCCAACAGCGCACCGCGCAGGGACGAGGCCAGGATCGCGGTTGCCGACATGGCGAGCAGCAGCACCACCGCCTTGGCGACCTGGAACTGATCCATTTGGCAAGCTTCGCAGCCGAGCCATGCGAACCAGGCCCAGCCAAGCCCGCACAGAAAATGGCCGATCAGGAAATCCCTATGCGTTTCCAGCGGGTTGAGCTCGGACGCTTGAGTGACGCGTCTGGCCATGAATGCAACGATGGTATAGCAGATGAATGTGAACAGCGCCCAGACGCCGATCTCCTTGCCGATGCCCGCGAACAAGCCTGCCGCGGCCGTTGCCAGGATGAGCAGCGGAATGACGATCACGCCGCCGGTCATCGAAAGCGCGTGGAGCTTCAACAGCTCGCGGTCGAAGTCGGGATTTCCGGCTTGCTGCGAAAGACGGTCGCGCGTCTTGCGCACCGCGCGCGCGACATCGCTGTTGCGATGGCGTTTCCTGCGGTCCACAATAAACTTGTCTGCCATGGTCGAGCGTTGCAGGGGCATGAAGTCTTCAATTTACGCGGGCAGCAATTTCAAATCGTTAAGCTACGTTCGAATGATTAACCAACGGTTTGCCATATGAGCCGTTCGTGGTCGCAATGGCCTCGCCAGCGATACTATGCGCCACGTCCGCGAAGCCTGTGGCGCCGACTAATGGACTATGGGCTGACACTCATCGTGCTCGGCCTGGCGATCCTCCTGGCGGCGCGCCTCGACCGGATCGAGACGCGCAAGACGGAGGGCGCGGCCACCGTCAATGACGGCGATAGCATCACGCTCGGCGGCGAGCGCATCCGCATGCGTGGCATCGACGCGCCGGAATATTCGCAAATCTGCCGCAAGGACGGTGCCGACTATCCTTGCGGCAAGCTCGCGCGGCAGTCCCTGGTGCGGTTGATCGCCGGCAAAGCCGTCTCCTGCAGCGGCTGGCAGCGCGACCGCTACGGCAGGCTGCTCGGCGACTGCAAGGCCGGCGGCAAGGATCTCAACCGCGCGCAGGTCGAGGCCGGCTGGGCGGTCGCCTTTGGCGATTTCGAGACCGAGGAAGCTGCTGCGCGCGCGGGCAAAGCCGGCATCTGGGCCGGAACTTTCGACGAGCCGAAGAACTGGCGCGAGAGCCACGGCCATGAGCTGGTTGAAAGAAAGCACGGTACCTTGGCGTCGATCGGCGACGCCTTGCGCGAAATTTTTCGCTTCTGGTGAGCTGTGCCTATAGTTCGTCGAGACGGACGAGGAGGATAGAGATGAAGCTGTTCGACGGCGGGCGCGCGCCCAATCCACGCCGGGTTCGGATTTTTCTGGCCGAAAAGGGACTTCAGGTTCCGCTGGTGCCCGTCGACATGGGCGCGCTGGAGCACAAAGAGCAGCCGGTCAGCTCGCGCAATCCGCTGAAGCGTCTGCCGGTGCTCGAGCTCGACGACGGCACAGTCATCACCGAATCCGTCGCAATCTGTCGTTACTTCGAGGAACTGCACCCCGAGCCGGCTTTGTTCGGGCGTGGCGCGCTCGGCAAGGCGATCGTCGAGATGTGGCAAAGACGTGTGGAGTTCAATCTGTTCGGCTGCGTCGCCGCGGCGTTCCGGCACATCCACCCCGCAATGAGGGAATGGGAGATCCCGCAAATCCCCGAATGGGGCGAGGCCAACAAGCCGAAGGCGATCGAATTCCTGAGATTTCTGGACACTGAGCTCGCCGGCAGGGAATTCGTCGCCGGCGATGCCTATTCGATCGCCGACATCACCGGGCTGGTCGCCATCGACTTCATGAAGCCGGCTCGCATCAAGGTACCCGAAGAGTGCACGAACGTGCTGCGCTGGCATCGGGAAATCTCCAGCCGGCCGAGTGCCGCCGCCTGACAACGAGTTCCGAATGAGCGAAGAGCTGGAAGCCTTGGCGGCGAGGGTACGCGCCTGCCGCACCTGCGTCGATAACCCGGCCGGCAGGCCGTTGCCGCACCAGCCGCGTCCGGTGCTCAGGCCATCGTCGAGTGCGCGTATCCTGATCGCCAGCCAGGCGCCGGGTACCAAGGTTCACATTACAGGGATGCCGTTCACCGACGCCTCCGGCGACCGGCTGCGAAGCTGGCTGGGCGTCGGCAGCGAGGAATTTTACGACACGGACAAATTCGCCATCGTGCCGATGGGCTTTTGCTTTCCCGGTCAGGACGCCGGGGGCGCCGACCTGCCGCCGCGCCGCGAATGTGCGCCGGCCTGGCGCACATCGCTGATGGCGCTGATGCCGCAAGTCGATATGGTGCTGACGATCGGCATCTACGCGCAAAGCTGGCATATGGGCGCAGCGCGCCGTCCCTCGCTGACGGAAACGGTCATGGATTGGCGTGCCATCTGGGCGGCGGCAACCGACCCGAAAGTCCTGCCGCTGCCGCACCCGTCCTGGCGCAACACCGGCTGGCTGAAGCGCAATCCATGGTTTGAAATGGATTTGCTGCCCTTTCTGAGATCGGAAATCCGCTATCGCCTCGGCTAGGCATTCAGCAAGAAATCACTCGCTTTCGCACTATGCGGCAGAATTTCTTTCTTGTAATAGGCTCGAGCAAGAGGGATTATGGTAATCCATTCCTCGAAGCGCGTCGCGCATGAGGGGACGCGCGTTAAATTCTTGTTTTTATGCATGTCGTTGTGCCAAGGCCGCTGCGCACTTGGACGACTTGCATCAGGGGAGCACCCAATGGACCGCCTTGATAGAAAAATTCTCCGCCTCCTACAGGAGGATGCGACGCTTGCAGTCGCCGACGTCGCCAAGAAGGTCGGCCTGTCGACGACGCCGTGCTGGCGGCGCATCCAGAAGCTCGAGGAAGAGGGCGTCATCAAGCGGCGCGTCGCCATCCTCGACCATGAAAAGGTCAATGTGCGGGTAACGGTGTTCGTCTCGATCCGCACCAATTCGCACAGCCATGAATGGCTGCGGCGCTTTTCGGAGGTCATCCAGGAATTCCCGGAAGTGGTCGAATTCTATCGCATGAGCGGCGACGTCGACTATCTCTTGCGCGTCGTGGTGCCCGATATCGCCGCCTACGACGCCTTCTACAAGCGGCTGATCGCCAAGATCGAGATCCGCGACGTGTCGTCTTCCTTCGCCATGGAGCAGATCAAATACACGACCGAGATGCCGCTGGATTACATGATGCTCGACAAGGAGTCCGGCGCCAACGCCGCCTGAAGCCCTATCGATTTGTGAGGTCGGGCGCAACCGGATCTAGAGCCACCCAGCCTGCTGCAGAGACGACGGTTGACGGAGCAAACTCTAATATTCGGTTTTCGCAACGACGGCACCGACAGTGTTCGTTTGATAGTCGAGCCGTGGGCGGAAGAATTTGACATCCCAAGAGAATCTGCAGCTGAAATATCGATATTTTTCACGAGGCCAGGCAGGATAGACAGCCAGCATACTCAGGGCACGTTTGTGATATGGCTTTGGGAGGGGTGCCGCGCGATGGTATCCATCGATGGAACGGATTGCACGAACTCCATGCTTATCCCAGTTCCGTCCATTCCTTGAGTTAGCCCCGTTTAGTTCTTCTTTTTGTTGAGGAAACTCCAGGGCGAGTTGACCGGCAGCGTGATCGTGTCCGGCACGGCGTCGACGTTAACCACCTCGGCCTTGCGCACGGTGTAGCCCGACTGGATGACACTGACGCCGTCGAGGATGAAAAGCTGGCTCTTCTCCATGCCCGGCCGTAATGCGCCGGTCACCGAAACCGGCTGGTAGGCCTCGGACATCCTGTAAGGCTGTGCAGGCGTGACGAGGACGATCTGGTTGGGCGGCGGCGTCGGCATGTGGCTGCAGGCTCCCGTCCACGGCACCAGCAGGAATTGGTAGACGAGATCACCATCGCGGTCGACCGGCAGCGCATAGCCTGCGAGTTGCACGGTCTTGTCCTGCAAGTCGAGTGAGAGCGTCTCGCCACGATCCGGCATTTTGGCCGCGATCATCGGCAGTCCGACGCCTTCGGCGGCTGCCTGGGTAGCCGGGCGCAGATCCTTCCAGAAAATGTGCGTGGTCCCAGTGGAAGCGCTTGCCGCGATCGCGGACGCCAACAAGGCAGTTGCCATGATCGTGCCTGATTTAAAACGGTTGCTCATCGCTGCTCCGCCGTTGAGCCTTGATCTGCGGACATCAAGTAAAGCTGCCGCTGCCTCACAGGTCAACGCTCAAGCCGCATCACATGCCGGCGTGAGCCGGTCATGCCGATCTCGCGAAAGCCGCGGGCGACGAACATGTCGCGAAAACCCATGAAGCTGTAGCTCGGCGAAGCCTGGTCGACGGGATAGGCTTCGATCGTCCTGGCGCCTTTGGCAAAGGCGTGATCGATGACCGCGTCGAGCAATGCGCTTGCCAGCCCGCCGCCGCGCAACGCTCTCGGCACAAAGAAGCAGACGATCGACCAGATGCCCATCTCGCTATCGTCCTGCTGCCGTGACAGCTTGCGGTAGGTCTCGCGCGGCGCAATCGAGCACCAGCCGACGGTCCGGCCATCGATCTGGGCGACAATGCCGACCGGCGTGCCGGCATCGATCAGCGTCATCATCGCGCGTTTCTTCTCGTCGTTCTCGACAAGCTCGCGGCGGTCGAGATTGCGCCAAGCCATACACCAGCAGTATTTCGGCCCGCCGGGTTGCTCGAACAGGTTTTCGAAATCGGCGCGCGTCGATTGCTTCACCTCCGTGAAGCGCACTTCGCTCAGGTCAAGCTTTTCTGGCGGCGAGCCGCTCGAGCGTCTTGGCATCGGAAAGTTCCTTCACGGCGTCCTTGCCGATCCAGCGTGCGGTCCTGTCTGTCGAGGCCGCCAGTTTTAGCGCCACGGCAAGGGCAGGGCCGTGCAAATTCATCGATCGCTTGCCGATCGAACGAAGCGCCCAGTTCACGGCCTTCTTCACAAAATTGCGGGCGTCGGTCGCATGCGCTTCGATGATCGGCAGAAATTCGAGGAAGGTCGTCTCGGGTTCCTTCTTTCGGTGGACCACCGACCAGGCCATCATCGCAAAAGCCGTGCGTCGAACGAATTCCCGTTCGTCGACCGCGAATTCGGCGATCAATTCCCTCCAGCAATCCGTATCGACAAAGAGATCGGAGACCCCGTCGACAATATCCCAGGAATCGAAAGTCGCCGCCCATCGTCTTGCATCCGCGGCGGAGAACCGCTCCGGATCGGCTGTCACGGAAGCGATGAACTGCGCCTCCATGATGCCTGTCTGCCAAAGCTCGAAGGCACGCTCATGGTTGCGCTTGATTTTCTTGGCAATATGCCGCTGCACGCCATGCGAGATACCGAGCGCACGTTCGATCTTGATGCCGTAGCGCAGCATGCCAAGCCGATTTTCCTCTGAGGCGATCGAGCGCAGATGAGCGACGATTTCATCGGCGCTGGATTGAGGCGAAAGCTCGGCCACGGTGAAATCCTATTTCTCCAGCCGCGCCAGCAGCGAGGACGTGTCCCAGCGCTTGCCGCCCATCGCCTGCACGTCCTTGTAGAACTGGTCGACAAGTGCCGTCACCGGCAGTTTGGCGCCGTTGCGGTCGGCCTCGGCGAGGCAGATGCCAAGATCCTTGCGCATCCAGTCGACGGCGAAGCCGAAATCATATTTGCCGGCATTCATCGTCTTGTGGCGGTTCTCCATCTGCCAGGAACCGGCGGCGCCCTTGGAGATAACCTCGATTACCTTTTCGATGTCGAGCCCGGCCTGCTTGCCGAAGTGGATACCTTCGGCCAGTCCCTGAACGAGGCCGGCGATGCAGATCTGGTTGATCATCTTGGTGAGCTGGCCAGCCCCTGCCGGTCCCATCAACCCGACCATGCGGGCATAAGCATCTATGACTGGCTTGGCCCTGTCGAAGGCGTCAGGCTCGCCGCCGACCATCACGGTCAGCATGCCGTTCTCGGCGCCTGCCTGACCGCCGGAGACCGGGGCGTCGAGGAACGCAAACCCGAGCGCTTGCGCGTGCTGCGCCAGTTCGCGCGCGACCTCGGCCGATGCCGTTGTGTTGTCGATGAAGATCGCGCCTTTCTTCATGGAATTGAAGGCGCCCTCGGCACCGGTCGTCACCGAGCGCAGATCGTCGTCATTGCCGACGCAGGAAAAGACGAAGTCCTTGCCCTCCGCCGCCTCCGCTGGCGTCGCAGCGAAGCTGCCGCCGTGCTGGGCAACCCACTGCTCGGCCTTGGCGCTGGTACGATTGTAGACGGTGACATCGTAACCGCCCTTGTTCTTGAGATGTCCGGCCATCGGATAACCCATGACGCCAAGACCAAGAAATGCCACCGAAGCCATGTTTTCGAATCCCCTAGAAGCCTGCTTTGCGGTCTTCTTACCGGATCAGGCAAGGCGATGGGAGTCAGCGGTGCAGGTGGATGGTGATGCGCCGTTCGATCCATTCGACCGCGTGACGCAGGATCTCGACAATGATCAGATAGATGATCGCCGCCCATATAAAGGACTGGAAGTCGAAAGTGCGCGCATAGGTGAGCTTCGTGATGCCCATCAGATCATAGACGGTGATGATGGCGACGATCGCCGAGCCCTTGATCATCAGGATGATCTCGTTGCCATACGGGCGGAGCGCCACGATCAGCGCCTGCGGCAGGATAATTTTCCGTAGGATTTGCACTTTGTGCAGGCCGAGCGAGGCGGCACCTTCCCATTGACCCCTCGGTACGCTCTCGATCGCGCCACGCAAAATCTCGGCCTGGTACGCGGCCGTATTCAGCGAAAAGGCGAAGATCGCGCAGTTGAACGCCTCGCGGAAGAAACCCCACAGGCCGACCATCTCGAGTTCCGGCCGGAAGGAGCCCAATCCGTAGTAGACCAGGAAGGTCTGCGCCAACAGCGGCGTGCCGCGAAAAAAATAGACATAGGCATAGGCAAACCCCGAGAGGATCGGGTTCTTCGACATACGTGCATAGGCGATCGGCACCGACAGGATCGCGCCAAGCACAATCGAGATGGCAACCAGCAACAGGGTGATGCCGAGGCCGGATATGTAGCCGGGTGCATATTTCTGGAAGAACTCCGGGTTCCACGCAGCGACCAGGTAGACGACCATGCCGATGCCGAGAGCGATCCACAGGCCGACCAGGACATGGCCGAGGATGCGTTGGCGCGACCAGCCGCGTGCGGGCGGCGGCGGCCGGTCGACCTTCAGCGTGTCGGTGGCCAGGCTCATCTTTTGACCTCGCTGCTGCCGACCGCTCGTTCGATCGCATTGATGCCGAAGGAGGAGACGATCGCCAGCAGGAGATAGATCAGGCCGGCAAAACCGTAAAACAGGAAGGCATGCTTGGTGACGCGAGCGGCAACCCCGCTCTGCCGGAGGATCTCGTTGAGCCCGACGGCCGAGACGAGCGCGGTGTCCTTGAGCAGGATAAGCCAGAGATTGGCAAGTCCGGGCAACGCGATGCGGATCAACTGCGGCAACACGATCAGCCGCATCGTCTGGCCGCTGGACAGGCCAACCGAATAGCCTCCCTCATATTGCCCTTTTGGAATGGCGCGGAAGGCGGATAAAAACACCTCGCTGGAATAAGAGGAGAAAATGAAGCACAGCGCGATCATGCCGGCGACGAAGCTGTTGACGTCGGCGGAGGTGCCAGGGCTCACCAGCCGGACAATGTACTGCAGGATCAATGGGATGCCGAAGAAGATGAGAAATAGGGTGAGCAGCTCGGGTATTCCGCGAAAAATCGTGGTGTAGATGTTCCCGGCCAGTCTCAGCGACGGCTCTTCCGATTGTTTGGCCAGCGCCACGAAAAAGCCGAGCGTCAGCCCGAAGGGCAGAGTGGCCAGCGCAAGACATACCGTGACAAATACACCCGCGGCGATGTCGTCGAGCCAGCCTTCGGGTCCCCAACTGAGAAGCGTCAGTGCGCTCTGCATCCGCCTGCCTGTTCTCCTTGAGGCTCTTCGAGACCCTTACCGCATCACCCCTCGTGCGCGGCGTCCTTATAAGAACGGCGGGAATCTCCCGCCGTTCACGTCCTCCTATGTCGGTCGATCAGGACTCGCCGCCATAAACGTCATATTTGAAGTATTTGTCGTTGATTTCCTTGTACTTTCCGTTTGCGCGGATGGCGTCGATCGCCGCATTGAACTGGTTGACCAGATCGGTCTCGCCCTTGCGCACGGCAATGCCGGCGCCCGGACCGTGGATTTCGATAACCGGCTTGATTGTGCCGACCAGCTTGCAGCAGGCGCCGTCCGGCGAATCCAGCCATTGCTGCAGCACGACGACGTCGTCGTTGGCGGCATCGAGCCGGCCATTGGCCAGATCGAGCTGGTATTCCTGTGCGGTCGGGTACGGCTTGACGGTGCTGTCGGTATAAGTCTTGGTCGAATAGTTGAAATGCGTGGTGGACGCCTGCACGCCGATCGTCTTGCCGGCCAAATCTTCCTTGGTGACACCCTTGATGTCGGTGTCCTTGGGCGCGGCGATCGCCGGCGGCGTATTGTAATATTTGTGGGTGAAGTCGACCTTCTCGGCGCGTTCCGGCGTGATCGACATCGACGCGACGATGGCGTCGAACTTGCCTGCCTGAAGGGCTGGAATGATGCCGTCCCAGTCCTGCGCGACGAAGGTGCACTTCACCTTCATCTCGTCGCAAAGCGCCTTGGCGATGTCGATATCGAAGCCCACGAGTTGGCCGTCGGCGGTGAGGTTGTTGAATGGCGGATACGCTCCCTCGGTGCCGATCCTCAAGGTTTTTTCCTGCGCCTGGGCAACGCCAAGCGTCAGCAGCGCAGCCGAAGCGGCGAGCGCGATACGCAGTGCAATACGCATAATGGTCCTCTCTGTTGGTCCCGGCCGTCGTTCCCGAACGGCTCTGTGGGCGGTGCTTTTGACCGCCCGCTGGCGCGATACTCCCATTCTTTCCCAAGAAAAAGCAACTGCAAAACCGTCGCTTGAGGGAAGGTCATGTTCAGAAAACGGTGACGCTGGGTCAAACGCCTGAATGGAGAGAAAGTGGCCGGAAGCCCCCTGCGGCCGCGATCTCAGCGCGTCAGGCCGGTGGCGCGCTCGATGAAGTCAGCTATCGAATTCGTGTCGTCGAGATCGAAGGCCGGCAGGTCTTCGCCGACAATGTGGAAGTCGGACGCGATGGCGACAATGTGTGGATCGCCTGCCGAGAGCGGTGTCCGGTCCTTGGCCTCGAGCCGTCGCGTCTCGATTTTCTTGTGCGCCTCGCGCTTGTAACCCTCGACCAGCACGATATCGGAGGGTGCCAGCCGTGACAGGATCGCGTCCAGCGTCGGCTCGTCCTCGCCGCGCAATTCGTGCATCAGCGCCCAGCGCCTGCCCGACACGACCGCGACCTCCACTGCTCCCGCCTGCCGGTGGCGAAAGCTGTCCGCTCCGGGTTTGTCGATGTCGAAATCATGATGGGCGTGTTTTACCGTCGACACTTTCCAGCCGCGCCGGACGAACTCGGCCACCAGCTTTTCGGTCAATGTCGTCTTGCCGGAGTTCTTCCAGCCGGTGATGCCGAAGACACGTCTTTTCATGGCTCGATGCTCCGCAACAGATGCGCGGCCTGGGCAAGGTCGTCGGGGGTGTTGATGTTGAAGAACGGATCGATCTCGGCCCCGCCGGATTTCAGGATGGGAAATTCTACCTCGACAAAACCGTGCCGGTCGATGAACGCCGCAACGCGCCGGTTGTCTTCCTCGACGAGAAATTGTCGCAAGGCCTGATCTAACCCTGGCGGCCAGAGTGCAAAGGTCGGATGCCGTTTGCCGCCGGAACAGGAGACCGCGATAGAGCCCGGGCGCGCATAGGCTGCCGCGAGCAGCCGCTCGACCATATCCTTGGGCAGGAAAGGCGTATCGCCGGCAGCCGTGACCAGCGCCTGACAAGTCGTGTCGGAAGCCCATTCGAGGCCGGTCAGTATCCCGGCAAGCGGCCCGGCATAACCTTTGACGGTGTCGGCAAGCACCGGAAGCCCCGTCGCGGCAAACCGTGTCGGATCGCCATTGGCGTTTAGCGCAAGCGGACCGACCTGCGGGCCAAGGCGCGAAACGACACGGTCGAGCAGGGTACCGTCGCCAAGCGCAAGCAGCGTCTTGTCGCCGCCGCCCATCCGGCTCGACCGGCCGCCGGCCAGAATGATCCCTGCGATATGTCGGCCCATCGTTTGCTGCCCAGACCCAAAATCCAGTTTTCAAATCAGACAGTCGTCGACAGTCACTCTATATGCCGTCCGGCGCCATGTCCGGTCCAGTGCTTTCGGCGGCTGTTTTTCGCCGGCCGACGATCCGTTCGCGGTAGAGTGCATAGAGGCCTGAGCCGATGATGATCGTGGCACCGAGGATCATCGGCAGATCCGGGACATCGCCGAAGATCGTGAAGCCAAGCAGGATCGACCAGAGCAGGGCGGTGTAGCGGAACGGCGCGATGAAGGAGATATCGCCCACCCGCATCGCCGTGATGATGAAGTGGTAGCCGATGAGCACGAGCACCGCCGCCAGCGCCAGGAACGCCGTGCTTTGTCCTGTCATCGGTGTCCAACCGCCCATCGGTGAAAGCAATGCCGCGCCCAGAAACGTCATGGCAAGGGCGGTGGCGCTCGACACCAGCAATGTCGGAATTGCCTGCGGTATCCGCTTCGTGGCGAGATCGCGCACTGCACAGCATGCCACGCTGGCCAGCGCCAGCAGAGAAAAGACGCTGAACCCTTCGAAGCCCGGCCGTACGATGATCAGCACGCCGGCAAAACCGACGGCAATAGCCAGCCAGCGCCGCCAGCCGACGCCCTCGTTGAACACAAGCGCTGCGCCCATCGTCACCGCCAGCGGCAGCGCCTGCAGCACGGCGGAGACATTGGCGATCGGAAGATGCGCCAGAGCAACCAGGAAGGACACCGTGGCGCCGGCCTCGCCGGCGACGCGCAGCGCAACGGTCGGCTGCAGCATCGAACCTGGCCGGGCAAGCGCGCCGCGTTGCCACGCAAGCAGGCCAACGAAAAGCGAAGCAAAGGCGCCGCGGATCAGCATGACCTGCGCCATGTTCATCGATTCCGACGAGAATTTGGTGATAGCGTCGTTGAGGGTGAAACCAGCCATGGCCACCATCATGAACAACGCGCCGCGCAGGTTTGGCGAAAGAGGCAAGGCGATTACCGGGTGAGTCCTGCAGCAAGCGTCTAGCAGGCACCCGCAAAACAGCAACGTCAAAGGGCTGGGCCACAGCCTTTCTATGGCCCGTAACGTCTGTCGCGCAAGAGCGGCAGGGCTTATTTGGGCGTCAGTACCTCGGTGCCGTTGCCTTCCTTGCCGGCAATCGTCCACAGGCCACGCAGCGAGCCGTCGTCCTGCACCTTGTAGACGACAAGACCGACCGCCTTGCCCATGACATAACCGGCGGAGAAGGCATCATCATTGCGCATGCAGATACCGTCCGAGGACGAGCCGCCTGTCTCCCAATGGATCGTGCAGGTCGTCTCGCTGGTCAGAGTGATCGTCGCGTCGCCACCATAGGACGACCCATCGAAATTGGTGCCGGCCACGGCATAGGTGCCGCCGATCGACTGAGCCGCCGCGGGCAGGGCCGCGAGGCTGAGCAATGCAAGAGAAAGAATGAGTTTGCGCATATCGTATTCCCCCACTGGGCGAAGAACCGCTCCAGAGCAGAGGCTAGGCCCGAATGGGCTTGCGGTAAATCCGGTGACCGTTTGCGGACGAGACCTTTTCTGGGTGTGACCCAAAAAAGGTGCCGTTCTAAAGGATAGGTCCGGAGGGCAAATTTATCACATTGCGGCTCGAGGAAATATTTCGACGAGATCAAATTTGCTCGGCAAGATTCACCAAATTGGTCATTGTAAGCTTCTGATCGTGTTGGGGAGATGGTCCATGATGAATGCACGAGGCAATGCGGACTGGCTTGGCACAGGCAGCAGGCGGCATGTTTCGTCGGCTTTCCGGTTCTCTTCTGCCCTGGCCGTCATCCTCATGGCGATAGCGCCTGCGTTCGCCGAGAACGGCGCTTCGGCGTCGGCAGTCGAACGGATGTCCACGCCGGGTCACGAAGCGGATGAGCTCGCTCGCCGCGTCGGGAAATGATCCGTCGTCAACACGATCTGGCCAACGCCCGGTGCGCAGCCGATCGTCATGACCGGGCTGGTGGCCGAGCGCACGATGATCGGTCCCTTCATGCAGGAGGTGATGCGCCCGGCGCCCGGGTCGAAAATGCCGGACTTCCAGCGGATAGCCTATTTGAGCTATGACCGGGTGGAGGGCCGCTGGAAGTATGTCTCCATGGACACCCGTTTCCCGGCAGGGATCATGCCCGCCTGGAGTTTTGGTGGTGAGGAGGACGGCAAGATTTCACTCCTGTTCCAGCCGCTTGGTTTCGTCGGCTTCGGCCCCGAGGTCGAAGGGCGGTTCACGGCCTCCGATTTCGTCATTTCCAGGGACGGCGACAATCACGAAGTGGCCGAGCAACATTTCCTCCAGGCCAATGGCAGCGGCAAAAAATGGCTTGCCGTACGATATGACTACACGCGCCAACAACCGTGACTCGCTAGCAAAAACAATAGGCTGCCAATAAGTTCTGACGTCGCCGGATGCTCACGGTCCCCTGAGGCTGCCGGCGATCGCATCGACGAGCGGGTCGTATTTCGATTTCAGGGCTGGCGGGTAGTCGATCCAGACCGTGCGGATGACACCGTCTTTTCCGAACAGGCGGCGTTCGTAGAAGATGTTCTCGCCTTTGATGCCCGACAGCACCGCCCAGTCCTTGCCGGTCTTGCTGTAGGTGATCCTGTAGCCAGGTTCCTTGCCGGCCCTCTCGGCGGAGACCAAGGCTGTCGGGGTGTCATCATCGATGTTGAGGATACCCGAACAGATCAGGCTGGCGCCATCGGCAGTGAGCCATTGTTGTCCATCGCCATTGTCCGGCTCAGACTGGCGAAGAGTGAAGATTTCATCCGGAAAGGTGCAGATGGTACCGAAGCGCTCGTTCGTATAGGTAAATGGCGCGGCAACTGCCGTGGTCCCCGCCATCACTCCGAAAAACGTCAGGACTGCAAAAAACCGCTGCACGCCTTGCCTCGCGCCGATACCAAGGCGATTATTCTTGCACGAAATCGGCGAAAAATCAGCCGCCGGTGACGCTCATATGCCGCGACACCGACGGACGGTTGGTGCGGCGATCGATGATGAAGTCGTGGCCTTTGGGCTTGCGGCCGATTGCTTCGTCGATGGCGTCGGCGACCAGCTCGTTGCCTTCCGACGCACGCAGCGGCGCGCGCAGGTCGGCCGCATCTTCCTGGCCGAGGCACATGTAAAGGGTGCCGGTGCAGGTCAGCCGGACCCGGTTGCAGCTTTCGCAGAAATTATGCGTCATCGGTGTGATGAAGCCCAGCCGCCCGCCGGTCTCGGCGACTTGGACATAGCGGGCCGGGCCACCGGTCTTGTAGGGAATGTCGCTTAGCGTGAACTGGCGTTCGAGAGCCGCGCGCAGCAGCGACAGCGGCAAATACTGGTCGGTGCGGTCGGCATCGATCTCGCCCATCGGCATGGTTTCGATGACCGTCAGATCCATGCCGCGGCCATGCGCCCAGCGCAGCATTTCAGGCAATTCGGCGTCATTGAAGTCCTTCAACGCCACGGCATTGAGCTTTACCTTTAGCCCGGCCGCCTGCGCGGCGTCGATGCCGTCCATGACCTTGTCCAGATTGCCCCAGCGGGTGATCTGGCGGAATTTGTCGGCATCGAGGGTATCGAGCGAGACGTTAATGCGCTTGACGCCGCAGTCGGCGAGCTCGGCGGCAAAGCGGGAAAGCTGCGATCCGTTGGTGGTCAGCGTCAGCTCTTCCAGTGCACCACTCTCGAGATGCCGCGAAAGCTGGCGTACCAGGTGCATGATGTTCTTGCGCACAAGCGGCTCACCGCCGGTGAGGCGGAGCTTGCGCACGCCCTTTTCGATGAAGACCGTGCAGAGCCGGTCGAGCTCTTCCAGCGACAGCAGGTCCTTCTTGGGCAGGAACGTCATGTCCTCGGCCATGCAATAGGTGCAGCGGAAATCGCAGCGGTCGGTGACCGACACGCGCAGGTAGGTAATCGTGCGACCGAAAGGATCGATCATATCCATGCGTATGCGCTTTCCGTGGCCGTGAACGGCTTCGTTATATATGGCTATGTGATACGAGCCAACTTGCCATTCAAGATAGAAGCTCGCGATCATCGGTAACATTCCGACGCCGACAGATCATGTCGGAACTTTCCATGCGGCCTTTTCCCTCGACGCGAAGCGGCGTAGGGAAGGGCGGTTCTCCGCAGGATCCACCACCATGACAGCGCCCAAGGAACTCAGGGTCTCGAAGGACCGCAAGCTGCTTTCCGTCACCTTTCCTGGCCATCAGCCGTTCGAATTGCCGGCCGAGCTGCTGCGCGTCGCCTCGCCATCGGCCGAGGTGCAGGGCCATTCGCCCGAACAGCGCGTCACCGTTCCCGGCAAGCGCAACGTGGCGATCCTGAAGATCGAGCCAGTCGGCAATTATGCCGTGCGCATCACCTTCGATGATTTCCACGACACCGGTATCTTCACCTGGAATTACCTGCATACGCTGGGTCATGAGAAGGATGCACGCTGGGCCGCCTATCTCGCCGAGCTGGAAGAGAAGGGGCTGAGCCGCGACCGCTGAAATGGATCCCGCAGGACTCTCAGGTCAACGCAAGATCGCCAGTATCTCGCTGGTGTCGTAATAAAACGGCGTGCCTTCGATCAGCCGGTCATCCTTGAAGCGCAACACTTCGGCAAACGGCTGTTTGATGGTTGCGCCATTGGCCCGCGATGAAAGCGAAAGCGAGCAGCTCATGAACACCGTGTCATCGTTTTGGGCGACCTGAAGGTCCTCCACCGCCACGTCGCTCCAGATTTCCCGCATTTTGCGGAAAAGGGCGCCAACGCCGTCGAGGCCGTTCCAGTCACCGGCATAGGGCAGGGAGCGCGGCTCATGCACGACAATCTCGGCATGAAATGCGCAGGCAAGCACATCGAGGCTCTCCGACCCTGATTGCAGGAAACGCATTTCAACATTGAACATGTTTTCAATAAGTTCCATGGCGGTGCGTCGCCGGTCGAGCGGTTTATCCATTTTTGACCTCCGTATCCCTTGGCACGATCATGCAGGTAAAGCGGTTTGCCCTTGTTTGCGTTGCCTCGACACCCGTTTCCTGATGACCGGCAAACGGGCATTTGTCGTGAAAACGTCATGCATCTGGAGTAGCGCCGGCAAAGCTTTGGAGACGAACACATGTCGATAATCACCAGCGTCGAACAGCTCGAAGCGCTCTATGGCCTGCCTGGTGAAGCGTCAGTGGTCAAGGAACTCGACCAGCTGATTCGCGAATACGCAGCTATCATCGAGGCTTCGCCGTTTGCCGCGCTCGCAACCTGCGGGCCAGAAGGGCTGGACTGCTCGCCGCGCGGCGATCTCGCCGGCTTCGTCCGCATCCATGATCCGAAAACGCTGATGATGCCGGACCGGCGCGGCAACAACCGTGCCGATTCGCTAAGGAACATCCTTCGCGATCCGCGCGTCGCGCTCCTGTTCCTGGTGCCGGGTTCCGGCACGACGCTGCGCGTCAATGGCCGCGCCCACATCACCACCGATACCGGGCTCTGCGCCTCGTTCGCCGTCGAGGGCAAGCCGGCGCGCTCGGTGACGATCATCGAGATCGATGCGGTTTATTTCCAGTGCGCCCGCGCCATCCACCGATCGGAACTGTGGAACCCGGCAAGGCATGTCGACCCGAGATCGCTGCCGACTCCCGGCCAAATCCTGGAAATCACCAGCCGCAAGAACATTGACGGCGAGGTCTACGACAAGGAATGGCCCGAGCGCGCGAAAAAATCGATGTGGTGAAGCATTTGGTGGTGGAGCACTGGGCTGTCAGGCGGTCTTCAAAACCTCGGCAACCCTACGCATCTGTTCGCCGATCATGTCGCATTGTTCCGGTGTCGACTGGCTCATCGCCTTCTCGATCAGCGCCATATGGACCTTCAGCGCCTGCATCAGCAGTGCCTCGCCGGCCTCGGTCAACGTCAGCCGCAGCACGCGCTTGTCCTTCTCATCGCCCTCGCGGCGCAGCAGGCCGCGCGTCTCCAGCTGCGGCAAAAGCATGGTGATGTTGGAGCGGCCGACCAGCAGCCGGCGAGCGAGGTCGTGCTGCGACATGCCGGGATGACGGTAGAGGTTCATCAGCACGTCGAGCTGCGCCGGCTTCAGGTCGAGCGGCGCAAGCTTCACCGCCAGGGTGCGTTCCAGCACATGGCAGGCGCGCGCCACCGCGACCCAGTTGCGAAAACGCGGGTTGTCCCAGGGCAGGTCTTGCTTAATGTTCATGTTTGAACTATTATGTTCATGCTTGAACCAATGAATGGATCGCCACTATGGCATCATTTGGACTGAAGGTCATCCGCGGCACGTTCGGCGTGGCTGAGCATGTGGCACCGCGACTCACCGGGCGTGCTGCATTCGAGCTGTTCTGCCGCACGCCGCACGAGAAGAACCTGAGCGAAGGCGAACGCCGCGCAATCGACCGCGCCGCCGATTTCATGACCCAGGCACGCCATCATCGGCTAAAGACCAGAACCGGCTGCGTCATGGTGCATGAATTCCGGCCCGAGCCGGGCAGGGCGGCTGCCGGCACCGTGCTCGTCATCCATGGTTGGCGTTCGCGCACCGAATACATGCGCACGCTGATCGAAGCCTATCGCGATGCCGGCTACAAGGTGGTCTCGCTCGACCTGCCGGGCCACGGCCGGTCGCAGGGCCGCCGGCTTACCCTGGTCAGCGCGGTCGATGCGGCACGGGTTGCCGGCGAATGGTTCGGGCCGTTTGCGGCCATTGTCGGCCATTCCTTCGGTGGGGCCGTTGCCGCCAACGCCGTCGCCGGTTCGATCAGGAACATCCCGCGATTGGCGGCCGGGCGGCTGGTGCTTATCGCCGCGCCGAGCTCGCTGCCGGCGATCTTCGCTGATTTCAGCCGCATGCTGAATGTCGGCTCGCGCTCGCAGGCCGCCATGGCCGACCGGGTCGAGCGCATCGCCGGCCGGCCGTTGCACGAGTTCACCGGTGACCGCCAGCTCGCAAGCACGCCGCTGCCGACGCTGGTGATCCACGCGCCGGACGACCGCGAAGTGTCCGCCGAGCATGCAAGGCTCTACACGCGCGCCGGCGACCATGTGCGGCTTTACTGGGCCGACGGGCTCGGCCACCGCCGCATTCTCGCCGACAGGGGTGTGGCGGAGCGTGCCGTTGGCTTCGTTGCCGGCAGGCTCGAGCCGTCTCTGCAGTGACCTGAATATCGTTCTTGTCAGCCGGGTTCGACGTCACGCTGCCCCGGTGCTGGCCATCGCTATCCAAGCCGCCATTGCCCCGGCCACCGTCGCCAGAAGAGCCGAGCGCGACGCGCCGTCGCGCGCCTGGATCGACATGCCGTGCTGCACGGTCGCGTAGAAGGTCGCGGCCGTACCGCAGTCGAAATCGGCCGGCAACTCTCCCTCGGCGACGCCACGCTCGAGGCGTCTCAGCAAGGCTTCGCGGTTTTCGGCGCGGCGACGGCGCAGATCATCGCAGATGGCGCCGCGGCTTGAATCCTGGTGCAATGCGCCGAGCGTGATAAGGCAGCCTTGCGGACGACCGGTCTGTGAATAGGCCCTGGCAGTCTGCCGCAGGAACCGTTCGACGGCCTCGCGCGCGGTCGGCGCCTTTTCCAGCGCGGACCAGATCTCGGTTCCCTCGACCCGCGTGTAAAGCTCGGTTGCCTCGAGAAACAGCGCTTCCTTGCTGGCGAAGGCGGCATAGAGGCTGGGTGAGTTGATGCCCATTGCAGCGGTCAGGTCACTTATCGACGCGCCCTCATAACCCTTGGCCCAAAACACTTCCATTGCGCGCCGCAAGGCGGCGGCTCGATCGAAGGTGCGGGGGCGGCCTCGTTCCGGCATGGCATTCTTTCTGTATTGATCGATACATAATTCGGTTGACGTGGTTCAGCAAGGCTGGCAGATATTTATGTATCAATCACTACAAAATGGAGAAGCAGATGTCATCCAGAAGCTTGAACGGCAAGGCCGCCCTCGTCACCGGCGGCAGCCGCGGCATTGGTGCGGCGATCGCAAGAAGGCTCGCGGCCGACGGCGCAGGCGTGGCGATCACCTATGTGAATGGCGCGGAAGGGGCGCGTGCGGTGGTCAGGGAAATCGAGGCGGCCGGCGGCCGGGCCTTTGCCATCAAGGCCGACAATCGCGATGCTGGGGCGATCGAGGCGGCAGTCGATGAGGCAGCAACAGCCTTCGGACGGCTCGACATCCTGGTCAATAGCGCCGGCATCTGGCGCGCTGCGCCGATCGATGCCCTGTCGCTTGCCGATTTCGACGAGACGATGGAGGTCAACCTCAGAGCCCCGTTCGTCGCCGCCAAGGCGGCAGCAGCGCATATGGGCGAGGGTGGCCGGATCATCTCGATCGGCAGCAATCTGGCCGAGCGTGCCACGGACGCCGGCCTGAGCGCCTACTCGGCCAGCAAGGCTGCCTTGGTTGGCCTGACCAAGGCCTTTGCACGCGATCTCGGTCCGCGCGGCATCACCGCCAATGTCGTCCATCCGGGGTCGACCGATACCGACATGAATCCGGCAGCCGGCCCGCACGCCGAGCATCAGCGCCAGAAGATGGCGATGCCTCGCTTCGGCACGGCCGACGAGATCGCCGGCATGGTCGCCTGGCTTGCCGGTCCCGAAGGGCGCTTCGTGACAGGCACGGCATTGACCATCGACGGTGGCGCCAACGCTTGAGGCTTGGCTCACGGGCACTATCATTATCGGGGGCGATGACGGATTGACTCGACCCGTCACGATCTTGTGAAACCGTTCTGCAACAGACGTTCCGAAATTTATGAAAGCTTAACGAAATCAGTATGAATCAGTGTAGTCACGCCTTACATCCGCCATGCGGTGGGCGAGACCGTGAAAGCGGTGCGGAACGGGATCCGGTTCAACCGGAGCGGGTGATCCATGAAAGTCCTTGGAAACAAAGCAACCGTGCTGCCGTTTGCGGTGGCCGCGGCAATGCTGGCCTTCGGGGCGCCGAAGGCTGAAGCGCAAGGGTTCTTCGACATGCTTTTCGGCGGCGGCGTCAAACACGCACCGCCGAAAGGTGACTTTCCGCCGCCACCGTCAAAATACAAGCCGAAGCCCAAGGCGCCGGCCGCTTCCGGTGGTGGTGCGCAAATCAGCGGCCCGTCCTATTATACCTACAAGAGCGATCCGCTGGTGCGCGTCGATTTTTCGGCACTGTCGGCAGCGCCTGAACCGGCAACGCCTCAGGACGCTGCTTTCGAGCCGGCGGCCACTGGGGCTGCATTCCGCGAAGCCATTGCCGGCCTCGACGGCTATGACCTCTACGCCGAGAAGGACATCGCCAAGGCGCTGATCGCCTATTACTCGGCCAATCCGGATTTCATCTGGGTGACGGGAACCAGTCCCAGCAGCCGTGCCCAGGATGCCGTGCGGGTGCTGGGCGAGGCCGCGAGCTACGGCCTGACGCCCGCCGACTACACCGTCGAAGTTCCGGCAGCAGGCACATTGGCGGGCAATGTCGATGAACGCCTGAAAGAGCTGGTCCGCTTCGAGATGGCGCTGTCGGCGCGTGTCCTGCGCTACGCCCGTGACGCACAAAGCGGCCGCGTCGATCCCAACCGCATGACCGGCTACTACGATTTTCCGCCGAAGCCGCTCGACATGGAAGGGGTGCTGAAGACGCTGGCCCATACCCAGCAAGTGCGCACTTATCTCGAGTCACGGCATCCACAGAATTCCGAGTATCAGGCGCTGCGCGTCGAACTGGAAGCGCTCCAGGCCAGCGCCGAAGACGAAATCACCATCGATCCCGATCTGCTGTTGAAGCCGGGGCAGACCAGCCCCGAGCTGCCGAAGCTTTTGACAAAGATCGCGCGCAATCTCGATGACGAGATGGGCGGCGCCTATGGCGAGGTCCTGGCGAGGCTCGCTACCAGCGAGGTCTACGATCCGGAGCTGGTGCCGGTGATCCAGGCGGTGCAGAAACGGGCCGGCATGAAAGGCGACGGCGTCATCGGCCCGCGTACCGTTGCATCGTTGGCCGGAACGTCCAAGGCCGACAAAGTTCAGAAGGTTCGGGTTGCGCTCGAAGAGTTGCGCTGGTTGCCTTCCGACCTTGGCAGCCCGCGCGTCTTCATCAACCAGCCGGCTTTCACCGCGAGCTATATCGATGATGGCGAGGAGAAGCTGAAGACCCGCGCCGTGGTTGGCAGGCCCACCAACCAGACTGCTTTCTTCTATGACCAGATAGAGCAGGTCGACTTCCATCCCTATTGGGGCGTGCCGCAGTCGATCCTGGTCAACGAGATGCTGCCGCGGCTGCGCCGGGATCCTGGCTATCTCGACCGCGCCGGCTACGAGGTGGTCGATGCCCGCGGCAAGCGCATTCCCTCGTCCTCGGTCAATTGGGGCGCCTACGGCGCAAAGATACCCTACGGCGTGCGCCAGCTGCCAAGCGAGGCCAATGCGCTGGGCGAGCTGAAGATACTGTTCCCCAACAAGCATGCAATCTACATGCACGATACGCCGCAGAAGTCGTTTTTCCAGCGCGACATGCGTGCGCTCAGCCATGGCTGCGTTCGCTTGCAGGATCCGCGCGGCATGGCCGCTGCCGTGCTCGGCACCTCGGTCGACTACATCGAGGACAAACTGAAACACGGACATTCGACCGAGGACGTGACACGCAAGATCCCGGTCTATGTCGCCTATTTCACCGCATGGCCGGACCTGTCCGGCAAGGTCGAATACTTCAACGACGTCTACGGCCGCGATACAAGGCTGCAGCAGGCGCTCGACAGCACGGAAGCGGTGCGTTCGCCGGCAAGCTGACGAATGCGGTTCTAGCGCTGAAACAGTGGACGCCGGAAACCGGCATCGCGTCCGGCGATGAGCCAATAGACCAAGCCCGCGACAACGCCTGCGGCGGCAATGATGCCGATATCGGCCCAGCGCTCCGGGTTCGTGTCATCCGGTACACTGGGCCAGATCAAGGCGAAGCCGCCAACCGCGGCCGCCGCGCCGAAGACCATGTGCAGCCAAAAACTGCGCAGCGAGAAAAACTCGGCAATCAGTGCGAAGATCAGCGTCTGCAGGCCGGTCAGCACGATCGTCAGAAAATAGATGAACATACCGAGCGGCGGCAACAGAAGCACCGCAATGGGGGTGACACCCATGACGTCGAAATAATTCGGCGCATTTGGCAGCGAACTCAGCCCGCCATAGATCGCCGCCACCGCGATCAGCCCAACCAGTACCGCTATGAAATAACCCGCGAGCATCATCAGAAAGCGTTTCAATACGTGCTTTACCGTCGCCATGCCCACCCCCGCGCGCAATGATAGCACCCAGTCCGCCATCAAAGTCATATCTACGCAGGCGTCTGCCGAAGGCCGGGGGCCTTCGAGGCGCGCCATTATTAGAATCTGAACCGTTGGCGGCCAGCTTCATTTCGGCGCGGCTGTCACCGGATCATAGGTGATTTCAACTTTGGCCTTGTCGCTCGTGTAATAAATGACGGTGTAGCCATCGCTGTCCCAATCGATTTCCTTGATGTAGCGGAAGTCGTCCCGCTGCTCGACCTTGGCGATGATTTCCGACAGCTTCTTGGCATTCTGCGGCGGCACCGGATTTTCGTCCGCGGCAAAGGCCGATCCGCCGACAAGCAGCACGGCGGCCGCCAAAAAAAGTCTGGACATGGCTTTCCCTCACATCTCGATGAGCAGAAACTCGTTTCCATGCAGGTTTGTTCCCGGAGCGCCGGGCGTTGCGCTACAAGGAGGCGCCGGCCATGCCTGATTTATGGCCGCCGAAAGAACAAGACGACTGCTTAAAATCGGTGATTTACCTACGAATGCCCAGCGTTTCATTCCGGCAGGCCAGCGAGCCGCAACCCTTCGACGTATCGGGCAAGGAGAGCCTTATCCCGATATGGCGCGCGGGAGCTGTATCGCTCGATCGAGAATTCCGGATTGAGCTTGAGAAGTTCGCTAGCGGCGCGACGGGCGTCCTCCAAGCGACCAAGTTGGGCATATGTTGCCGCCAGCAAGCGGTAGGCGGAACCAAGGTCCGCCATCTTTTCCAAAAGGGACAGGGCTTCGAGGTAGTTTCCGGAAAGGTATTTGCTGGCCGCAATGTTCCAAAGGTACCAGTCGGGTCGGCTGGGATTGAGCCGTAAAGCCAGTTCTCCGATTCTGGTCGCGTCCTCGAGACGCCCGAGATAGCCCAAGGCATCGCAATATTCGGCGAGGAGATCGCAATTGTTGGGCGCAAGCTCGCGGCCGCGTTCATAACAGCCTATTGCTCTTTCAGCTTCCCCCCGCCAGAGGTAAACGACGCCCAGCGCCCAGTGGACGTTGGCGTCGTAGGGACTGAGTTCAAGGGCTTTGCTCGCCGAAGCGAATGCACTTGCCAGCGTGGTTTCCAGATCGACGCGCTCATTCCATTTCAGCCTGTGTATCTCGAGCCAGGCGAGTCCCAGGTAGCCGCGCGCGTAGCCCGGATCGTCGTTGATCGCGGCGACGAACATCTCTCTGGCAAGTCTGACGTCATCCGGATTCAAGCTCATCTCAAGATGCCTGCCGCGCAGGTAAAAGTCGTATGCCCTCAGTGCGGTTAGCGGTTTGCCGAGAACACGGTGGCGCTCGGCCTCCTCGATCTTGATGTTAAGGGCGGCCGGAATGGATTGGGACAGCTCGTCTTGGATGTAGAACACATCGACAAGGTCGAAATCGTATTTCTCCGCCCAGATGTGTTCGTGTAACGCATTGGTCAGATTGGCATTGACCCGGACGCGCTTGCCGAGCCGCCTCACGCTGCCCTCAAGAGTGTAATGCGTGGCCGGAGCATTCTGTTGCGGCTCTGAACGAGGCAAGCGAACGATCACGTTTAACCCGGAGAAGCGCGACAATGCGGCAACGATATCCTCGGTTATGCCGGCGGCGAAATACTCCTGGTCGGGATCGCCGCTCAAATTCACAAACCTCGAGACATAGAGAAGCGTTCTGTTCGAGGCGATAGCAGGATTATCCTGAACGTTGAGCGACGGCGGTGCCATGAGGGCGGTGGGCGTGTGCTTGGATGGCGTGTCATCATCGATGATGACATTGAAAATCCGGAGCGGACGTTCAATGTTCTTCAACGCCTGCTCGCCCGCATCTTCGAAGCTGATATACAGGCGGTTGCCCACAGTATCGCGCACCGATGCCGAGACCGCGACGCCCCCAGGCCTGGCGATGCTCTCGATGCGCGCCGCCACGTTTACGCCGTCACCATAGACGTCTTCGTCTTCGAACAGGATGTCGCCGATATTAATGCCGATGCGAAATTCTATTTGCCGATCGCGATGGACGTTCGTGTTCCTCGTCCGCATCTCCCGTTGGATTTCGACCGCGCAGAGAACCGCTTCCTCGACGGCGCGGAACTCCACCAACATGCCATCGCCCATGAGCTTGATGATGCGGCCATGACGCAATGCGACCTTGACGTCCAATAGTTCCTGACGATGCTTCTTCAGGGCCGACAAAGTACCTTTCTCGTCAATTTCCATCAGCCGGCTGTAGCCGACTACGTCAGTGGCCATGATGACGGAGAGTTTCTGTTCCATCGGCGCTCCCCACTCCTACAAGCAACTAGATAACACATCCGCACCGCCGAAGCATCGAACTTGCGCGGACGGAAATGGGAAGATGATTACACGATAGGTTCCTGATGGCTGCGGAAATTTCGGCTGCCGGCATGGACAACTTATTGAAAGGCAATTCCGCTTCTGATTGTCGGCTTCGGGCTCAATCACGACCTTCCAGCAGAAGCATCTAAGGGCAGCACAGGGTCGGATCTTGCCGTTCATTGCCGATACCAAGCGTTAGGCTTTCACCACTAGCTCCGGGTGGCTATGCGCTTGCACGGGGGCAGGGAAGGCCGCTAAAGGCCTTCGAAGGACGGCAGGCTCCCTATCTCAGTCGAGCCGCCAGCGTCATTCAGAAGGCTGTAAAATCGAGCTTTCCTCCCGTGCCCGATCCCAGCACCGACCGGCCCCTCCTGAACTTCCCAGAGCCGACTCAATAGCCGCCTTTCAGGCTAGCTAGTACCGCGCCTGAGACTATCACTGAGCAGGCTGCCGCAACAAACAATGCACCGATCATAATGCCCCGCCATGGCTGTACACTTGGTAGTCGGACCTTATGTCGGAAGAACCAGTACAAGCCGAATGCAAGCCATGCATGTGCTGGTGCAGGGTGTTTCTAATGTCTTGGTACTGCATTCCGTGCATTGTTCCATGGACAACGACACCATGGGCGGCATAACCGAGATAGCGGGCGAGGCGCAAGGCTTCCCTCGGGTCGCGGGTTCGGAGCGAAACCTTGATGGTGGACGGCTTCCGTGCGGGGTGAGTGTGTCTCGGGATCGGCCAACGGAAATAGAAAATTTGGTTTCGCGAAAGTGCGAGGTACGTAGGATTTAACACTGGGATGTACCCCTTGGATGTCCCACCAAAGGATCGTGCAGGCTAACCTAGTGACTTTAAACAGAATGGTGGGCGATGCAGGGATTGAACCTGCGACCCCACCCGTGTGAAGGGTGTGCTCTCCCGCTGAGCTAATCGCCCGCTCGTTGCCCGAAGGCCAAGCGCGCCGCGATATAAGGGAGGCCGGCCTGTGAAGTCAACCACTTGTCAGCCGTCATCTGGCGGTCTGGACTATGGCCGGCTTCAGCCCTCTGCCGCGGCCATCAGCCCTTGTACCAGATCGAGCGTCAGCGAATCGAAATGCGAGATCACCGCCGACGGTTCGAACTCTCGCACATGACGATCGGTGTAGCCGAAATCGACTGCCACCACCGGAATCCCGGCGGCTTTCGCCGTGTCGATGTCGGTCTGCGAATCACCGACCATCAGTGCACGGTGCGGATCGCCGCCGGCGCGCGCGATGGTCTGCGTGAGATGGCGCGGGTCGGGCTTGCGGTACGGAAAACTATCCTGACCGCAGATCGCCGCGAAATGCCTGGTCATACCGAGCGCCTCGATCAGCGCCACCGAATTGGCCTCGTATTTATTGGTGCAAATGGCCAGCAGGTAACCGGCTGCCTCGAACCGTGCGATCGCCTCGGGGACGCCAGGGTAGGGGCGCGATTTGCCGGGGATGTTAACGGTGTAATGGTCCAGAAACAGCTTGAGCAGGCGGTCGTGCTCCTCCACTGCCAGCGACCTGTGCTGCGCTGCGTGAGCGCGCTCGATCATCACCCGGCCGCCATGGCCGACGAAGCGCTTGAAGCCGGCTTCGTCGACGGCCGCGAGCTGGCTGGCGGCAAGGCTGTGGTTGAGACTGTCGAGCAGGTCCGGCGCCGTGTCGATCAGCGTCCCGTCGAGGTCGAACACGATGATCGGTCGGGTCATGGCCTGTCCTGTGACGATTTGATTGCCGGCAGGCGATAACCGCTGCGGCCCGTTCAGGCAAGACGGCTTATCCACCGCGGGCAAGGTCCTTTGACCAGCCCGGCAAAAATGCTACGAGCGCCGAAACAAATCTCGGGACCCGGCATGGATGCGAGGCAATTGAAGGTTGAGGCCGCGCGGGCAGCGCTTGCCCATGTCACGGATGGCATGCGGCTCGGCATCGGCACCGGCACGACGGCGGACGAGTTCGTGCGGCTGCTCGCAGACAAGGTCGCCACCGGCCTGACTGTCATCGGCGTGCCGACCTCGGAGCGCACCGCCGTCCTTTGCACCGAGCTTGGTGTGCCGCTGTCCACCCTCGAGCAAACCCCCGAGCTCGACCTCACCATCGACGGCGCCGACGAGATCGATCCGGCGCTGACGTTGGTCAAGGGCGGCGGCGGTGCGCTGCTGCGCGAAAAGATCGTCGCGGCGGCCTCCGCCCGCATGATCGTCATCGCCGACAGCTCCAAGATGGTCGAGATGATCGGCCGTTTTCCGCTGCCCATCGAAGTCAACCGGTTTGGCCTGCGCGCCACCGAAATTGCGGTCGGCGCGGCAGCTGCAAACCTTGGCCTTTCCGGCCCTGTTACATTGAGGATGACGGGGAGCCAGCCATTTGTTACAGACGGCGGCCATTTTATCCTCGATGCATCTTTTGGCCGCATTCCGGATACAAGAGCGCTTTCGAATGCTCTCCACGCCATTCCGGGCGTGGTCGAGCATGGTCTTTTCATCGGGCTGGCATCAACGGCCATCATAGCCGGCGGCGACGGCATCCAAACCGTCCATGCCGCCCGAAAATCAGGGAGTTTTACCGATCATGATGTTGCATAACCGGGTTGGCCGCTTTTTTGCCATTCTGGCGGCCTCGGCCGTTTTCGCGTTTTCGTCGCCGGCATTCTCGCAGGACGTCACCGACGCGCATTTGAAGGCGGCGCGCGCCGCCGTCGCGGCAATCCATGCGACGGATACGTTCGACAGCATCCTGCCGCAAGCGGCCGCGGCACTGGAGCAGCAACTGATCCAGAAGAACCCGGACATGCAGGAACTGATCGCCAAGACCATCAACGAGAAGGCGATGGCCTTGGCATCGCGCCGCGCCGACCTGGAAAAGGAAGCGGCGCTCGCCTATGCAAAGGTATTCTCGGAAAAGGAACTCAATGAAATCGCCGCGTTCTACAATTCCGATTCCGGCAAGAAGCTGCTCGACAACGGCCCGATCGTGACGCGCGAACTGGTGAAGGCTGCCGAGATCTGGCAGAACGGCCTGGCTCGCGATCTCGCCCAGCAGGTCGGCGAGACCCTGGGTGCAGCGGCGAATGCCAAGGCGCCGGCTGCACCTGCCGACGGTACCGCTCCGGCCGATGGCGCAGCTCCCGCGGACGCTACACCGAATTGATTGCGGACTTCCGAGCCGCCTGACCGCCACTGGACCAAAAGCCCGGCAAGTCCGGGCTTTTCTTTTGATAGTCGGCAGCCTACCTGTCTCGGGGTTTGAGGGGCAAGGAGTTCAGCCATGGCCGGTTACGACTACGATCTTTTCGTCATCGGCGGCGGCTCCGGCGGGGTGAGGGCGGCGCGCGTCGCGGCCGCACTCGGCAAGCGTGTCGGCATTGCCGAGGAATACCGCTATGGCGGCACATGCGTGATCCGTGGCTGCGTGCCGAAGAAGCTCTACGTCTACGCCTCGCAATTCCCCGAGCATTTCGCCGATGCCGCCGGCTATGGCTGGACGGTGCCTGAGGCGCGTTTCGACTGGCAGACGCTGGTCGCCAACAAGGACCGCGAAATCAGCCGGCTGGAGGCCATCTACAAGAAGAACGTGCAGGGCGCCGGCGGCGAGGTCTTTCATTCGCGCGCCACCCTGGTCGATCGGCATGTGGTGCATCTTCTCGGTGAGGATCGCACCGTTACCGCCGACCAGATCCTGATCGCTACCGGCGGGCGACCGGCACCGCATCCGGCATTGCCCGGCCATGAGCACTGCATCTTTTCCAACGAGGCCTTCGACCTCAAGGAACTGCCGAAGGCAATCATGATCGAGGGCGGCGGCTATATCGCCGTCGAATTCGCCAACATCTTTCACGGCCTCGGCGTCGACACGACGCTGGTCTACCGCGGCAAGGAGATCCTCAGCCGTTTCGACATGGACCTCAGACGCATGCTGCACGACACGATGGAAAAGAAAGGGATAAAAATCCTCTGCCACGCCGTGTCCGAGTGGGTCAGGAAGCGGCCTGACGGCCGGCTCGACGCGCTTGTCACCGGTGGCACGGTGCTGACGGTCGACCAGGTCATGCTCGCCATCGGCCGCATTCCCAATACCGAGAACATGGGCCTGGAAGGCGTCGGCATCGAGATGACCAAAACCGGGGCAATCCACGTCGACGAATACTCCCGCACCAACATCGACAACGTCTGGGCAATCGGTGACGTCACCCATCGCGTGCAATTGACGCCGGTGGCAATCCACGAGGCGATGTGCTTCGTCGAGACCGCCTTCAAGGACAAGCCGACGGCGCCCGACCATGACACGATCGCTACCGCAGTCTTTTCGCAGCCCGAGATCGGTACGGTCGGTCTGTCGGAGGATGAGGCGGCAAAGCGCTTTCCGGATGTTGAAATCTACCGCGCCACCTTCCGGCCGATGCGGCACACACTTTCCGGCCGCGACGAAAAGATGCTGATGAAGCTGGTCGTCGACGGCGCCTCGAAAAAGGTCCTCGGCGCCCACATTCTCGGGCCGGATGCCGGCGAAATGGCGCAGCTTCTCGGCATACCGCTGAAGGCCGGCCTGACCAAGGATGATTTCGATCGCACCATGGCGGTGCATCCGACCGCCGCGGAAGAACTCGTCACCATGTACAAGCCGACTTACCGGGTGAGAGATGGTGAGCGCGTCTGACGCGACGACAACCCATCGCGGCAACGAAATTGCCGCGATGGAAGAGCGTGAGTTTTCTTACAGCAACGTTCCGCCCAGGATCACCAGCGCCACAGAAAAATAGATCACCAGCCCGGTGACGTCGACCAGCGTGGCGACGAACGGGGCCGATGCGCTGGCCGGGTCGAAGCCCATGCGCTTCAGGGCGAACGGCAGCATCGATCCAGACAGCGAGCCGAAGGTGACGATGCCAACCAGCGTGGCGCCGATCGTCATTGCGATCAGCGGCCAGTGCGGGCCGTAGTCGTAGAAGCCGAGATACTGCCAGAGCGCGATGCGGCAGACGCCGACCACGCCAAGAATCGAGCCAAGCACCAGGCCGGTGGGCAGCTCGCGCAATGCCACCCGCCACCAGTCGCCAAGGCCGATCTCGCGCAGTGCCAGCGCCCGGATGACGAGCGAGGTCGCCTGCGAGCCGGAATTGCCGCCGGAGCTCATGATCAATGGAATAAATAGCGTCAGCACGATCGCCTTTTCCATCTCGCCCTCGTAACTTTGCATCGCGTTGGCGGTCAGCATCTCGCTGATAAACAGCGCGCACAGCCAGCCGGCGCGTTTCTGGATCATCGCCAGAAAGCCCATCTTCATATACGGCTCGTCGAGAGCCTCCATGCCGCCGAAACGATGCACATCCTCCGTCGTTTCCTCGATCATCGTGTCGATAATATCGTCGATGGTAACGATGCCGAGCAGTTTGCCGTTGTCCACGACCGGAACGGCGAGCAGATCATATTTCGAGATCAGCTGAGCAACCTTTTCACTGTCGGTCAGCGGTGAAACGGTGACAGGCGCACGATCCGGCGCGATTGCCATGATCAGCTCGTCGGGCCCGCCAGCGATCAGTCGACGCAGGCTGGTCGAGCGCAACAGGACATGCGTTTGCGGATCGACGATGTAGATCGCGTAGACGGTTTCGCGCGTCCGCTCCACCTTGCGGATATAATCCAGCGTGCGGGCCACGCTCCAGTCCGGCGGCACGCTGACATATTCGGTCGTCATGAGCGAGGCGGCGCTGCCTTCGGGATAGCCGAGAATGGCAAGCAGCGTCGCGCGCAGCGGTGGCGCCAGGCCACCAAGCAGTTCGGAACGAGCCGGCTCGTTCAGATCGCGCAGTATGTCGGCGGCGCGATCGACCGACATGGCGGCAAGCAGTCTGCCTGCCTTGATGCGGGGCAGCGCCTCGACCAGTTCGGATGCGCCGTCGAGTTCAGGCTGGTCGAAGATCTCCACCAGCCGCCCGAACGGCACTTCGCAAAGCAGCTCCGATGCCGTCTCGCGGGGCTCCTGGTTCAAGGCCTCGACGATGTCGGCGACGTGTTCGTTGGCAAGTACGCGAGCGATGGCGATGGCATCGCCGCCCGCGACAGGGGAAAACTCGTTCATGGCTCACTCCTTGCCGTCCGGCAGGACGTGAGCCTGTCAGGTCACGTCAAGCGGACGGCGGTTGCGTTCGACTGTGACTGTCGCCAGGCATGGCGCGGTGACCTTTCTGCTCGCGGGTTCGAGTTGAGATTCTGCAAGCCGGCGCAACATAGGAGCGCGCCTTGCCGAGTCAATCGCGAGAGCGGGTTAAAACGGCGGCAAACCGGCGGATCGCGAGACTGTGATCGGGCTACGTGGCAGTGGCTGGATGCCGGCAGTGGTGCCGCGGCTATCTCTGCTTCAGCCGGCGGGGAAAGCGCAGCCACTTGTCCTCGGCCGGCCGTGTCGGCTGCGTGAGGATGGTGGTGAGCTCTACCGGCAAGCTCGGAACCAGCGGCTTCTTGGTAGCGACGCCGTCGGCGATCGCAACCACGCTGTGGTAGAATTCGGTGCCCGCGAGCGATCTCGGCGGCGTCGCCTCATGCATGATCGAGATCACGGTTGCATCAGGGCAATTGTCCTTGATCGCCTGGTGGAAGGCGATCCGTCCATCGGGGTCGAGCGCGCCGGTGGCTTCATCGAGGAACAGCAATCCCGGCTGCTGCAGCACGATGCGGGCGACAACCAGCTTCTGTTTCTGCCCACCCGAGAGAACCTGATCCCAGATCTTTCCTTCACGGCTCTCATCGGCCAAATGCTCGATGAAATCGCCGAGGCCGGCCTTGTGCAGGGCGGATGCGACCTGCATGTCGGCGTAATCATGCTCGGAACCAGGCAGGCAGACCAGTTGCTTCAACGAAACCTGCTGCAGCTTCACCTCCTGGGCGGCGTAGAAACTCCTGACCCCTTCCGGGAAGACGATGGTGCCGCGGCCATAAGGCCACAGGCCGTTGATCGCCTTGACGAGCGAGGTCTTGCCGCAACCGGATTCGCCCTTGAGGAAAGTCCACTCGCCACGCCGGAAGCGCAAGTTCGCGGCACTCAGGAAGGGCGTTGCGTCCTCGCCCTGATGCGCCAGTTCGAGCTTCTGGATGGTCAGTCCGAAAACCGGGTTCTGGTGGTCGTAGCGGAAGTCGGACCGGCCGGTCTGCTGATAGAATTCCTGTGGCTGCTGCACGTTCTCGATTGCCTGCGCCAATTCGATGACGCGCTGGCTGTTGGCGCGCAAGGTGGCGATGTCCGGCATCACATGGATGAACCACGAACAGTTGCTGATCAGCTTATCGACCTGGCCGGAAGCTGTCAGATAACCCTTGAGGTCGAGGCCGTTGTGGATGAAGGGCACGAGCCCTGGCCCGAAAGCGACAATCTTGGCACCGATGAAATTATAGATCAGCTCGAACGAGGCGTAGCCAGTATTGACGATGTTCAGTCTGGCCCAGGTACGGTCAATGTCGGCATAACGCTGGCTGTTTACAGTCTTCTGCACATTCTCGCCCTGCGATGCGGCGACATGAAAACTGCGGCGCAGGAATGTGATCAACTCGCTGCGGTAACTGCCTTCGGCCTGCTGCATTCTGACGTTTAGCCACTCCAGCATTCGGCCGAGTTTCAATGCGATCCAGGTGTTGAACGGCACATACACAGCGATTGCCAGGAGAGCAAGGACGGCGCTGCCGTAGCTGCCGAGAAACTCCAGGCCCTTCACCTCGACAGAGTTTTTCAGCAATTCGCCACCGAGAAAGTAGAACGAAGCGAAGACGCTTAGCACACCCGAAGCAAGCCCGATGGCTCCGCCAGTCATGGCCTTGATGGATTCCTGCACGCGCTGGTCGATATTGTCGGGAGCTGCATTCCCGGAAGAGCCATGCTGGGCATGGAAATGCGTATGGTTAGAGTCGAGCAGGGCCTCGTTGAATCGGCTGTCCAGCCAGCCACGCCATTTGCGATGCAATGTCTTGGAAACCAGGTTGTGAATGCCGGCAATAACCAAGTCCTTGAGCAGGACCAGCAGCACCAGCCAACCGGCGTTGGTCAGTATTGTCTTGAGTGGCGTCGTGTTCGCGGCATCGTGGAAAAAAGCGATCGAAGTCGCCAGCTCAGCCCCAGCTACCGTAAACCAGACGTCGGCTTTGCTGGACAGCGCGATGATCAGCGCGATCACCAGCGTCAGCGTCCAGGCTTCCCTCCAGCGGTCCGAGAACCAGTAGACCCGCATCAGCCCCCAGAAGCTGCGCATCGACGATACGGGCGTCAGGGGCGACTGCCTTGCGGCACCGCGGAGCCATTTTTCCGATATTGAATGTCGCGTTGGTCTATCGACCCGAATCACTATCCCGCCCAAACGATTTTTCTTTTGTTACGGACAGTAACACCAATTGATCATTTTCCATTAGCTTTTCACCAGTCGCAGGTGGCTTAGCTTGCCGGCCGTTGCAGTGGAGCAACAGAATGAATGATCACGGCGCTGTGCCGTCACGTTTCGAGGGGCGGAATACCAACGCAATTTCAAATAGTTACTTGCCTGCGCCCGAGCAAGTAGAGATCTTCCCCAAGGGAAGGTCTTCACACAGCTTTGTGAACATAGAAGCGCCTTCCAGCGGCCGATCTTCACAGCCTGAACCGCCTTCACGGCCAGTCCGGCCTCGTCGGCGGCCAGAACGTGACGTATGATTCGTGGTTGAAGCCGCCTTGTCAGGACCCGTAGTCGGCCAAGCAATGACTTTGCCGACACAGTCCGGGATGAAGATCTATCAATTGGCCCGTGCCTTTTTAAGAGCGCGCACAAACCGCGTTTGACAAACACGCGCTTCGGATTGAACCTGCCGGACGCATCCAGGTTTGAACCGGGGGGAAGTTCGCCATGCTTGCACGGACATTTTTTGTCGCGACGCTCGCAACATTTTTCTGGCTGCCGCAAACATATGCCGGCAGCCAGACCGTTCCCGCAAATGCCGAGGGACAGATCGAGTTCAACACGCCGTCCGGCAATATCGGCTGCATCTACACGCCGAACGGCGGCACCAGCACCTACGAGCCACAGGATGGCGGACCGGAACTGAGTTGTTCGCGCGTCGAGCCCAGCTACGTCACGATCATCCTCGGCCCGAAAGGCCCGGCGACGCTGATCAAGAATCCGGGCGAGCAAGGCTGCTGCGGCGGCGTCACCAGGCTGGCCTACGGCAACAGCTGGAGCAAGGGGCCATTTTCCTGCCAGTCATCCACCAAGGGATTGACCTGCACCGGCAAGCATGGCCATGGCTTTTTCGTCAGCAAGGCCAAGGTGACCGTGAAATAGTCCGACTCAGTTCGCTGTTTCCAGTTCGCCGCGTGCCTTGGCCGCGGCGACCTGGCGGAGTGCATCGGCGAGCGTATCGGCGTCCTGGGCACCCATCACCGCATATTTGCCTTCAAGCAGAAAGCACGGCACACCCGATATGCCCATGCGCGAAGCGGTGGCGATTTCGGTGCGCACGGCCTCTACATCGGCGTCGGTCGGCAGAAGCGTTTCGACCACGGACGCATCCATGCCGGCCTCGCGGGCGGCTTCGATCAGCACGGCATGATCGCCGAGATTGGCGCCTTCCTCGAAATTCAGCTGGAACAGCCGGCGCACCAGCCGGTTCTGAATGGCCTCGCCGGCCGTGCCGGCCCAGCGAATGAGACGGTGCGCATCCAGCGTATTGGGCGCGACCTTGATGGCGTCGAATGCGAAGGAGATGCCTTCAGCCTCGCCCAGCGGTTCGATCCGGGCATGGATTTCGCGGATGCGTTGCTCGCTGCCGAATTTCGCCACCATATAGTCGCGGCGGTTCTTGCCTTCGGGCGGGATTGTTGGGTCGAGTTGGAAGGGCCGCCAGCGTATGTGAACGTCGATATCGACGGCGGCAATCGCCTTGTCGAGCCGTTTCTGGCCGATAAAGCACCAGGGACACACGACGTCGGAGACCACATCGACGGTAATCGAGCTCTCGTCGTTCACCTTGATCTCCTGTTGTGAAGAGGTCACTTCGGTTTGCGCCACCAGGTCGGCAACTGATAACCGTATATGGGCGTCTTTTGCGGATGTTCCAGATAGTTCCAATAAGCGAGCCATTGCTGGTTGTTGTGCTGCGTCGGCACCATGTAATTGCCGGAGATCAGCAGCCGGTCGAGAACGCGGACGGCCGCTACATAGTCCTCCTTCGAACGAGCTCTCAGCATCGCCTCGATCGCCGCATCCACTGCGGGGTCGGCGACACCCGCCAGGTTGAACGAGCCTTCGGCCTTGGCGGCAGCGGATCCCCAGCGCCCGGTTTGCTCGATACCGGGCGACAGCGAGTTGTTGAAACCGGTCGAGCCGACCAGCACCTCGAAATCGAAACGCTGCTTGCGCGACTGGATCTGATCACCGTCGAGGCTGCGGATGCCGACATCGATGCCGAGCTTCTCAAGGGTGCGCTGATAGATAGCGGCAAGTCGCTCTTCGTCCTGCGAGGCGGTCAGGATCTCGAAACCGAACGGCTTTCCCTCGGGATCGAGCATTGCGCCGTCCTGCACCGTATAGCCCGCGCTCTTCAGCAGCTCGAATGCCGCCTTCAGCACCTTGCGATCCTGGCCGGAGCCGTCGGTAACGGGCGGCCTGTAGGTGCCGTCCATGACATCTGCGGGCACGCGGCCGGGGTAGGGGGCCAGCAGGGCCTTTTCCTTTTCGCTGGCCGGGTGGCCCAGCGCGGACAGTTCGGAATTCTGCCAAAAGCTCATCGTGCGCGTATATTTGCCGCCGAACAGGTTCTTGTTGGCCCATTCGAAATCGTAGAGCATGCCGAGCGCGCGCCGCACGACCGGATTGGAAAATTTCGGCAGCCGCGTGTTGAACAGGAACCCGTTGACCACCGGCGGAATGCCGGTATCGAAATTTTCGGCGATGACCTCGCCCCTGTGGAAGGCCGGAAAATCGAGATCGCGCTCGCGCTTGACCGGGTCGCTGTCGTCGTCGATGGCGCAGATGCCTTTCTTGAACGCTTCCTGCTTGGCGTTGGCGTTGAGGAAATATTCGATGGTGATCTGGTCGTAATTGTCGAAGCCGCGCTTGGACGGCACGTCCTTGCCCCAATAGTCCGGATTGCGCTTGAACACGATGCGCTGACCGGGCACGACTTGCGCCACGGTATAAGGCCCGCTGCCGATCACCGGCTTCAGCGTCGTCCTGTCGAAGGTGTCCTTGTTGAAGGCGTGTTTCGGGATGATCGGCGTCAGCGCAGTGATCAGGGGAAATTCGCGGTCCGCCTTTTCGTTGAAGGTGAAGCGCACACTGCGCTCGCCGGTCTTTTCGAGCTTGGCAATCGCTTTCATTCGCTGGCTGTAAGGTGGGCGGCCCTTCTCGGTGAAGACGTCATAGGTAAACAACACGTCTTCCGGCGTCACCGGCTCGCCGTCCGACCATTTGGCGTTGGGATCGAGGTGGAATTCGATGCTCTTGCGCTCGGGATCCATGTCGGCGGTATCGGCGAGCAGGCCGTAGAGACTGAAGGCCTCGTCGTAGTTGCGCTGCATCAACGGCTCGAAGACAAGATTGCCAAAGGCTTGATCCATCATGCCGCGCGCGGTGGTGCGCAGGCTTCTCAGGATGAACGGATTGAGATTGTCGAAGCTGCCGACGACGCTATAGGTAATGCTGCCGCCTTTCGGCGCGTCGGGATTGACGTAGTTGAAATGATCATAGTCGGGCGGCAGCGCCGGCTCGCCCTGCATGGCAAGCGCGTGCACCGGTTCCGACAGGGCCGGCTGCAGGGAAAAGCCGACAAACAAGATTGCGGCGATCAGCCAAACGACAACGCGGCCCATGACCGTCTCCTTCCCGATTCGATGCGCAGCATACATGAGCCGGTCGTGCACCGGCCAACCCCTTGAGCCTATCCCTTGGCCAAGATTCGCGAGGCCCGGGCTGGATTCGGCACCGCTTGCAGTGTAACACGCCGTCCGAAGTCATTCTGTTGCCTCATTTCGGCAACAGGTAGCTGGACCACACGGCATGAAAAAAGCCGGTTCCGGGATCATTTGAGAGGAATGCACGACATGACGAGCCTGAACAGCAACGCGTACCGCCTGTCGGTCATGGCCGCTGGCGTGGTCGGCATTCTGGGCGCCGGGATTCCCGCTGCTTCCGCGCAGCAGCAACAGCAGATTCCGCAAGGCTGGTTCAAGGCCTGCACCAAACAGGAAGACGTCGACATCTGCAATGTCCAGAACATCACCACCGCCGGCAACGGCCAGCTCATCACCGGCGTCAGCCTGATCGAATTGAAGGGCAAGGTGAACCGCAAGGTGTTCCAGGTGACGGTTCCGACCGGCCGTCTCGTTCCTCCCGGCATCGGCCTCCAGATCGACGGCGGCAAGGCGCAGAAGCTCGACTATGTGATCTGTTTTCCGGATCGCTGCGTGGCGGAAGTGCCGCTGAGCGATCAGCTTGTCGCATCCTTCAAGAAGGGATCGGCGCTGACGCTCACCTCGGTCAATTTCCAGAACCAGCCGAACCCGATCAAGATTGCGCTGACCGGCTTCAGCGGCGCCTTCGACGGCCCGCCGCTGCAGCAGTCGGATATCGAGGACCGGCAGAAGAAGCTCCAGGAGTTCGTCGCCAAGAACAATCAGGACTTTGCCAAGAAGCTCAAGGAAGAGCAGGAAAAGGCGAAGGCCGCCAACTGATCGACGGGTTTTCGAACCAACAAAAAAGCGGGGGCTCATACCCCGCTTTTTTCGTTTGGACCCGCCATTTGTCGCGTCCAGCCAAGTCTCAAGCCAGTCCCAGCCCAGCCAGATCCCGGCTAAGTCAATGTCTCAATTGGTGCTTCGGCTCGTAGCGCCCGTCCGGCTTCTTGTCGAACATTTCACCAATCTGCGGATGCCGGACCGGTTCGCCCGACCGGTCCTCGAGTAAATTCTGCTCGGACACATAGGCGATGTATTCCGTTTCGGAATTCTCGGCGAGCAGATGATAGAAAGGCTGGTCCTTGCGCGGCCGCACGTCAGCGGGGATCGCCTCGTACCATTCGTCAGTATTGGCGAATTGCGGATCGACGTCGAAAATGACGCCGCGGAACGGAAACAGCCGGTGCCGAACCACCTGTCCGATCGAGAATTTGGCTGTCTTCATCGCACTCACCACTTGAACTTCTTGAACGCCACGCATCTCGGAACACGCAAGGAACGCTCCAGGACTTTAGATTCTTACGCACCGGTCCGGCAAAGATTGGCCCAGACCTTAAGGTCGACATCGTCATTATTTGGCGCAGACGCGGCGTCAATTCAATCCCGATCCCCTTGATGCCGGGTTGAGCATCGCGAGATGCGGATCAAGGGCGGTGGCCAAGATCGCTATCGCTCAGCCGGTTTTCGCAATCCGCCAAAAAACGCCGCAAAACCGCTGCCGGGTCGAAGACCCTCGCGCATGAAAAACGCCCGTAACGGCGCAAACCCCTCAAGCGCGCCCAGGCCAGCGCTGCGCACCAGCTGGGCCGGCAGCATGTCGGAAAGCAGCGACATGTTGAGCAGGTTGACCGCGCTGCTGCGCGCCAGAATGTCCGGCCGCCGCTTGAAATCATAGGCTGCAAGCGCCTTGGCGGCGCCCGGGTCCGAGCGGTTTCTGCTTGCGGCACCAATCAGGTCGTCGATGTCCCGGATGCCGAGATTGAGGCCTTGCGCGCCAATTGGGGGAAACACGTGGGCGGCTTCACCGACAAGTGCCACGCGGCGCTGCGCAAACCGCCACGGGCTCACCGCTGAAAGTGGGTAGACCTGCCGGCCGGGCTCAACCGACACGCGGCCCAACATCGATTGCATTCGCTGTTCGACCCGCGTCGAAAGCTCGGCGTCGTCGAGTGCTGCAAGGTCCTTGGCGATATCGGGTTCGAGCACCCAGACAAGGCTGGACCGGTTGCCGGGCAGGGGAACCTGTGTGAACGGACCGGTCTCGGTGTGGAATTCGGTCGAGGTGAAGGCATGGTCGCTGCGGTGACCGAAATTGAGCACCAACGCCGCCTGCGGATAGGATCGGATCGAGGTGCGGATGCCGGCTGCCTCGCGGGCCGGCGACTGACGGCCATCGGCGGCAACTGCCAACGATGCCTCAACCTCGCTGCCGTCGGCGAGAACGGCATGGGCATGGTTGGCATCGAGGCGCCATGCCTCCACCATCGACTTTCGCCATTCGATGCCCGAATGCGCGACAGCCTCGGCTAGCATGCGGTTGAGAACGCTGTTGGGCAAGTTCAGCCCGAATTGCTCTTCGTTGATCTCGCTGGCGCGAAAGGTCACTGTCGGGCTGCGGATCAGCCGGTTGGTTGCGTCAACGATACGCATCACCTTGAGCGGCGCTGCGTGCGGCCTGATTCCGTCGAAGATCCCTAGCCGTTCGAACATCTTCAGGGCAGGGTTCATCAAGGCTGTCGTCCGGCCGTCGGGGCCGGCTGCATCGGGTCCGACGAGCGTCACGGGAAAACCCGCCTCGGCAAAGCCAAGCGCCGCGATCAGCCCCGCAGGGCCGCTGCCGGCGACCAGTATCCGTGCTGTTTCCCGATGGTTCAAATTCGGCTTCCGGATTGCGAGGTGAGGCCCGTCCGACCTGCTGGTCCATATAGGTCAGGTGATGCGGCTTGATCAACGCGGCGATTCGGCCCATTCGGTTGCCATGACCGGCCAACAAGACGATTTCAGCCACCTCGACGGCACCGGCCGCGCGATGGCGAGCGTTGCATGCAGCCCTCGACTGACGGTGGGCGTCATTGCCGGCATGGGCATCGCCGTTGCCTGGCTCCTTCTCGGCGCAATGGCAGTTCGGGGGGCGGTGAGCCGGCTCCCGGGCGCCGATGTACCCGGCGACGCCGCGCTGGAATACCTGCCGCAACTGCCGCTGCCGGATTTCCTTGCGCGTTTCTTCGCCCTTTGCCTGGCGCCGGCGCCGCTTCGCGCAAGCGTAGGCGCGCAAGGCGGGGCACTCACCGCGATGTGGCTGTTGATGGCCATCGCGACCATGCTGCCCTCCGCGGCGCCGATGATCCGCACTTATTGCGAGATCGCAGATACCGCCCGGATCAAGGGGGAACCCGTTGCCCATCCGCTGATCCTTGTCGCTGGATATTTGAGCGTCTGGCTTGCCGCCTCGGCAATATTCGCTGCCCTGACGCTCGCAGTCCATGCATTCGTGTCATCCGGGCAGATGCTCGATCCGCTGCTTGGAATTGCCGGAGCAGCCGCGCTGTCGATCGCTGGTCTCTATCAGTTCAGCTGGCTGAAGGAAGCCTGTCTGGAGAAGTGCAGAAATCCGTTCTCGGTCCTGTTCGCCAACTGGAGCGCCAGGCCCATTCGCATTTTCCGGCTCGGTATAGAGCAGGGCCTGTGGTGCCTTGGATGCTGCTGGGCGCTGATGCTGGTAATGTTTGCCGTCGGTGTGATGAACGTGTTCTGGATGGCGCTGGTCGGCTTGTTCAGCCTGGTCGAAAAACAGACGGCAGGCAATCTGCCGACGCGGTTGGGCGGTGCGATACTGCTTGTCTGGGCAGCCGCGCTACTAGTAGTCTCGGCATGAGGGGGGAGAATTCGATGACAGATCAAAACTGGGCAATGAAGGGAGAGCTCATCCTTTCCTGCAATTGCACGGTTTTTTGCCCTTGCGTTCTGTCGCTCGGCAATCATCCGCCCACGGAAGGCTATTGCCAAACCTGGGCGGGGTTCCGGATCGATGCCGGCCATTTCGGCGAGGTCGACCTGTCCGGCCTCAATCTTGGGCTGGTCATGGAAATCCCCGGTTATATGAGCCGCGGCAACTGGACGGCGGGCCTGTTCATCGACAAGCGCGCCTCGGTTTACGCTATGAAGGGACTGACGAAGATATTCACCGGCAAGGCCGGTGGAACCACATCGCTGCTCTCCATCCTGGTCGGACAGTTCCTCGGTGCCGAGCAGGTGCCGATCACCTACGAGACGCGTGAGAAAACACGCATCTTTCAGATACCGAAGATCATCGATGGTGCGGTGACGCCAATCACCGGCAAGGATCGCGACAAGGATACGGTCATCAGCAATTCGGAATACTGGATTGCGCCGGAAATCATCGTCGCCAAATCCGACAAGAGCAAAATGCGGGCCTTTGGCCGCAACTGGAACTTTGCTGGCCGTTCGGCCGAAATCTGCAAGCTGGACTGGCGGGGCCCGTGAGCAAGAAGACGACGGCCAGGAAAATCGCCGACCGGATTCCGCGGCCGAAGAAGAAAGTCACATGGCCTCAGGCGCGGGCGTTCTCGGTCCATCTCTTGACCGCGTCGGGCTCATTCCTGGCGTTTCTGTCGCTGGTGGCAGCAAGCGAGCAGCGCTGGACGGCGATGTTCTGGTGGCTGGGGCTGGCGCTTTTCGTCGACGGCATCGACGGGCCGATCGCCAGGAAGCTCGATGTCAAGGAAATCCTGCCGACTTGGTCGGGCGAACTGCTCGACAACATCATCGACTACGTGACCTACGTGTTGATTCCGGCCTTCGCGCTCTATCAGCGCGGCTTCATGGGCGAGCGCCTGTCGTTCCTGTCGGCGGCGATCATCGTGGTGTCGAGCGCAATCTACTATGCCGATACCGGCATGAAGACGAAGGAGAATTTCTTCAAGGGCTTTCCGGTCGTCTGGAACATGGTGGTGTTCACGCTGTTCGTCATCGAGCCCGGACAATGGGTTTCTTTCGCCGTGGTCGTGGTGGCCGGCATTCTCACCTTCGTGCCGATCAATTTCATCCATCCGGTGCGGGTGAAGCGGCTGCGGCCAATCAATCTCGGTATGACGCTGCTTTGGTGCGCTTTCGGCGCGCTGGCGCTGGCGCAGGCCGCACTTGCCTCCTTCTACGACCAGATCGGCGTGCTGGGCGAGCAGGTCAGCGATTTCATCAAGATCGGGATTACGGTCACCGGGCTTTACCTCGCTTGCATCGGCGCTATCATGCAGTTCTTCCCAAATCTCGGCGCCAAGCCGGATAAGAAAGCCTGATCCCAAGAGAGCCAGAAAATGTCCAAAGCGATCCGCATCCATGCCCATGGCGGCCCGGAGGTCCTGACCTATGAGGATGCCGATCCCGGGCAGCCGGGCTCGGGACAGATCCTGGTCAAGCATACCGCGATCGGTCTCAATTTCATCGACGTCTATTATCGCTCTGGCCTTTATCCGCCGCAGGGCGGATTTCCGCTGATCCCTGGCGGCGAGGCGGCCGGCGTGGTCTTGGATGTCGGCTCGGATGTCGACTGGCTCAAACCCGGCGATCGCATCGCCTACGCCGTGACGACCGGCGCCTATGCCGGGCAGCGCGTGATCGCCGCCGACCGCGTGGTGAAGGTGCCGGACGGCATCAGCGACGAACAGGCCGCAGCCATGATGCTAAAGGGCATGACCGCCGAATATCTGTTGCGCCGTACATTCAAGGTGAAAGCCGGCGACACGATCCTGTTTCATGCGGCGGCGGGCGGTGTCGGGCTGATCCTCGGCCAATGGGCCCAGCATCTCGGCGCGACAGTGATCGGCACGGCGAGTTCCACCGACAAGATCGAGCTCGCCAAGGCGCATGGCTTCGACCACGTGATCAACTATCGCGAACAGGATTTCGTGGCCGGCGTTGCCGCTATCACCGGTGGCAAGAAATGCGACGTTGTCTACGATTCAGTCGGCAACGACACATTTCCAGCCTCGCTCGATTGCCTGCGGCCGCTCGGCACTTTCGTCAGCTTCGGTCAATCGTCTGGGCCGATCCCGCCCTTCAGCATCTCGTTGCTGGCGCAGAAGGGCTCGCTGTTCGCAACGCGGCCGACGCTGTTCGTCTATAATGCCAGGCGCGAAGACCTCGAGGTTTCCGCCGCTGCCTTGTTCGACGTGGTGCTCAGCGGCGCCGTCAAGATCAAGATAAACCAGCGTTACGCGCTCAGCGAGGCCGGCAAAGCGCATTCCGATCTCGAAGGGCGCCGGACCACCGGGACAACAATACTTATCCCTTAGGCGCCCGCAGTTTCGGGCCGCCGACGCCGCCGTTCTTGCGAACTGCTCTTTACCGCTTGAGTTTCCGCTGAAATTCTTGAAGCTCTTTCAAGTCGTGAGGCGCTTACCGTAGAGAGCAGCCCGCGCATACGATGGTTGCGGGAACACAGAACATGTCTGGCAAACCAGATGGAGGCACCGTGAGTGCAGATCAGGACGGCGCAAACCTGCTTGAGGTTCGCGGCCTCACAAAGATATTCGGCACGTTGACGGCGTGCGACCATGTCGATCTCAACATCGCCAAGGGCGAGATCCATGCGTTGCTTGGCGAGAACGGCGCCGGCAAGTCGACCCTGGTGAAAATGCTGTTTGGATCGCTGGAACCGAATTCCGGCGAGATTTTCTGGAATGGCCAAGCGGTCAGGATCACCAGCCCCGGCACCGCAAAAAAGCTCGGCATCGGCATGGTTTTCCAGCATTTTTCCCTGTTCGAAGCGCTGACGGCGGCGGAGAACATCGCGCTGTCGCTGGATGACGGCTCGCCGATCAGTACGATCGCGGCCAAGGCGAGGGCGCTCTCCTACAGTTACGGCCTGCCTCTCGATCCGCTATCGCTGGTCGGTGATCTGTCGGTCGGCGAGCGTCAGCGCATCGAAATCATCCGCTGCCTGCTGCAGACGCCGCAACTTATCATCCTCGACGAACCAACTTCGGTGCTGACGCCGCAGGAGGCCGATAAGTTGTTCGAGACGCTCGAACGGCTGCGTTCGGAAGGAAAGTCCATCCTCTACATTTCGCACCGGCTGGAAGAGGTCAAACGGATCTGCGACCGCGCCACGGTGCTGCGTCACGGCAAGGTGGTCGGCCATTGCAATCCGCGCCAGGAAACCGCGTCTTCGTTGGCGCGGATGATGGTCGGCAACGAGGTGCTGGCCGTGGTGCGGGCGCCGGCCGAGGGTATCGAGACCGCGCCGGTGCTGCTTCAAATCCGCGAACTCACCCGCAAGCCGGCGACCCCGTTCTCGATCCCGCTCAGGAACATCAATCTTGAAGTCCGCGCCGGCGAGGTGATCGGCATTGCCGGTGTCGCCGGCAACGGCCAGGGCGAATTCTTCGAATCCGTTTCCGGCGAGGTGCTGCAGCCGGATGCCGGCTCGGTCCGCATCCGCGGCAAGGATGCCGGCGGTCTCACCATCACCGGCAGGCGTCTGATGGGCGCTGCCTTCGTCCCGGAAGAGCGGCTCGGCCATGGCGCAGCACCGCGCATGAAGCTTTCGGAGAACCTGCTTCTGTCGCGCCACGCCACCGATGGCAAGATGTTTGTCGGCGCCGGTGGAATGGTCAAGGGCGATGCGATCCATACCGCTGCCCAGCGCATCATAAAGGCAATGGACGTGCGCAAGAGCGCGCCGGATCCGGAGGCTGCGGCTCTTTCGGGCGGCAATCTGCAGAAATTCATCGTTGGCCGCGAACTCGACCGCCGGCCGAGCGTCTTGGTGGTCAATCAGCCGACCTGGGGGGTCGACGCGGGTGCGGCGGCCCACATCCGCCAGGCGCTGATCGAACTGGCGCGCAGCGGCTCGGCGGTGCTGGTGATCAGCCAGGACCTCGACGAGCTGTTCGAGATTTCCGATGCGATCACGGTCATGCACAATGGCGAATTGTCGAAGCCGCTGCCGATAGCTGAAGCGACATTCGAGAAAATCGGGCTGCTGATGGGCGGCGCCGAACCCGGTCATGCCGAACATAAGCTGGAGACAGCCTGATGCGCCTCGAACTTGTAAAACGCCCGCAGCGCTCGATGCTGTTTTCGGCACTCTCGCCTTTCATCGCTTTCGTTTTGACGATCATTGCCGGTGCCATCATGTTCGCGCTGCTCGGCGTCAACCCGTTGACCGCGTTCCGCATCTACTTCATCGAACCGATCAGCCAGGTCTGGCAATTGCATGAGCTGGCGATCAAGGCCGCCCCCCTGATCCTGATCGCAGTCGGACTGTCGGTCTGCTACAAGGCCAACATCTGGAACATCGGCGCCGAAGGCCAGTTCATCCTGGGCGGCATTGTCGGCTCGATCATCCCCGTGCTGTTTCCGCAGTTCGAAGGCCCATTGGTGCTGCCGCTGATGCTTCTGCTCGGCATGGTCGGTGGGGCCGCCTATGCTGCAATCCCGGCACTGCTGAAGACGCGCTTCAACACCAACGAGATCCTGACCAGCCTGATGCTGGTCTATGTCGCCCAGCTCTTCCTCGATTGGCTCGTACGCGGGCCGTGGCGCGATCCGCAGGGCCACGGTTTCCCGCAGACCATCCAGTTCAACGACTCGGCCATACTGCCGGAACTCCTCCCGGAATCCGGCCGGGCAAACTGGGGATTTGTCTTCGCGCTGATCGCGGCGATACTGATCTGGATCCTGATGAGCCGTATGCTGAAAGGCTTCGAGGTCCGCGTGCTCGGCTCAAGCCCGAGGGCAGGGCGCTTCGCCGGGTTTGGCCTTAACCGCATGGTCTTCTTTGCCTTCCTGCTGTCGGGCGCACTGGCCGGACTTGCAGGGATTTCGGAGGTCTCGGGAGCCATCGGACAATTGCAGCCGGTGATCTCGCCCGGCTACGGATTTACCGCTATCATCGTGGCATTTCTCGGCCGGCTCAATCCGCTCGGCATCGTCGCCGCAGGCCTTGTGCTGGCGCTGACCTATCTGGGCGGCGAGGCAGTGCAAAGCGCGCTCGGCATCTCCGACAAGGTGGCGCGCGTGTTCCAGGGCATGCTTTTGTTCTTCGTGCTCGGCTGTGACACGCTCATCCATTACCGCATTCGCCTGACCGGCTTTTCCGCGCCGAAGCTCGAGGCAGCGCCGAAGCTGGAGGAAGCCCGCTGATGGACATCACCGTCAACATCCTCTTGACCATCGCGACGGCGGCGACGCCGCTGCTGATCGCGGCGATCGGCGAACTGGTGGTCGAACGTTCGGGTGTGCTCAATCTCGGCGTCGAAGGAATGATGATCATGGGTGCCGTCGGCGGTTTCGGCGCCGGCTATCTCACCGGCTCGCCTTGGATAGGGCTGTTGGCGGCAATCACCATGGGGGCAGTGTTCTCGCTGCTGTTTGCCGTCATGACGCTGTCGCTGGCCACCAATCAGGTGGCCACCGGCCTATCGCTGACACTGCTCGGCCTCGGCCTTTCCGGCATGATGGGAACGAATTTTGTCGGCCAGCCCGGCGAAAGGCTGCCAAACCTCGATATTCCCGGCCTGACCGCAATCCCGGTCGTTGGCAGGCTGCTGTTCGGCCAGGATCCAATCTTCTACATCTCGATCGCGCTGACCGCCGCCGTCATGTGGTTCCTGTTCAAGACCCGCACCGGGCTCACGCTGCGCTCGATCGGCGACAGCCATGCATCCGCCCATGCGCTTGGCATCCATGTCATCCGCTACCGCTATCTCTCAGTGATTTTCGGCGGCGCTTGTGCCGGCCTCGCCGGCGGTCACCTATCGCTGGTCTACACACCGCAATGGGTGGAGAACATGACCGCCGGCCGCGGCTGGATCGCGCTGGCTCTGGTCGTCTTCGCCTCCTGGCGGCCCTGGCGGGTGCTGGCCGGCGCCTATATTTTCGGCGCGATCTGGGTTGGCCAGCTTCACGTCCAAGCCATAAATCTGCAGGACTTCGTCGACGCGCCCTGGTTGCTCTACAAGTTAATTGCGTTCTTAAAATCGTTTCCCTCGCAACTGCTTTCTTCGCTGCCCTATCTGGCAACCGTCGTGGTTCTCGTTCTAATCTCGCGCAACAAGCGTTTGACGATGATGAACACGCCGGCCTCCTTGGGCCAGCCATTCGTTCCGGATCGTTGACAACAAAAAGACGGAAGCTCCAAGGCTTAACTCAGAGAGGTAACACAATGAAAAAACTGCTTATTGCCCTGATGGCGGCGACGGCCGCATTGTCGCTGGCGGCATCAGCCGAGGCGGCGGACAAGCTGAAGGCGTGCTGGGTCTACACCGGCCCGATCGGCGATTTCGGCTACTCCTACCAGCACGACCAAGGCCGCCTCGAGGTGGAAAAGGCACTCGGCGACAAGGTCGAGACCGCCTATCTCGAAAACGTCTCCGAAGGCCCCGATGCCGACCGCGCCTTCGAGCGCCTGGCGCGCGAGGGATGCAAGATCATTTTCGGCACGTCCTTCGGCTTCATGGACCCGGAAGTGAAGATCGCGAAGAAATTCCCCAAGGTGATGTTCGAGCACGCCACCGGCTACAAGACCGCCGAAAATCTCGGCATCTACAATGCGCGTTTCTACGAAGGCCGTTACGTGCTTGGCCAGATCGCCGCCAAGCAATCGAAGTCGGGCGTCGCCGGCTACATCGTTTCCTTCCCGATCCCGGAAGTGGTGATGGGCATAAATTCCTTTATGCTCGGCGCACAGTCGATCAATCCGAACTTCAAGGCGAAGATCGTGTGGGTGAACTCCTGGTTCGATCCGGGCAAGGAGGCCGATGCTGCCAAGGCATTGTTCGACCAGGGCGCCGATATCATCGTCCAGCACACCGACTCGACCGCTGCCTTGCAGGTGGCGGAAGAGCGCAAGCTGCACGGCTTCGGCCAGTCCTCCGACATGATCAAGTTCGCGCCGCACGCGCAGCTGACCGCGCTGACCGACGAGTGGGGTCCCTACTACATCAGCCGCGTCCAGGCGGCGCTCGACGGCACCTGGAAGCCCGATAATGTCTGGCTCGGCATTAAGGACGGCGCCGTCAAGCTGGCGCCGTTCACCAACATGCCCGACGACGTCAAGGCGATGGCCGAAGCCACCACCAAGAAGATCGCCGACGGCTGGAACCCCTTCACCGGGCCGGTCGCCAAGCAGGACGGCACACCTTGGCTGAAGGAGGGCGAGGTCGCCGACGACGCCACGTTGCTCGGCATGAATTTCTACGTGAAGGGCGTCGACGACAAGCTGCCGCAGTAGGTGGTCGGAAACATATCGAACGAAAGGGCGCCACGTGGCGCCCTTTTTCATTTTGGACGGAATATCAGACTGCTGAGCCGTAAAGGTCGTAAGCGTCGGCGCGCTCGATCTTGACCGTGACGATGTCGCCGGCGCGCAGTGGCCGCCGCGACTGGATATGGACCGAGCCGTCGATTTCGGGCGCGTCGTATTTGGTCCGGCCCTTGGCCGAATTGCCATGCGCCTCGTCGATCAGGACCGGCAGGCGCTTGCCAATTTTCTTGGTTAGCTGCGTTGCCGAAATCTTCTGTTGGCGCTGCATGAAGCGGTGCCAGCGGGCTTCCTTGATCTCCTGCGGCACTTGCTCGAGGCCGAGCTCGTTGGAGCGGGCGCCTCTGACCGGCTCGTATTTGAAACAGCCGGCGCGGTCGATCTTGGCCTCGTCCAGCCAGTCGAGCAGCATCTCGAAGTCGTCGTCCGTCTCGCCGGGGAAGCCGACGATGAAGGTGGAGCGGATGGCAAGGTCCGGGCAGACGTCGCGCCAGCCGCGAATGCGCTCGAGCGTCTTTTCGCCATGAGCGGGCCGGCGCATGTTCTTCAGCACCTGCGGCGAGGCGTGCTGGAATGGGATATCGAGATAGGGAAGAATCTTGCCCTCGGCCATCAGTGGGATGACATCAGCGACATGCGGGTAGGGGTAGACATAGTGCATGCGCACCCAGAGGCCGAGCTTGCCGAGTTCCTCCGACAAATCCAAGAATTTCGCCCGCACCTCGCGATCGCCGAACATGCTGGTCTGGTATTTGATATCGATGCCGTAGGCGCTGGTATCCTGCGAGATGACGAGGATCTCCTTGACCCCGGCCTTGGCCAGCTTCTCGGCTTCGCGCAACACGTCGGCGGCCGGCCGCGATACCAGGTCGCCACGCAGCGCCGGGATGATGCAGAAGGTGCAGCGGTTGTTGCAGCCTTCCGAGATCTTGAGATACGCATAGTGGCGCGGCGTGAGCTTGACCCCTTGCGGCGGCAAAAGGTCGATGTAGGGATCGTGGCTCGGGGGGGCAGCCTCATGCACCGCCCTCATCACGCTTTCATAAGCTTGTGGTCCGGTGATGGCGAGGACGTTGGGATGTCTTTCACGGATGATGTCCGGCTCGGCGCCGAGGCAGCCGGTGACAATAACTTTGCCATTCTCCGAAAGTGCCGAGCCGATGGCGTTGAGCGATTCATCGCGAGCCGAATCGAGGAAGCCACAGGTGTTGACGACGACCAGGTCGGCGCCGTCGTGCTTGCGGGCGATCTCGTAGCCCTCGGCGCGCAGGCGCGTGATAATGCGCTCCGAATCCACAAGGGCTTTCGGGCATCCAAGGCTGACGAAACTGACGCGAGGGGCGGACATCAAAGCTTTCCGGATTTTCAGGATTGGCGGCGCAGTACCACACTTGTCGCGGCATTGGTATGGGCGGCGGCTGCGGCGAAACGCAACCGCCAGCGTCGCCGAAGCTGAAAGGCCCCGCCGATGCGAGTTCGAGTCGATGCGTCAGCTCATCGCACTGCTGACATGCGGCAATACTTCCACAGCGCCTCGATAGATCATATCGAGTGCGACATAGAAGATGATCAAAAGGCCGATGTAGGCGATCCAGCGATGGCGGTGCAGCAGCTTGGCGATAAAGCTCGCGGCAAGGCCCATCAGCGCGATCGACAGGACGAGGCCGATCACCAGCACCTGGAAGTGATCGCGCGCCGCGCCGGCGACCGCCAGCACGTTGTCGAGCGACATCGACACGTCGGCGATGACGATCTGCAATGCCGCCTGACCCAGGGTCTTTTTGCGCGCCTTGCCGGCCACCATAGCATCGCTGTTGATATCGGAATTGGACAGCGCTTCGGTCGCCTCCACCTCGTCGGCATGCGACGTGCGCAGCTCGCGATACATCTTCCAGCACACCCACAGCAGCAAGATGCCGCCGGCCAGCAGCAGGCCGACAATCTGCAGCAGAGTGACGGTGATCGCGGCAAAACCGATGCGCAGCACCGTCGCCGCCACCACACCGATGAGAATCGCTCTCTTGCGCTGCTCGATGGGCAAGCCCGCCGCGGCCAAGCCGATGACGATGGCGTTATCGCCTGCAAGCACGAGGTCGATGGCGATGACCTGGAGCAGGGCAGAGAAGCCCGCGGCAGTGAAAATTTCCATCGACTGGAAGTCCCTTGCTGGTTGGCCGCGTTCGCGTCGAATGCCTGGAGGGCCTAACGTGTATGGTTCCCGCGCGTCAAGGGACTGGTTGGAACACGGTCGGCAAACCGCCCGTTATTGCGGCGATATACAGAGTTTGCGACGATCGGCCCGAACACCGACAAAATGCGGCCACAGGTCGTGAATGCCTAGTTATAGAGATTGTATTTGGGCCAGTCGCTTTCCGGAATTTCATCACCGATCCGGTAGCGGAGCTGCAGGACTTCCATATGGTCCGGCACTGTTTCGCATTTGAATTTCAGCCGGTACCACTGTCCCTTGCTGCGAAACGCAGCACCCGGGCTCTTGATCGCATCGGCGCCCATTTCGGGCGTCGCAAAAGCGTAGGCGACGACACGATCGGCTTTGTATTTGTGGTCGTCGCGGGTAATCCGGTCGAGAATTTCGGCGTCGCATCGCTGCTCCAGCCGGGTTTGCGGATCGAGTTTCAGCAGGCCGGCGCGCAATGCGCTGTCCATTGCGCTGGCCGGCCAAGCCACTATCGTCCATGCGAGGACCGCAGAAAATAGTTTATTCATGGGCGGGAGAAGCATCATATTCGGGCGGAGAAATCAACCCGACGAAGCGCGGCTGCGCGGCGGGTGACAGTCTTCGCTTTGTGGCAGGTTGTTGATTACGCAATAGTATCACCGGTACTTTGGTATCGTTGCCATGATCAGCACCTGTCGCATTTCAGCGACGCGAGAGGTGGCGCGCGGCATGGGGCAGAGCGGCGGTTCTCCCCTAACCGGACCGGCCTGTTAAACCCAGGCAGTCGAGAATCCGACGAGCGGAAAACTCGACGTCATGCCTGCAGAATTGAAGAAATTGGATGCGCGGCCTGAGACATAGGTGACGTTTTGTACCGGACACATGGGTAACACTTTTGGCTTTTGGCCGGAGGTGTTGATGCCGTGG
>NZ_JAMYPW010000035.1:0-64241 GCF_040320565.1 Mesorhizobium sp. M0664
CTCCGCTAAACACGGGGGCTGCGCGGCGGACACGCCGACGTCAACGCAATGCCACGCCATTTTGCAGAACTTGACGCACACAACTTCATAGTCCTGCGGCTGGCCCCTGACATAGAGCATGGCATTGATCGACGACCCGCCGCCCAGCGTGCGGCCCTGCGGCACCGGTAGCCGGCGGCCGCCGACGCTGGGTTCGGGATCGGATTCGTAGATCCAGCTGCGCGCCGTGCCGATCACCTTGGCGAAGGTGGCGGGCATGTCGATGAAGCGCGAATTGTCGGCCGGCCCGGCTTCGACGATCAACACGCGCTGGCCGGTATTGACCAAGCGGTTGGCCAGCGTGCAGCCGGCCGAGCCGGCGCCGGCGATGATGTAGTCGTACGCAGCGTTCATGGCGTCAGGCGTAGCGCATGATGACGGTCTTGGTCTCGAGATAGCCGTCGATCGCCGCGCGGCCGTGTTCGCGGCCGATGCCGGACTGCTTGAAGCCGCCGAAGGGTGCCGCAGGGTCCAGCGTGTTATGCGAATTGACCCACACCGTGCCGGCCTTGAGGCCGTGGACGGCGGTCATCGCCTTGCCCATGTCGCGGGTCCAGATCGAGGCCGACAGGCCATAGCGCGTGTCGTTGGCGATATGGATCGCCTCGTCGAGATCGGCGACCGGCATCGCCGCTACCACCGGACCGAACACCTCCTCACGCGCGATCTCCATGTCGGGCCTGATATTGTGCAGGATGGTCGGCGCGACATAATGGCCCCTGGCCGGTACCGACCGCGCGCCGCTGACGCGTTCGCCGCCGGCCGCCAGGCTGCGCTCGACAAAGCCCTCGACGCTCCTTCGATGCTTGGCCGAGACCAGTGGGTTGATCTGGGCTTCGGCATCGCGGCCGGCGCCCAGTGTCATGCCATCGGCGATCTCGGCCAGCCGCGTCAGCGTGCGGTCATAGATAGACTTTTCGATCAGCAGCCGCGAGGCCGAGGTGCAGACCTGGCCCTGGTTGAAAAACATGCCGAGCCCGGCGACCAGGGGCTCAATGCCCTCTTCCATGTCGGCAAGCAGGATCATCGGCGATTTCGACCCGAGCTCCAGCGTGAAGCGGGCGACATGGTCGACGGCCGCGTGGCCGACGCGTTTTCCCACTTCCGTCGAACCGGTGAAGGTCAATTTGTCGATGCCGGGATGACGGATCAGCGCCTCGCCGGTGACGCTGCCGCTGCCGGTCACGATGTTGATGACGCCGGGCGGGAAGCCTGACGCCTTGATCAGTTCTGCGAGCCTGAGCAGGCCGAGCGGCGTCTCCTGCGGCGGCTTCAACACCACGGTGCAGCCGCAGGCGAGCGCCGGCGCGATCTTCCACATGCCGATCAGCAACGGGAAATTCCACGGCACGATGGCGCCGACGACGCCGACCGGTTCCATTATGGTCATCGCTTGATGCCTGGCGCCAGGCGGCACCGGAATGGACACCTGGAAGGTCGAGCCCTCGATCTTGGTCGCCCACCCGGCATAATAGCGCAGCCAGTCGACGCTGCCGCCGGCGCTAAGCATGCGGGCGACACCTAGCGACTTGCCGTTCTCGATGCTTTCGATCTCGGCCAAGAGATCGGCATCGGCCTCGATGGCGTCGGCGAGCTTCAGCATCAGGTTCTGGCGGTCGACCGGCCGCATTGAGGCCCACGGGCCTTCAAGGGCTGCACGCGCAGCACGCACCGCCTGGTCGACCAGTTCGGGACCGCTCTCGGGCACATGCGCGACGATCTCGCCGGAGGCGGAATCATCGACAGCGAGGCCATTTCCCGCCAAGCCGTCAACAAAGCGTCCATTGATGAAGGGCCGGTGCGGACGCGCCAGGAAAGCGGCGGCAGCAGTGCTGATCGGCGGCACGGTTCTCTCGTTCACGCCATCCTCCTCGATTGCTGGTGAACACGTTGCATCAGGGTTATGGAGCGTGTCGGCTGGCTTCAAGCGGCTGATGGTGCCAGTGCACGCTCAGTCAAAACAAAGTTCCCGCTTGGACAAGACGCCCCGCAGTCGACTGGCCTAGACCAAAGTCGCATCGAGCAGCGTGTTTTGCGCAGGCTTCCCGGTTGTCAAAGAGGTGTCGACGATTGAGTGCGTTGCTGGGCAATCCGATGGTCACCACTGCTGCGCTGCCACTCGCGCTCGGCACGGTGATGGCGCTGTTGGCAAGGGTCGCACTGCCGGGATCAGTGCTTTCTCTGCTGTGGGCCGCTTTGATTTTGTTCTTCTATTGGGACACGCTCGGGCCGCCTGTGGTGCCGCCGGTCGCCGCCAGCCAGAAGCTGATCTATCTCGCCTCTGGCGGCATCGTCGTTGGCCTGTTGCCCGAACGCCTGTTGGGCGCTGCCGTTGCGGGCAAGCTTGTCGCCGCCGCGCTTGCGGTAGCCTTGCTGTGGCTTGGCTGGCGCCGCCTGGCCGGCGGTTCACTCGACCTGCAGATGGTCGCCGCCCTCATCGCCGGCCTGTTGGCGATCGTCGGCGCCGCGATGCTGCTGTCGGCGCGGTCCTCGCCATCGTCGTCCGCCGAAGCGCCGTTCCTGGTGCCGGCGGCGATGCTCGCTTTTTGCCTGGCCGGCGCCATCATCTCGGTGCTTGGCGCCTCGATCGTCACCGGGCAATTGCTGGGATCGCTTGCCGCGCTCGCCGGCGGCTGGTGTCTTGTCCAGTACATCACAGTGCTGCGCGGAGGCTCCGCCGTTGCCTGGAGCAAGGGCACTGAACTGCTGCTTATCTACGCCGCAGCCACCGTGCAGATCCAGGTCGCGCTGCTGGCGCCGAAGGCTAATCCGGTCGCGCTGGTGCTTTCATCCTTGCCGCTGATCGTGGCCATGCTGATGCCCGGTCCGCTGCGGGGCCTTGTTCCCGGCGTCCGGCCGTTGCGGCCGCCGATTGCCGGTCTGCTGATCGCCACACCGGCGATATTGGCCATCCTGACGGCGATCCTATGGGCGCCGCATGGAGCCGCCCTCGGCTTTTCCTGAGCCAAAGAACGACAACCAACAATGGGGAGAGTTACGTGACGATGAGAAAACTGACGGCCGCGTTGGCCTTTGCCTCGGTGTGCGCATTCGCATCGGCAGCACATGCCGACACTTACGAGATCGACGGCCAGCACGCCTGGATCACCTTCACCATAAAGCACGGCATCTACGGCATCGCGCATGGCCAGTTCGATGCGGTGAAGGGCGCCATCGTGATGGACAAGGCCGATCCATCGAAAAGCAGCGTCAAGGCCGAGATCGATGTCGGCTCGGTGCACACCGCCTATGACCAGCGCGACAGCGATTTGAAAGGCCCCGACTTCTTCAACGCCGCCGAATTCCCGGCGATCTCCTTCGAAAGCACCAAGGTAGAGAAGGTCAGCGACAAGACCGGCAAGGTCACCGGCAATCTCACCATCAGCGGTGTGTCCAAAGAGATCACCCTCGACGTGACGCTGATCAACGAGGCGCCGGCGCCGTGGGATGCGACGCTGACCAAGGCGGCGTTCAGCGCCACAGGCAAGGTCAGTACGGCCGACTTCCCGATGGCCAAGGCCGCGGCCGGCTTCGGCCTTGGATCGGATGTCGACATCGTCATGGATTTGGAAGCGGTGAAAAAGTAATCCGGCGAGCGAGTGCCGCGCGCAAGGTCGCGCGGCACTTCATCGGACAGGGCGCAAAGTGCGCACTCAGTCAAAACAAAGTTCTCGCTCGGACAAGACGCAGATTGGCCGGTGCCGCATTATTCCCAGCGAAGATCGGCACATAGCCGGCGCGCTTACCAATCGGGATGGAACAATGCGATTTTCGGGAAAGACGGCTTTCATTACCGGCGGCGGCACCGGGATCGGCGCGGCGGTGGCCAGGCGCATGGCGGCCGACGGCGCCAAGGTGGTCCTGATGGGCCGGCGGCGCGAGCCGCTGGAAGCTGTGACCAAGGATATTGGCGGTCTGGTGGTGCAGGGCGATGCCGCCGATCCGAAGGCGGTGCGTGCGGCGCTTGCCGAAGTGCATGAAAAAATCGGACCGGTCGACATCCTCGTCGCCAATGCCGGCGGCCATGGTGTCGGCCCGACGATTTCGATGAGCGACGAAACCTGGAGCCTGGCGACGCGCACCAATCTCGACACCGCTTTCGTCTGCGCCCGCGAATGCCTGCCGGACCTGATCGCGCGGAAGGGCAACATCGTCGTCGTTGCCTCGATCGCCGGCCTGTTTGCCGGCCCGGACGCCGCCGGCTACGTCACCATGAAGCATGCCTGCATCGGCTTCGGCAAATCGCTGGCGCGCGACTATGGCCGCAAGGGCGTGCGCACCAACATCATCTGCCCGGGTTGGGTCTCGACCGACATGGCCGACGAACAGATGGCGGTGATCGTCGAGAAGCACGGACTTGGCTCGATCGACGATGCCTACCGGCTGGTGACCAGGGACGTCCCGCTCGGCCGGCCGGCGACACCGGAAGAGGTTTCCAACGTCGTCTGCTTCGTCGCTTCGAGCGAGGCGGCCATGATGAACGGTTCGATCCTGACCGTCGATGGCGGCGCCACCGTCGTCGACCTGCCGACATTAGCTTTTGTCGATTGATTGGGAGAGTGCGATGAACGACCAGAACAGGCCGGCGGACTGGAAGCATTTCGACGATTTCGCCGCCGGCATCGCCACCAACCGGCTGGCGACGACATCAGCGTTGCGCGGCCAGACCTTCAAGATCACGCTCGACACGGGGCGCACAATCGACCTTGCCTTCACGTCGCCCGACACGGTGGCGTGGAGCGAGGGCAGCGAGGCCGGCGCGGACTGGTACGAGGCGCTCGAAGTCGCCGCCAACGTGTTCTTCATCAACATGACTTTCGCCGCCCGGCCGACCGAGGATGAGGCCTACATCGTCAACACCAGCACGCGCCGCGTGCTGTCGGTGCGCGAACGGGTGCGTGAAGCAGGCGAAGCGCCCGGCGAGCCGCGCGTCGCGCAGACCTGGTCGGCCGGCGTGCTCGGGGATCCCAGCAACGCGCCGACCGGTATCAAGCCGGCGCCGACCCGGGACCTGATCGGGCTCACCGCGCACTACACATACAGCCCCAACCACGTCTACGAGCACATCTATCTGAGCTCCGAGCGCTATGCCTGGCAGAACCTCGTCGGCATCCAGCGTGGCCATGGCGACGTCGACCTGGCGACCACCTGGAAGTTTGCCGACAACCAATATGTGTTCGGCTTCCGCGAGTTCATCATCCCGGTCGCCTCGCTGTTCTTCTACAATTGGGACGTCATGCGCTCGACCGGGAAATTCCTCGGCGTGACCAGCCTGGGCAAGGTCGAGAACAAGCCGGCCGGCGCTCACATCGAGAAGAAATCCAGAACCGTCTACGACGAAGGCAAGGCGCCGGTCTGACCGCGCGGGAGAACGCGATGAACAAGAACTACGAAGCGATCAAGGCCCATTACGCCGGTTCCGATGCCAAGGACCTATCTGCGATGATGGCGCCAATCACCAGCCGCACCGCCTGGACCGAAATGGCGGGCTTCCCCTATGCCGGCACCTATGTCGGCCCCGACGCCATCATAGCGGGGGTCTTCAAGCGCATCGGCGAGGAGTGGGACGGCTACACGCTGAAGCTCGAAAGACTGGTCGACGGCGGCGCCACCATCGTCGGCATCGGCACCTATTCGGGCACCTACAGGAAGACCGGCAAGCAAATGTCGGCGCGCGTCGTCCATGTCTGGGAGATGGACGACGGTAAAGCCGTGAGTTTCGAGCAGTTCACCGATACCAGGCTGGTCGCGGCAGCGACGGTCTGAGGCATGCGGGCGGGCGCCGATGCGTCCGGCCGATGAAACAACCTGGGAGGATGCAATGGGAAACAATCTGAAGGCAATGCTGGCGGGCCTGGTGCTGTCGACCGCACTTGCGGCCGGCGGCACAGGGGTCGCGAATGCCGCCGGCGACGAGATCGTCATCGGCGCTCCGATCTCCTTGACCGGGCCGCTGGCCGGCGACGGCAAGGAGCAGAAATGGGCCTATGAGCAAGCGGTGGCCGACATCAACAAGGCCGGCGGCATCATGCTCAAGTCGGCCGGCAAGAAGCTGCCGGTGCGCCTCGTCGTCGCCGACGACGAAAGCTCGGAAGGCAAGGTCGCCTCGGCGCTGGAAAACCTCATCAAGGTGCAGAAGGTCGACGCGCTGCTATCGACCCATTCCGGGCCGATGAACATCGCCGGTGCCATCGTCGCCGAGAAATACAAGAAGTTCTACATGATCACGACGGCGTTCCCGTTCGAGTGGCAGCCGTTGAAGCTCAAATACTCGGCCCTCTTCTTCTTCCACCCGGGGCCGGGCGCCGAGGTGCCATTCGAGATCTGGAACAAGCTGCCGGCCAATGAGAAGCCGAAGAACCCGGCACTTGTCACCGAGGATTCGCCCGACGGCAAGGGCTTTGGCGGCGCCTTCGAGGCGGCGGCCAAGAAATATGGCTACACTTTCGCGGTCGATGATCCCTGGGCGATCGGGGCCACCGACTATTCGGCGCTGATCACCAAGCTCAAGGCCGCCAATGTCGACGCCATGCTGGTGTTCGGCTCGCCGGCCGACACGGTGACGCTGCTGCGCCAGATGAAGGAGCTCGGCTTCTCCGTGCCTTATCTGCATGGCTGGAAAGGCACCTGGACGGGCGAGTTCCACGAAGCGCTCGGAGCGGATTCGGACTACATCATGACCGACGGTTTCTGGTCGTCGAGCTATCCCTATCGCGGCGCCAAGGAACTCGGCGATCGCTACGAGGCCGAATTCAACAAGGACTCCGTCACAGTCGGCGCCTTCTACGCTAATGCGCAGGTGCTGGCGCAGGCGATCGAAAAGGCGGGAACCACCGATGCCGCCGCGCTGCATGACGCGGTCTTCAACCAGGAATTCAAGGACACCGTCGTCGGCGATCTCAAATTCGACCAGACCGGCTTTGCGCTGATCCCCAGCGTTGCCACGCAATGGTGGCAAGGCAAGCACCAGCTGATCTTCCCGAATGGCAACTGGACCTACAAGCCGGCGCCGGCCTGGGACAAGCGCTGAGCGGCGAGGGCACGGGCTCCGACGTTGCCGCCTGCCCTTCTCCCCGTCCTACTCGGGGAGAAGGCCGGCAGGGCGATGAGGGCGGCGCTGACCTCGATAGATTGCGCGGATAGCTTCCCCTCGAGAAACGGAAACACACGATGCAGCCTGACGAAACCTTGCTTCGCCTCGAGGCGATCCAGAAGCGGTTCGGCGGGCTTGTCGTGCTCAACAACATCGACATCGCCGTCGGAGCCAATGAGCTGATCGGGCTGATCGGTCCCAACGGCGCCGGCAAGTCGACACTGTTCAACGTAATTACCGCGCTCTACACCCCAACCCAGGGCCGTATCCGCTTCCGTGGCGAGGACATCACCGGCACGGCCCCGCATCGCATCTGCCGGCTCGGCATTGCCCGCACCTTCCAGCTGGTGCGCACGTTCCTGACCATGACGGCCTTCGAGAACATCATGGTAGGTGCCGTCTATGGCTCGGGCGGCCGCGTCAAGCATGCGACGGCAGCCGCCGAGGAGGCACTTGAACTGGTCGGGTTGACCGCCAAGCGCGATGTCCGCACCGCGCATATGACGTTGTCCGACCGGCGGCTGCTGGAGATCGCGCGAGCCGTTGCCTCCAGCCCGGGGCTGCTGTTGCTGGACGAACCGATGGCGGGGCTGAACCCGACCGAGATCCAGCGCACGGTCGATGTCATTCGCCGCGTGCGCACAGACAAGGGGGTCTCGATCCTGTGGGTAGAGCACAAGGTCGATGCCATCATGAAGGTATGCAGCCGGGTGATCGTGCTGGACCATGGCGAGAAGATCGCCGACGGCACGCCGCGCGAGATCGTCGCCAACCGCAAAGTGATAGAGGCCTATCTTGGCGAACCGGCTGCTTGACGTCACCAATCTGGAAGTCGCCTATGGCGACGTCGGAGCGCTGTGGGGCGTGTCGATCCACGTCGACGCCGGCAGCATCGTCGCCATTGTCGGCGCCAACGGCGCGGGCAAGACGACGCTGCTGAAGACCATCTCCGGTCTGCTGAAGCCGAAGCGCGGCGAGATCTTCCTCTCCGGCGCGCCGCTGGCCGGCAAGGCGCCGGAGGAGATCGCGGCGATGGGCATCGCGCATGTACCGGAAGGGCGCGGCCTGTTCCGGCAGATGACCGTGCTGGAAAACCTCGAGCTCGGCGCCTTCCAACCCAAGGTGCGGAAGCGCTTCAAGCAGTCGCTGGAGAAAGCCTACACGCTGTTTCCGCGGCTAAAGGAGCGGGCAGGGCAGAAGGCCGGTTCGCTCTCCGGCGGCGAGCAGCAGATGCTGGCGATCGCGCGCGCCACCATGTCGGACCCGTCGCTGCTCATCCTCGATGAGCCGTCGCTGGGGCTCAGCCCGATCGTGGTGCAGCAGATGTTCGCGCTGATCGAGACCTTGCACAAGCAGGGCGTCACCATCCTCCTGGTCGAGCAGAACATCCATCAGGCACTGAAGGTCGCCGACTATGCCTTCGTGCTGAAAACCGGCGAGCTTGCCATGCAAGGCACTGGTGCCGAGCTCATCGCCGATCCCGAAATCCAGAAGGCCTATATGGGCGTCTTGGAGGTGCAATGATGCAGAACATTCCGCCTCCCGAAATCCTGCTGCAGCTGTCGCTCAACGGCGCGCTGGGCGGCGCCATGTACGGCGTTGCGGCGGTGGGCCTCAGCCTCATCTTCGGCACCATGCGGCTGATCTTTCTGGCGCAGGGCGCGATGATCATCCTGTCCGCCTATTTCGTACGGGCGCTGTTCTACGGCGTCGGCATCGACCCTTTCGCGTCGCTGCTGATCGTCGTGCCCGTCGGGCTCGTCGTCGGCTGGCTGGTCTACCAAGGCCTGTTTCGCCGCGCGGCGGCAGCGGAGGACCGCAACATCTCACTCTTGATCGCGGTCGGTCTGATGTTCCTGATCCAGAACCTGATGACGGTTATCTGGGGCGGCAACACCGCGGCCATCGTCACCTCCTACACGGCGAGCGGCATCGAGATTTTGGGCGTGCGCACCTCCTTCACCCGCTCGATGGGCTTCGTGATTGCGCTCGCCGGTACCGGCCTGGTGGTGCTATTCCTGCGCAAGACATTGGTTGGTAAGGCGGTGCGCGCGGCCTCCGAGGACATGGAGGCGGCGACGCTGATGGGCATCAGCCCGCACCGCGTCAACGCCGTCGCCTTCGCGATCGGCATCGGACTCGCCGGAGCGGCCGGCGTCGCGGTGGCGACGACTTTCCCGTTCAACCCGTTCGCCGGCTTCATCTTCAGCCTCAAGGCGCTGGTGGCGCTGGCGCTGGGCGGGATCGGCAATGTCGCGGGCGCACTTGCCGGCGGCATCATCCTCGGCCTGATCGAAGCCTATGTGCAGTATTTCATCTCGGGCGGCTGGACCAACGCTATCGCCTACGGCGTGTTCCTGGCGGTGCTGATGTTCAAGCCGGAAGGCCTGTTCAGCCGGCCCTACAAGAAGGCTTGAGCGTCATGATGATGAAAGCCTTGCCGGAACAATTCTGGATTGGGATCGCAATTGCCGTGGTCGCTGCCCTCGCGCTGGTGCCGCTCCTGCCCGGCGCGATCGATTCTTACGCCTTCTCGTTCCTGTTCTTCGTTTTCATCTACGCCACTATGGCGCAAGGCTGGAACCTCGTTGCCGGCTTCGGCGGCCAGATCAGCCTCGGCAACCATGCCTTCTTCGGGCTCGGCGCCTACACCACCGCCATTCTGTGGAGCGGCAATTATCTCTGGGGCACGTTCTATGACGCCTATCCGCGGATCTACTATTTCGACCCGGTGACGATGATGCTGGGCGGGCTGGTCGCGGCCGTCGCCGCCATCATCATCGGCCTGCCGCTGCTGTCAAAGCTGCGCGGCGACTATTTCGCGCTCGGCACGCTCGGCTTCGGCGAGATCATCAAGGTGATGTTCATCAATGGCGGTGATTTCACCGGCGGCGCCTTCGGCGTCGTGGCGCCCGCCGGCACCTTCGATACGCTCTTGCCGCACTATCTGGTCGGGCTCGGCCTGATGGTGGGCACGGCGCTTGCCATCCGCTTGCTGATGCGCTCGCGCTACGGCCTGGCGCTGATCGCCGTGCGCGACGACGAGATGGCGGCTTCGGCCAACGGCATCGATACGCTGAGGATCAAGGTCGCCGCCTTTGCTGGCAGCGCCTTCATCGCCGGCGTCGCCGGCAGCCTCTATACCTACTACATCTTCCATGTCGGCCCGGACTCCGTCTTCGACCTCGACTGGATGCTTTTGCCGCTGATGATGACGGTGGTCGGCGGCACCGGCACCCTGCTCGGCCCGATCCTCGGCGCCTTCGTCATGTACGCGGTGTTCGACCTGGCGCGCATCGTGGTGCCGGATTACCACCCGGTGATTTCGGGGCTGACCATCATCTTGGCGATGCTGTTCTTGCCGAAGGGGCTGATGCGGAGTTTTGCGGGCAGGGCGCGGACGGCTTGAGGTCTGGGTACAGCCCTGTTGAAGCGTCAGCGCTGCAAGTCGGGAGTGAGAGCCCTCGAAAAATTATGGAAGGTGAGGATACAATGTGCCTCATACGGGCGCAAAACAATTTGCTGTATCCGATAAAGGTACGGCTAACAGCACCTTCCTAATGCACCACCATACGCACTCGCTCCCGCAAATCTCTCGGCGCCACGTCATACTTGCTTCTGAACGCCCGCGAAAAATGTGCGCTCGAATTGAACCCGCAGGCAAACGCGATTTCCGAGATGGAGGCTGAGGCGCGGGCGGGCGACAGCAGCTCCTGCTTGCTGCGCTCCAGCCGCCTATCCCACACGAACCGCTCCAGTGTGGTGCCTTCGCCTTCGAAGGCGCGGTGCAGATAGCGGCGGGAGCAGCCCATGTGGCGGGCTATGTCCTCGGCCGACAGGTTTGAGCGCGCCAGGTTGGCGTCGATATAGGCGACGATGCGTTCGCGCAGCGCTTCCAGCGGCGAGCGGCGGAAGTCCGGCGCCGTCGGCTTTGCCTGGATCAGTCCGTTGACGAGTTGTATCAAGCTTTCTCCGACACGGCGGCAGCCGGCCTCGTCGAGCTTGTGAGCGGTGCCGATCGCCATCTGCATCAGACCGGAAACGATATGGGTGAGGCTGTCGTCGTTGCCGGGCAACGGCACCGGCGCCGAGAGCCGCGCCAGCGTCCCGTCGCCGAAGGTCGAGCGCGGCACCTGCAGGATGAGCTGGTCAACATCCGACAGGTTTTGCAGCGAATAGCTGCGCATTGGATCATAGATGATCGCAGCGCGTGGGCCGAGATCGACCGCGACCTCCTGCTGCTCGAAGCGGCTGTGACCGCTGAGCTGCATCAGGATCTTGATCGCGTCGGGATCGAAGCTGCGCCAGAAGGTACGGTCGCTGACGACCAGATGCGACTTGGCCTTGATCTCGGAAAGCCGGCAGGAGCCGAGATGCACGGAAACGAGCTTCGGCAGCGACGGCGCCTCGCCGCGTGAGAAACGCTGGGTGATCGGGCCGAACAGCATCCGCGACGCAGATAGGAAAGCCTCGCCGTCGGCGACGCTCACGTGGTGGGCGATCATAGTCTCCTCCACATTCTCGTTGTTCCCGTCTTGTCGCGGGATTGTGACGCAGCGGCAGCGCCACGTCATCCTTAACATGATAAGCATCTTTGCCGCAACGGCGGAGGTGCTTCACGCCGCGCCGGACGAAGTCGGCCGGCATCCTGGTGTCCGCGTTACTGAAGGGCCCCATGCCGCTGCCGTGCGGAAAGGCCCGATCTTGCGGTCGAGCCGTTTCAAAGGCCGGTACCCGGTCGCCGTCGGCGAGATAGCCGTGCACGTCGGCGCGATAGCCGGTCCGCTCGGTGGCCAAGCACTGGAAGACACATTCATCAGGGCGTCCATGCCGGCACAGGGAAGGCGTTCCGCCTCGGTCTATTCGACTTCGGACGCGCGAGCACGGCGAGCAGATCGCCGCCGTTCTCCTCGGAGGACCTTCATAGGTCCTCCGGATCAGATCGAATTGGCGCTCATCTCAGCCCCACTTCATCTCGCCCTTCGCGACCTTCGAGCCGATGTCGAGGGCGACGCCCATGCCGAGGCCTGGGAAGCGGGCCTCCATCGCGCTCTTCAGCGCCGCGGCGTCCGCGGCCTTGGCGAGTTCCTGCTCGAAGGCCAGAAGATAGGTCTTGGTGTATTCGACAGCGGAGATGTCGACCGGCGACTCAGGCGTCATGTGCCCCGGCACGACGACGGTCGGCTTGCGCGCTGCGATCTTGTCGAGATTGGCAATCCAGGCCGCGCGTGATTCCCTGGTCGGGGTGTCGGCGGTCCAAACATGAACGCCGGCGAAGACCAGGACGCCGCCAAACACCGCGTTCAGCGAGGGCGCCCAGAGATAGCGGCGATTAGCGAGGCCCTCGGCGGCGACGAACTCCACCGTCTCACCATCCACAGTCAGTGACGGACCGTCAAACGCATCGGGCAGGACGATGTCGGCCAGCGTCTGCGGACCGTTCTCCTTCAGTTGGGGTCCCCATACATCGAGCTTCTTCTTGACCGACGCCTTGATCGCGGCAACCGTGTCCGAGGCGGCGACGACCTTGGCCTCGGGGAATGCCTCACGCACCGGCTTCAGGCCGAAATAGTAGTCCGGGTCCGACTGGCTGACATAGATCGTGGTCAGTTTCTTGCCGCTGGCCTTGATCTCTCCGGCCAGCGCGCGGCCGTCCGGATAGGTGAAGCCGCCGTCGATCAGCAGCGCCTCGGTGGCACCGGAAAGCAGGACGGGGGCGCGGAAAAAACCGTTTGGGCCGGCCGGGAAATGCTTCCAGGCAAGTCCGGTTCCAGCCGCACGGCCGATATCGTCAGGGGCGAAGACGGCAGCGGCGCTGATGGCAAATGTGGTTTTCATGACTTGTCTCCTCGTAAGCATGTGGGTGTCCTCTCGGATTGGATGGCGCTGAAGAAATCGGGCTGCGCGCGATATTGAGATCGAGTCGGCCGGGTCCAGCCGCCGGATAAATTCAGGAAGCTCAGATAGGGCCGAGTGATCGTGGTGTGGACGATACCGTTCTCGCAGTCCCCGACATGGACCCACGGTCGTACCGGCAACCTCGGTCCAGACCATGAACATCCCTGGCCGAACTTCCAGCGCCCGGTCGCGGACGGCCTTTACCTTGGCGAATTTGACCGCCTCCGCGGGGGCAAGCGCATGAAGGCACCTCGGTATCGAACTGCAGATGGAAGGCGAGGTCGCCGAAGCGAGCCTCGTAGACGTGGCCCATTGCGGGAAAAGCCTCGATCGTCACTCTGCTTTTCCTCCTGCGCGGACCCGGTTGCCCGACGCACAGAAGGATGGACCGTTTCGATTGGACGATAAATATCGATGAATTGGATTCAATGTGAGGTATAAGCGCACAATCGGAGCAGGCGAGCATGGAAGCAATCAACCTCAACAGACTGGCGTACTTCGCGGCCGTGGTGGACATGGGCTCGTTCACTCGCGCGGCCGATCGGCTAGGCGGTCGAGCCGACCGAGGCAGGCCGGCAGCTTCACGCGCGATGCGTGATGATCCTGAGCGAGGCAGAAGAGGCCTTCGCCGAACTTGCCCAGACCAATGCTCAGCCGTTGGGCGTACTGCGGATCACCGCGTCCAACGATTACGGCGCGATCACCGTCGCGCCACTGGCAGCCGAGTTCTGTCGAATCTATCCGGCATGCCGGGTCGATCTCATCCTCTCGGACGCCAGGATGGATCTGGTCGCCAACCAGATCGACCTTTCGATTCGCGTAGGTTGGCTTACCGACTCCAGCCTGCAGGCGCGCCGGATCAGCTCATTCCGGCAATTTCTGGTCGCCGCGCCCGACATAGCCGGAGACTTGTCCCCGAGCGAGCCCGAGGAACTGTCCGGCCTCCCCTTTGTCGCGAATGTCGCGCTGAAGGAGCCGCTGGTGTGGCGGTTTACCCGGGGGGATCATGAACTGCGGACAGTCCGCATGAAGCCCGGCATGACGATCAACAGCACCCCGGCCGTGCTGGAGGCAACCCTAGCGGGCGCCGGTATGTCGATCCTTCCCGATTTTCTTGTCGGCGATCATATGGCGGCTGGCCGGCTGGTGCCGATTCTGCCTGCCTGGACGCTGCCTACCGGCGGCATCCACGCCGTGTATCCGGCCGGCCGATTCCGCCCGCCCAAGGTTGCACGGTTCGTCGAGATGCTTTCTCAGAACGGCAGGCAGCGGCCTCGAAACCTCTTCCGCAACGGCTGATGTCTGCTCGCGGGCGTCGTCTCGCCACCGTGTACAGCGAAGTCGCCCCGAGTTCCTCTTTCGAGAAAGTCCGTCCAACGCCCTGAGCGTGTTCCGACCAGCCGGTCGAACCGATCGGAAACTGATCTTTGGGCAGCAGAAATCTGACCGCCGGCTATATGAGCCGCTCGCGGCATTGCGCGAGCGTCTTCGCTCTGCGGATATCCGGGCGGAGGGCAGCCGCTCGTTCCGCCCGATTTTGCGAGATTATGGCGCAAGGGCATGCCCGATGCATCCGTCGCGGAGATGCAAGGCTAAGGTTCGCCGGTGAGACGCGCCGTGATCAACCGTGCTGCCTTGATTGCTGCCCTGCCCTGTGTGGCTGCGGTCGCGTCGTCGACGCGTGAGACGGGCGAAGCCACCGCCAAGGTGCCGATCGGCTGGCCGTCAGCGCCGAGGATCGCCGCGGCGATGCTGTGCACGCCTTCCTCATAGCCCTGTGCGCTGCGAGAGTAACCGCGCGTGGCGGCAAGCCGTATCGCCTCCACAACCTTGTCCGGCCGCGTCACCGTATGCCGGGTGAACACCTGCAGCGGCTTTTTGAAATAGGCGCCGACCACATCCGGGCTTGAAGCGGCCAGGAAGGCGACGCCGGACGCTGTGCCGTGCAGCGGCAGCACCTGGCCAACATCGACATTGACGCGGTTGGCCTTGGTGGAAAGCTCAACATGGACGGTCAGCAGCGCCCCGGCGCTGAATTCCGACAGATGCACGGTCTCGCCGGTTTCGAGCGAAAGCTCTCGCGCCACAGGCGCCGCGACGCGGACGAAGGGGAAATGTGCGTCGCGAATGCGGGCCAGCCGCGACAGGCCGGCGCCCAGCCGGTAGCGGCGACCCTTCGGCTCCTGCTCGATCAGCCGGTGGTTGGAAAGCGCTAGCAGCAGGCGCCTTGCGGTGGCTTTGTCGAGACCGGCCTTGCGGGCGAGGTCGGAGAGGCCGATCTCCGGTTCACCCACCGTGAACAGCTCCAGCAGCGAAACCGCCTTGCCGACTGTGCTCATTATCGATTCTCCGAGATACTTCGCGTGTGAATTAACTTGACAGCAGCCGACCCGCCTTGCAGTCTATAACATACAAAATGCTGGTTCAAATAGTGAACCAGATTGGAACGCGCGCGCCCCAAAATAATCGCGCGGCAGGGAGAGTTAAGCGCTGTGATGGCTGCCAGCAGAAGCGATTCGCATTCAACGACCATTGGTGAGCTGCTCGACCGCGAGCAGGCGCGCTTCAGTGACACGCATCCGCGCTCAGCGGCGGCCTGGGAAGAGGGCAAGCAGCGTTTCCTCTATGGCGGACCCTCGCACTGGATGCGGCGCTGGGCCGGCGGCTTCCCGGTTTATGCCGCGTCGGCCAGCGGCGCCCATATAAGAGACATCGACGGTCACGACTATGTCGACTTCGCCCTTGGCGACACTGGCGGCATGTGCGGCCACGCGCCGGAGGCGGTGACTTGCGCCGCACTGCGCCAGTTGCAGAACGGCACAACGATGATGCTGCCCACGGAGGACAGCCTGTGGGTTGGCACTGAGCTGCATCGTCGCTTCGGACTGCCCTACTGGACGCTGACCACCTCGGCCACCGACGCCAATCGCGGCGCCATCCGCATCGCCCGCATGATCACCGGCCGCGACAAGGTGCTGGTTTTTTCCGGCTGCTATCACGGCAGCGTCGAGGAAGCGCATGTCGAGATCCGCGACGGCCGTGTCGGCCTGCGTAACATGATCCATCCCAACGGTGTCGACCATTCGGCCGTATCGAGGGTGGTCGAGTTCAACGATGTCGCTGCGCTCGAAACGGCACTCTCGGCTGGCGACGTCGCCTGCGTGCTGACCGAGCCGCTGATGACCAATTTCGGCATGATCCCGGTCGCCGACGGCTTTCATGACGCCCTGCGCGAGATCACCCGCCGCACCGGCACGGTCTTGATCATTGACGAGACGCATACGATCTCCAGCGGACCCGGCGGTTATTCGTCCGAGCATGGGCTGGAGCCGGACATTCTGGTCGCCGGGAAGGCCATCGCCGGCGGCATTCCGGCCGGCATCTTCGGCGTCTCGCAGGCGATCGCCGAGCGGTTGTGGGCCATCGTGCCGATGGTCAATCCGCGCGTGCGCCAGTCGGCGCATCTCGGCATCGGCGGCACGCTGGCCGGCAACGCACTCACCGTAGCCACGATGCGCGCTGTGCTGGAAGAGGTGCTCACGCCCGCCAACTTCGAAATCATGATCGGCAGAGCCTCGCGGCTGGCGGAGATGGCACGTGGCATCATAAACGCCAATAAGTTGCCGTGGCATGTGACGCAGATCGGCGCCCGCGCCGAGATCATGTTCATGCCCGATCCGCCGCGGAACGGCGCCGACGTCATCGCCGGCCGGCGCGGCGATCTCGAGACGCTGCTGCACGCCTTCTACATGAACGAGGGCATATTGGTGACGCCCTTCCACACCATGTTCCTGATGTGTCCGGCGACGACCGAGGCCGATGTCGACCGCCACGCCGAGGTCTTCACCCGTTTCATTGATCTCGTGCGTGGCGCCGGAGTCGTCTGAGCGATGGCGAAACCATTCGATCTCAGCGGCAAGGTGGCGCTGGTGACCGGCGGCGGACGCGGCATCGGTGCTGCGATCGTGACCCGCTTCGCCGAGGCCGGTGCTAGTGTCGTCATCGCCAATCGAACGTTCGATATGGCAAAAGCGCTGACCGCCGAATTGTCCGCCCGCAAGCTGGATGTTCGTGCGGTTCCGCTTGCTGGGCTCGACCGCGCCAGGCTGCACGCACTGGTCGGCGACATTGTACGTCAGGCGAGCCGGCTCGACATCGTCGTCCACAATGCCGGCGGCTGTCCCTGGGCCTCGATTGAGGATCTTGACGAGGACAAGCTCGATGAAGCGCTGGCGCTTAACCTCAAGCCTTGCTTCTGGCTGGCGCAGGCAGCAGTTCCGGTGATGCGCAAGAACGGCTTCGGCCGCATCCTTGTCACCTCTTCAGTGTCGGCGCGCTTGGCGATGGCCGGCGGCGCGCATTACTCGGCCGCCAAGGCCGGCGTCAACGCCTTCATTCGGGGTGCCGCCTTCGAATTCGCGCGCGACGGCATTACCGTCAACGGTGTCGAGCCGGGCTTCATAGCCAAGCCGGGTAGGGGCACGATGAGCGCGCCGGAAGTTGCCGGGCGCCTCGGCCAACACATCCCCGTTGGCCATCTCGGCGAGGCGGACGACATTGCCTATGCCATGCTCTACCTCGCCTCGGAGCAGGCCAAATACACCACCGGCCAGACGATCGTCGTCGACGGCGGCTCAACGCTGCCGGAAACCGGCTTCGCCGTCGAGCGCCATTGGGGGCTGACATGAGCCGATGCCTCGAAGGCCGCAAGGCGCTGATCACCGGTGCTGCCACCGGAATGGGCCGCGCCACTGCCGAATTGTTCGGCCGGCACGGCGCCGAAGTCATCGCCTTCGGCCTCGGCGGTGAGGGACTGGACGGCGCCGTCAAGGCGAGCGGCGGTGCCGCCGTGCTCGGCGACATCACTAGCGCAGACGATGTCGCACGTGCTATCGACGCCTGCGGCGGGTGTCTTGATATCGTCGTTAACGCCGCCGGAGTGATGATCCTCGACGAGCCGGAGAGCCTGAGCGATGAGACCTGGGCGCGCAGCTTTGCGGTCAATGTGACGGGCGCCATGATGGTCTGCCGCGCCGCACTGCCGCTCATGAAAAAGCGCGGCGGCGCGATCGTCAACATCGCCTCCGTCGGCGCCTTCAACGCCAGCGGCCAAAATGCCGCCTATTCGGCTAGCAAGGCAGCACTCGTCTCCTACACCCGCTCGCTCGCCTTTGCACATGGCCCCGACGGCATCCGCGCCAACGCGTTGGCGCCTGGCTGGGTGCGCACGCCGATGAGCGTCTACGAAATGGAAGTGGCGGCAGCGGCCAACGGCTCGACGCCCGACGAGGAGTTCACCGCGCTCACCGGCCGTATTGCGCTCAGGCGTGTTGCCGAGCCGTCCGAGATCGCCAACTGCTGTCTGTTCCTGGCTTCCGATGCCGCCTCCTTCGTCACCGGCGCTGTGCTCGTCGCCGACGGCGGCGGCCGTGCACCAACGCAAAACAGGGCAGTGTGATGCGACCTGACCAGTGAGGCTCGTCACAGGCGAATGGCCAGGATACTGGCGCTCTGATAAGCGGCGCCACTTGTCTCACGCTGCTGCCTCTACCGACATTCAGATAGGGAAGACCGCGTTGATTTGCCCCGCCGCGCTTTTGGCTGCAATTCAGGCAGCCACGATGGCGCCAACGGTCGAACAGGCCAGGACTTGCTTTACACCCGCGTTCATAAACACTCAGAACGCGCGGCGATGGCAGGAATGGTCGATATGGTCGCGCGGATTGCCGTGCGAATACATGCACAACGCGCGTTTCGCTTTGCCTTCCGCGGTAATCGAGGCATCTGAACAGAAAGCATATCCGACAATATTGCCGCGGACTGCCTTCCGGACGCCCACATAGGTGAACAAGTACGCTCCCGTGGTGAACCCGACCCAAAGCGCTTCTCCCACTGGCGAAGAGACTGCACCATCAAGGTCCGGTGTCAAACACCCAGTTTCGAACCGGCTCTCAGACCGCCTGCTGCTTGAGCCGCATGTTCTCGCGGTACAGGCTGATGTGGTCCTTGAAAATACCGCCTACATAATCCTGGAAGGTCGGCAGCGTCGCGATGTCGATGGCGGCGCCCTTGGCAAACCAGGCGATGATCTCGTCGGATTCCGTCATATACTGTCCCGGCGTTAGCTCGACAGTTGGAAAGCCGACCTTGGGCAGGTGCGCGGCGAGCTTCTCTGTGATCTGGCACTTCTCTTTGCTGCCCTGTTCGACCAGCCGGATGTCGACCTGGTCGAGCAGTCTCGCCTCAAGCAGGAACACGCGAACCTTCATGCAGAACGGGCAGCCATGGAGCAGGTAGACGATGGGCTTGAACACGGTATTGGTCATGGCAAATGCCTTTTGCCGGATGCACTGCGGGTTGGCCGTGGGGCGGCTATGCGCGCTCGAATATGCCGCCGCATGACCCCGTTCGGCCGCCGGCGTTGCAAGCGCACCGGCAGGCCGATATTCAGACATGCGGAATGATCAAGCCAAAACAGCGATTTCCGCTGCGAAGTCGCGATAGGAGCGCAGCGGGCGACCCAGCATGCCGGTCAATCGATCAACATCCCCTGCCTCAGGGACCATGCCAACCACAAGGAAGCGCTCGGCCATGAGACGCATGTCGAGCGCCATCCAGCTCGGTGCGTAATTTCGGAGGTTTTGCTCGAACCCAGCGGTATCGTCGCCGCCATAGTGGATCGTCCGCCCAAGAACATTCGACCAGATGGCGGCGACATCGGCACCGGTCAGCGTGTCGGGACCAACGACATTGATCCGCTTGAGAGGAAGCGGCTCGCTTGCCTGCTCACGGCGAACCAGCTCGATGGCTGCGATCTCACCGAGATCGCGCGCGTCGACCATCGCGATGCCTTTGTCACCGATCGGCATCGGATAGACACCGTGACCGAGCACCACGTCCTTCACCGAATAGTCGTTGTTGATGAAGTATGCAGGCCGCAGGATGGTGGCGTTGAAGCCCAGCTGCTCCAGCATGCGTTCGACACTGAACTTACCGGCGAAATGCGGCACGTTCACGTAGATGTCGCTGTGAAGCACGGACAGATAGACGATCCGCTTGATCCCGGCCTCATGGGCCAGATTGAGGGCGATCAGCGCCTGGGTAAACTCGTCGGGCACCACGGCGTTGAGCAAGAACAGGGTGGACACGCCCGAGAAGGCCGTGCGCAGCGCATCGACGTCAAGCAGATCGCCTTCGGCGAGGGCAACGGCGGCTGGTAAATTGGCCTTCGAGGGATCGCGGACGAGCGCGCGCACATTAGCGCCGCGCTTGATGAGCTGATCGACGACATTGCGGCCGACGGTTCCGGTTGCACCGGTGACGAGGATAGTCATGTGGTCACTCCTGCTTTTATCAGATCGTTAGCGCTATTTAGGAGTCCACAAACGCACCGGAAGCTGCCATTTGTAGACACCCTGTCTCACTGGTGGAACACATGGACCTGCTCGCCCTAGCCGACTTCAATCTGGTTGCACGTCATGGTGGATTCGGGCGAGCCGCGCGCGCCACAGGGCGCCCCAAGGCGACGCTCTCGCGGCGCGCCGCAGAACTGGAGAATAGCTTGGGCCTACGCTTGTTCGAGCGCGGGGCGCGTGCCCTGAAGCTCACGCAGGAGGGAAAGGACCTGCATGAGCGAACCAGTCGCTTGCTGACGGAAGTGGAGGAGACGGCCGCAGCGATTGCGTCGGGAGACCGGGAACCGCGTGGAAATTTGCGGATCAGTGCACCGTTGCTCTTCTCTCAACTTGCGATGGGTAAGCTGGCGGCAGGCTTCTCGCTCAAATATCCCGACGTTATCCTTGAAGTCACGACCGAAGACCGTGCAGTCGACATGGTCGAAGAAGGGTATGACCTGGCCATTCGCGTCAATCCGCGTTCCGATGAAAGCCTGGTGGGACGGGTCTTCATGCGTGATCGGCTTGTGATCGTGGCGAGCCCGCAAGTGGCGAGACCGCGAGACGGAGACGCCGCTCCCGCTGTCGTGCGGAGCTCGGACAGAGGACTCTCGTTGTGGAATATCAAACCGGACACGGGGCCGACGACGATCGCGTTCACCCCGGTGCTCAGCCTGTCGTCGCTCATCATGGTTCGCGATGCGGTCGTCATGGGCGTGGGTGCGGCACGGTTGCCGGTATCGCTCGTGAGTCATGATCTGGCCGCCGGCACATTGGTGCATTGGGGGGACGTGGATGGTCCGGATACGGCCCTGTGGACGCTCTACCCGTCGCGGCGCCTGTTGAATGCCCGCGTTTCCGCCTTTCTCGACCATCTGAGAGGAGCGTTCCCAAAAGGAACTCCCGACGAATTGGCAGCGTTCATTCGGATTTGAAGCCGCCACGGTTACCTTCTGTCGGCCAACGCCATCACCCACGTCGCGGGCCAGCTTGATCCAATAACGCAAGCGACGACCGCCAGAAGGTGGCTGCTGCAGTCCGATGAACTACAGCAGCCGACGCATCAGCCCGCAAGCCGCGGATAGTCCGTGTAGCCGGCCGCGCCACCGCCATAGAAGGTGGATGGATCGGGCTCGTTGACGGGCGCGCCCAACCGTAGACGCTCGACGAAGTCGGGATTGGCCAAAGCCCAACGGCCGATCGAGGTCATGTCTGCCTGGCCCGAGACGATGTCCTGGTCCAGGGCTTCGCGTGTGCGGCCAAGCCGCAGCACCATCAGGGTCGTGGGCCACGCACGGCGGATGTCGGCGAGGAACTCGTCGCCCCCGCCATACATCAGATGGAGATAGGCCAGTTTCAGTGGTGCCAGCGCGGCGACCAGTTCGCGATAGAGCGCAGGACTCTCCGGACCTTCATCAAGCCCGCCCAAAGGCAGGCCTGGCGAAAGGCGGATAGCGGTGCGATCGGCGCCGATCTCATCGGCGACAGCCTGCGCCACTTCGACGGCGAACCGAATGCGGTTAGCGATCGGCCCGCCATAGGCGTCGGTCCGGTGATTGGCGTTCGGCGCAAAGAACTGATGGACGATATAGCCGTTGGCGCCGTGAATCTCGACGCCGTCGGCGCCGGCATCGATAGCCAGCCGCGCGGCCCGCCGGAAGTCCTGCACCGTGGCGGCGACTTCCTCGGTCGTCAGCGCGCGCGGCTCGGGGATGGGCTGCATGCCGCTCGCAGTGAACATCTGCTCACCGGGCGCGACGGCCGATGGGGCGACGGGCTGACGGTGATGCGGCGTGTTGTCCGGGTGCGACATGCGGCCGACATGCATGAGCTGCAGGAAGATCTTCGCGCCTTTTGCGTGAACCGCATCGGTGACCTTGCGCCAGCCGGCGACATGTTCGGGTGCGTGGATCCCCGGCGTCGCGAAATAGCCCTGGCCATCGGCCGAGGGTTGCACACCCTCGGTTATCAGCAGGCCAAGGGAGGCGCGCTGGGCGTAGTATTCAGCGGCGTGCTCGCCCGGTACGCCGTTGAACTCGGCACGGCTGCGAGTCATCGGGGCCAAGGCCAGGCGGTGAGGCAGGTCCATTTGGCCCACGCGGACCGGACTCCAGATAGTCGTCATGATAAACTCCTTGAAAGTTGAAAACTTGGTGATCAGCGGGTGAAGTCAGCGACGATCTTGCCGGGTGCGTGGCCGGTGCGATTGCGCTCGATTGCGGAAGCCAAATCATCGAAGCCCGCCACGTCGGCGATCGTCGATCGCAGGGCGCCGATCGCGACCTGCTGGGCGATCGCGGTCAGGCGCGCTGTGTCGGGCCTGTTCGATAAAAAGACGCCGCGGCGGCCTGGCGGCGTACGTGATGCGAGGTCCGTGGCGGCGATGCTTACGAGAAGGCCATCGGGCGACAGGACTGCCCAGGAGCGGTTCACGACCTCACCGCCGACGAGGTCGACGACGAAATCGATGTCGCGCGCAAGCAGCTCGAAGTTCTGCTGCCGATAGTCGATCACCTCGTCCGCGCCGAGCGCCCGGACATGTGGCAGGCTATTGGTCGAGGCCGTGGCAAAGACCGTCGCTCCGGCCGCCTTGGCGAACTGGACGGCAAAGCCGCCCACGCCGCCGGCTGCGCCATGGATCAGCACCCGCCGTCCGGAGAGGTCGAAATCCGCCGCCTGAATGACATGCCAGGCTGTTATCGCCGCGACCGGAATGGCCGCCGCCTCCACGTCGGACAGTGATGCCGGCGTCAGGACGAGCTTCTCGGCGTTGATGACCAGATGGTCGGCGTAGGCTCCGACGCCACCGAGGGCGGCCATAACCCGATCCCCGGGCTTCACGCCTGTGACGCCGGGGCCGGTCCGAAGCACGACGCCGGCCATTTCGATGCCAAGCGTCGCGGGCAGGGTCAGCTTGAAGCGCTCGCGGAGGTAGCCTTCACGGATTTTCCAGTCGATACGGTTTACCGCGGCGGCCTTGACCGACACCAAGACCTCGCCCGGACCCGGCTCGGGCGCGGATACGCTATCGACTGTCAGCGATTCGGGGCCGCCATAGGCTTGAAGACGTAAGGCTCGGCCGTGGGCAAGCGGTTCGGATGTGGAGGCCCCGCGCTTGAGATCAGCGGATTGGATCATGTAGGTTCTCCTTCTTGGCAGAAGGTATGCGTCCGAAATCCGCACCATAAGTCATCGAAATAAGACAGTCTGTCTCGCTGGAGAGACACCTAATGGCCTTCCGGCGTCTCCAATTTCGTATTTGTGGCCTTATCCGTACGGTGCTTTTCGGCCAGGCGGAAAAGCGGTCGACCGACGGCGACCTTGTAGCGGCGCGTGATCGGGCTCGTCGATCATCAGCGCCAGGATCAGATGGGCCATGAGCCAGCTTCGGGCGAGCCGCTCATCGCGTGCTGGAAGCTTATGGGTGCCCATTCCGCTCTTGAGCCGCTTGAAGGCGAGTTCTGCCAGTGTCTCGATCGAATACTAACCATAGCCTTCGCGCCGGGTCCGCAGAGTGCACAGCCGCCGGTCTCCATGGTCCGTCGGGCGCCCGTCCTCAGCCGGCGTGATATTCGAGCATGATGTCGATCAGCGCTCTGACTTTGCGTGGCGGGAAGTCGCCGGGAGGACGCACCACATAAAGCCCTGCCGCGACCACCGTGTGGTCGGCAAGCAGGGGGATGAGCGCACCGGAGGCGATGTGGGGCTCGATCAGGAAATCCGGCAGGGCCGCCACGCCGAGTCCGGCCAGCGCCGCCGAAAGGAGCGCTTCGCCGTTATCCGCCTTGAAACGACCGTGAGGATGGACCGCGATCGTTTTGCCTCCCTCGACGAACCGCCATGCTTCGGTCCCCTGCAACAGGCACTCGTGATCCGCGAGTTGGCCAAGCGTTTGCGGTGCCCCATGCCCGGCGACATAGGCGGGGCTGGCGACAAGCATGCCGGATATGGGCCGAATGCGTCTGGCGATCAGGCTCGAGTCAGGCAGAAATCCCGCCCTGATTCCCGCGTCGAAGCCCTCGGAAATCAGATCCACGAAACGATCGCTGTAGGCTGCATGAACATGCAGCAAGGGATGGCGTCGAGCGAGTTCGGCAAGAACCGGGGCGACAAGCCTCGGCCCGCCAGACAGGGGCGCGGCGATACGCAGCAGCCCGCGCACCGCGCCATCGGGTGCTATTGCATCCTGTGCCGCCTCGAACTCGCCGAGGATGCGAGTGGCGTGGTCGCGGAACGTCGCGCCGGCCTCCGTCAAGGCGGCGCCGCGAGTCGTGCGAGAGAGCAACTGGCTTCCGAGCGTTTCCTCCAGCCGAGCCAGTCGGCGGCTGACGACGGATTTTGCGACGCCCAGCCGCCGCGCGGCAGGCGATATGCCTCGCCCCTCCGCGATCTCCACGAAAGTCCTGACGTCCTCAATCTCCATAGCGTTCCGCTTTCAGCAACAATCAATCGCAAAACCGGAGGCTATCTTAAGCCGACAAGGAACGCCATCCTTTGTGGGTCAGTTCATCCGGCATAGCCGCGCCGGACCAACCCCATGGAGAAATAGATGAGCGTGCAAGACGTGTGGAAATACGAAGAATCTGCGCTGGTGCTGATCGACTACCAGCCGGAAATGTTCAGCCAGATCCGATCCGAAACGCCGGCCAACCTGGTCGAGCTCAACGTGCGGCTACTGATCAGGGCTGCACGGGCTTTCGACATGCCCATTATTCTCTCGACGGTCGGTGCAAACATGGGTGTCAACGGCCCCACGGTTCCGGCGATCCTCGCCGAACTGCCCGGCATCGAGGTGATCGATCGCTCGACAATGAACTCGTGGGAAGATCCGGCCTTTCGCGCCGCGGTCGAGAAGACCGGCCGCAAACGGCTGATCATCGGCGCCCTCTGGACCGAGATCTGTCTTGCTTTCCCGGTCATCGATGCGCTCAAGGACGGCCATGACGTGGCTTTCCCGGTCGACGCCGTCGGCGGTCGGTCGCAGCTTGCCCACAGCACGGCGATCCAGCGGCTCACTCATGCCGGGGCGGTCCCCAGTACGGCCTTGGCTGTCGTTACCGAACTCTTCCGCGACTGGGCGGGGCCGGTGGCCGACAAGGCCCGCACGCTGGTGTACTGGTATTACGAGGAGCTTGCGAAGCTGCAGGGTCCGGCCGCAAAGGCCGCCTGAAGCGCCAGGCCGAGCACGGTTGGAGCGGCGGGGAAGCCTCTGACAGGGCCGATTTTTCCCGCCTGTTCTACCGGCAGCACCGGCGAGCCCCGCATAGTCGGCTCTCCCGCCGCCAATTTCCCTATTTTCGAAAAGGACGATCAAAATGAAAACTCAAACCGGCGCCGTTCGCGGCCCCATCAATCGTTGGAGCCTGGCGCTGTGGATCGCACAGGCGCTCCTGGCTCTCCTCTATCTGGCAGCCGGTGGCGCGAAACTGACACAGCCCATCGACGCGCTCGCCGCGAGCATGAGCTTCGTCACCCATGTACCGGAAGCCGTCACACGGCTGATCGGCACTCTCGAAGTGCTGGGCGCTGTCGGTCTCATCCTGCCGGCCGCGACGCGGATCAAGCCTTGGCTGACGCCGCTGGCGGCTGTCGGGCTTTCACTCGTACAGGTGGGGGCGATCATCACGCATGCGCTGCTCGGCGAGACGGCCAAGATGCTGCCCATCAACCTGACGCTGCTCGCCTTGTCCTTGTTCATTGCCTGGGCCCGGCTGCGGAAAGCCAAGATCCCGGCTCGCTGAGCATGGCGAGTCACCAAGAGGGTAGGCCGGCCCGCCACTCGCGGATCACGACCCCTTGACGCAGACATCTACCGACATCGAGCCCCTGGAGCTTCAAAATGCAATTCGGAATCTTCTCTGTCAGCGACGTAACGCGCAACCCGATCACAGGCGTCACGCCGAGCGAGGCGCAGCGGATCGATGCGATCGTCAAGATCGCGAAGCGGGCGGACGAGGTCGGGCTCGATGTCTTCGCCATCGGCGAGCACCACAACCCACCCTTTTTCTCGTCCTCGCCGACGACTCTGCTCGCCCATATCGCCGCGCAGACGCAGCGCATCATCCTCAGCACCGCCGTGACGCTCATCACGACCAATGACCCGGTGAAGATCGCGGAAGACTACGCGATGCTGCAGCATCTCTCGAAGGGGCGGACGGACCTGATGCTCGGCCGCGGGAATACAGTGCCGGTCTATCCCTGGTTTGGGCAGGACATGCGTGACGGCGTCGCACTGGCGCTCGAGAACTACAATCTGCTCCACAAGCTGTGGCGCGAGGACGTTGTCGATTGGCAAGGCAAATTCCGGACCCCGCTGCAAGGCTTCACGTCGATCCCGCGCCCGCTCGACGATGTTCCTCCCTTTGTCTGGCACGGCTCGATCCGCACTCCGGAGATCGCCGAGCAGGCGGCTTTTTACGGGAACGGCTATTTCGCCAACAACATCCTTGCGCCCAACCTGCACTTCCTGCCGCTGGTGAACTTCTACCGCGAGCGGTTCGAGCATTACGGACACGGCACCAAGGAGCAGGCCGTCGTCGGGCTTGGTGGCTATGCCTTCATCGCGAAGCGCTCGCAGGACGCATACGACCGATTCCGGCCCTATTTCGAAGGCAGCCCCATCTACGGAAAGACCTATCGGCTGGAAGAATATTCGCGCGATACGCCGCTCAGTGTTGGCAGCCCGCAGGAGGTCATCGACAGGACGCTGAGCTTCCGGGAAGCCTTCGGCGACTACCAGCGGCAGCTGTGGGTTCTCGACGCCATGGGGCTGCCGCTGGAGATGGCTCTCGAGCAGGTCGAGCTGCTGGGCACTGAGGTGGTGCCCGTGCTCCGCAAGGAGATGGCGGCGCGACGCTCGCCGGGCGCCGCCCTAGCCCCGACGCACCGGAGCCTGGTGGAGGTCAAGTATGGAGACCAGCCGCCGCGCCAGCCGCGCCCAAATGCCAATCGCGGAGACAACCTGACGGACGTCCAGCCGTATCGCGATACTGACGAAAACGTTACAGCGCGCGCCCCGCTGGTCGCGGGGCAGGCTGCGCGGTCCGGCAATGTCGCGAAGCGATAGGCCCCGGTGGTGTCTTCAGGGAAAGGATTAGAGAGATGACGAAGACCATCGAGAACAGGGGGAAGCCCATGCGGCTCGTCGTCGTGAACGCAGGCGTAAACGATCCCTCGACAACGCGGATGCTGGCCGACCGCATCGCACAGAAGAGTATCGAACGTATCACTGGTACGGGAAAGACCGCCGTCCTTAGCGTCATCGACCTGGCTCCGCTTGCAGTCGATATTGCGCGTGCCGTGGTGGCCGGATTTCCCGAGGCCAAGGTGCAGTCCGTAATCGAAACGCTTGCCGGCGCGGATGCCGTCGTTGCCGCCACGCCAGTCTACAAGGCCGGTGTCAGCGGGCTGTTCAAGTCGTTCATCGATATCCTCGACAACGACTTGCTCATTGCCAAACCGGTGATCCTCGCCGCGACGGCCGGCACCGCTCGCCATGCGATGGTCGCGGACGCGCAGATGCGCCCGCTTTTCGCGTTTCTGCGCACTTTTCCCGTGCCGACGTCGATCTTTGCTGCCCCGGAAGATTGGGGGTCGCCGGAGCTCGGCGGTCGCATCGATCGAGCTGCTACCGAGCTCACCCAGTTCCTGTTGAGTGGCACCAGCCGATCCATCGCGGACGCGGCATGGAAAGGCTATCAACACCAGTTCGCAGGCAATGCGGCGCGCGCGGAGCGCAGCGCTGCCGATGTCAATTTCGACACCGATCTGATGAAGCTGGCCGCAGGAGGGACGGCTGTAGAGCGGATGATCGTCAGAGGCTGAGGGAGCTGAATTTCCTTGCCCAATCCTTTGGCCTAGTTACCGCTTGCGGCCGCATCTGCATGCACAGGAAGAAGATCAACGTCTCGACCGTGCTCGCCGGTCAGAGGCTGGGAATCAAGGAGGTCGACGACGGCATTTGGCTCGTCAGCTTCATGCATTACGATCTCGGGTATATCGACTTGGAACAGAGGACCTTGCAGACCATCGACAACCCGTTCGGCACGAGGTTGTCACCCATGTCTTAGGTACAATCTGTTACCTATGTCTCCGGGTTGGACAAAGGTAGTTATGGTAGCGGGAGAGGGACTTGAACCCCCGACCCCAGGATTATGATTCCCGTGCTCTAACCAACTGAGCTACCCCGCCAGGGCGGCGAAGGCCCGAAATCCAGCTTAAATCGGCAGGCATATCGGCGCGTTCGCCAAGGTCGCGCGGATATAAGGTTGCGAGGCCAAGCCTGTCAAGCATCGAAGTGGCTGCCGCGCCGGCATATTGCTGGCCCCGAAAGCTTTGCCGGGCAGACATTTGGGCGCACAGGCCGGGGTTGAGTTCAGCGAGGCACGTCGCTATGTCTCGGCCACGAAAGTCATGGTCATGAATTGATGAAACCGCGCATTGCAGTCCTCGGTTGCGGATACTGGGGCAGCAACCACATCCGCACCCTAAAGGCGCTCGGCGCGCTGCATGCGGTTTCGGACGTCAACCCCGCGCGTGCGGAGGGTTTTGCCAGCGAGCAGGATTGCCTTGCGATAGAGCCGGAGGCGCTGTTTGCCCGCGACGATGTCGACGCCATTGTCATGGCGCTGCCGCCGCAGTTCCATGCCGACATGGCGGTGCGCGCCGTGCTCGGCGGCAAGGACGTGCTGGTGGAGAAGCCGATCGCGCTGACGGTGGCCGATGCCGAACGCTCGGTGCAGGCGGCCGCCGATAATGGCCGTGTCTTCATGGTCGGCCACGTGCTGCGCTTTCATCCCGCCTTCGAGACGCTGAAGGCGCTGATCGACAATGGCGAACTCGGCGAAGTCCGCTACATCCATTCGCATCGGCTCGGCCTCGGCAAGTTCCACACCGAAAACGACGCGCTATGGGATCTGGCGCCGCACGATCTGTCGATGATCCTGGCCATCACCGGCACCGAACCGGTCGAAGTGCGCGGCGAAGGCGCTGCTCTTCTCGACAATCTCAGCGACTTTGCACATCTGCACATGCGCTTTCCCAACGGCCTGCGCGGCCATCTGTTCGCCTCGCGGCTCAACCCTTACCGCGAACGGCGGCTGACCGTTGTCGGCACCAAGGCGATGGCGGTGTTCGACGATGTCGAGCCATGGGAGCGCAAGCTTGCCGTCTATCGCCACGCGGTGTGGCAGGACAGCGGCCAATGGGCGTTCACCGCCAACGAGCCGTCCTATGTCGCGGTCGGTGAGGGCATGCCGCTGACGCGCGAGTTGGCGCATTTCATCCACTGCATCGAGACGCGGGCCGAACCGCGCACCAGCGGCGAGGAGGCCATCCGCGTGCTGCGCATCCTGACCGCCGGCACCGTCGCCCATACAAGGCCCGCCCATACAAGGCCCTAAGAGAAAACGCCGTCTATTCGGCGGGTACCCGCGCCGGCTGGACGGCAAGCCGCGTCAGCATCGCCTCGGCCTCCGCGCCGCGCTCGGAGCGCTCGATGAAGCCGCCGCCGAACACGCGCGCCTCGTTGCCATCGTCGGAATAGAGCACGCAAGCCTGACCGGGCGCGATGCCGGATTCGCCGTCTACCAGTTCCACCGAAGTGACACCGGCGCGGTGATGTAGCACGGCCGGGCGCGGCGGCCGCGTCGAGCGCACCTTGGCGAAAAGCTCAAGCCCGGCCGCCGGGATAGCGGTCAGCGGGCCATCGCCCAGCCAGTTCATGTTGCGCAAGAAGATCTTGTGGGTCTCCAGCGCCTCGCGCGGGCCGACGACGACGCGGGCCCGGTCGGCGTCGAGATGAACGACGTAGAGCGGCTCGCCCGAGGCGATGCCGATGCCGCGGCGCTGACCGACGGTGTAGCGCAAAATGCCCTCGTGGCGGCCAAGCACGCGCCCGTCTATATGGACGATGTCGCCCGGATTGGCGGCAGCCGGCTTCAGCTTGGCGATGATGTCGGAATACTTGCCCTGCGGCACGAAGCAGATGTCCTGGCTGTCCTGCTTGGCCGCAACCGTCAGTCCCATCTCCTCGGCGATGGCGCGAACCTCAGGCTTCGACAGGCCGCCGAGCGGAAAACGCAGATAGTCGATCTGTGCCTGGGTGGTGGCGAACAGGAAGTAGCTCTGGTCGCGGTCGGCGTCGACCGGCCGGTAAAGCGCGCGGTGGGCGCCATTGGCGCCGGAACGGATGTAGTGGCCGGTCGCCAGCGCGTCGGCGCCGAGTTCCTTGGCGGTCGCAAGAAGGTCGGCGAATTTCACCGTCTGATTGCAGGAAACGCAAGGGATCGGCGTTTCGCCGGCGACATAGCTCTCGGCGAACGGGTCGATCACCGCCTTGCGGAAGCGCTCCTCGTAATCGAGGACGTAATGCGGGATGGCGAGCGTCTCGGAGACGCGGCGGGCATCGTCGATGTCCTGGCCGGCGCAGCATGAGCCGGCCCGGTGCGTTGCCGCGCCGTGGTCATAAAGCTGCAGCGTGACACCGACGACGTCGTAGCCCTCGCGCTTCAGGAGGCCGGCAACGACCGACGAATCGACACCGCCCGACATGGCGACGACGACGCGGGTGTTTTCGGGGCGTCCGGGAAGATCGAGGCTGTTCATGGTTCTTTCGTTCTGCGCGGCGCTTCAATGCCAATGGCCGGAATATAGGTCAAGCGTCTCGGCTGCGCCAGCTTTGCCGGGCCGGCTCATTTTTCCTGCCGGGTTCAATGCGCTTGCCGGCAGATGTTTCAAATGCCGATGAAAAGGCTAACGCCGCGTTCATGATCCTTACCTAACCATTAGGGTCTGCTTAGGCAAATTTTAAAGCTGTGGCGGTAATGTGGTGGGGATTGGGTCTTTGAGTTTTTTGTAGAGAGTACGATGACCGATCTAATTAGACCGCGAGTCAAATATGTTATCGGGCCGGACGGCAGCCCACTTACCATCGCCGATCTGCCGCCGACGAACACACGTCGCTGGGTTATCCGGCGCAAGGCGGAAGTGGTGGCGGCGGTGCGTGGCGGGCTTTTGAGCCTCGAAGAGGCATGCCAGCGCTACAAGCTCACCACCGAGGAATTCCTGTCCTGGCAAGCGTCGATCGACGAATACGGCCTTGCCGGCCTGCGCACCACGCGCATCCAGCAATACCGGCATTAGGCCGATAAGGGCGCTGATCAGCGCCCTTACGTCTGCGAGGGTCGACGATCTGCAATTTCAGACCGTCAGCACCACCTTGCCGATCGGCCTGGTGGCGAGAAAGGCATGGGCGGCACCGGCCTGTTCGAGGGGAAACCGCCTTTGCCACGTGGACGGCCAGCTTTTTCGCGTCGATCAATTTGCCGAGCTCCACCAGAGCGGCACGGTCGGGCACTACGGACATGCGCTCGACGTGGATGCCTCGCGTCCTGGCCTTTGCCTTGGTGGCATCGCTGACATCGAGCAGCGACACCAGAACGCCGCCGGCAGTGAGCACTTTCAGTGATTGCTCCGCATGCACGCCGCCGAACGGGTCCAGAACCAGATCGATGTCGCGGGCCTTCGCGGTGAAATCATCCCTTGTGTAGTCGATCACCTCGTCGGCGCCGAGCGAGCGGACGAAATCGAGCTTTTCCGGGCTGGCGGTCGCGACGACGTAAGCGCTGTGCGCCTTGGCGATCTGCACCGCCAGGTGGCCGACGCCGCCGGCTCCGGCGTGGATCAGCACGCGCTTGGCAGAATCGAGCCGGCCATGGCGGACAAGGCCTTGCCAGGCCGTCAGGCCGGCCAGCGGCAGCGCGGCGGCTTGCGCGTGATCTATGCCTTCAGGTTTCGGCGCAAGCTCATCAGCCGGGACAGCGGCGAGTTCGGCGTAGGCTGCCGCCTGTTTGGGAAAGCGCGGCATGCCGAACACGGCATCGCCGACCTTGAGGCCGGAGACGCCGGAGCCCAGCGCCTCGACAGTCCCCGAAACATCCCAGCCAAGGACAAAAGGCGGCTCGCCAAGCAGCGGATAGTGGCCGCCGCGCACCGCACCATCGACCGGATTGATGCCGGCCGCTTCGATGCGGACGAGCACTTCGCCGGCTTCGGGTGATGGCGCGGGGCGATCGGCAATGACGAGGACATCGGGTCCGCCGAAGGAATTCTGGATAATGGCACGCATGGAAGGCTCTCCTGCTGGTTTTGATGTGCCACTATCATTTGGATAGTTATTTTCTCTTGTCTAGTATGTACCTTTTTGATATATATGCACCCCATGGATAGTGAAGATGTTTCCCCTTTTGGCTATGACGCCTTTCGGCGGTCGTGCCCGTCACACGCCGTGCTCGAGACGCTCGCCAGCAAATGGGTCTACCTGGTGATCTGTGCGCTGCGCCGGGGCCGGCTCCGCAACGGCGAATTGGCGCGCAAGCTCGAAGGCATCACGCCGAAAATGCTGACGCAGACGCTGCGTATCCTGGAACGCGACGGGCTTGTGCGGCGCGAGGTTTTCCCGGTCATTCCGCCGCGGGTCGAATATGAGTTGACCGAACTTGGCCAGAACCTGGCAGGGCTGCTCAATCAGATCAGAGCCTGGTCGGAGCAGCATGTGCCCGACATCAAAAATGCGCGCGCACGGGCGGCGGAACAGCAAGTAGATCTGGATGCCTGAGGCGGGCACAGTCGGTGCGCAGCAATAGCGCACAAGCGCGACGCGCGTTAGAGTCTTGTTTTCAGCCGATCATGGCGCTGCGGCCGCCGGCTTCCGTGTCGCGCGCCTTGGTGTCGCGCGATTCCAGCATCTCGGCCTTGGAAAGCTCCGCTTCGGCTTCGCTCAGCAATGATTCGGCGACATTTCGCTGCTGGGCGAGGTCGCTTTGCGAATTTCTAAGGTTGTCGCGGCGCAGACGTGCCGCCTTGGCGAAGGTCGGATAAGCAAAGTGATTGATGTCGGTGATGCCGGCCTTCTTCTCTTCGGCAGCAATCTGAAGTTCCAGCTCGACGGCCATGCGCTCGAATTCGGCGATCATCATGTCGAGCTGCAGCAGCTGCCGCCGCTTCTCGCTCACCTGAAATTGCTTCAGCCGAACGAGGTTTTCACGTGACTTCATGATTCGGTACTCCCGGAAACGCACACCTGCACATATCGTCCAATTCACCCGGCAAGGCCCAGGCTTGACCCGTTTCCACCGGCTTTCCCCGAACTATGGGAAACAAACTCCTAAAGTTTTTTGCCGGCGGTAACCATTCGTTTACGGGCATTGTTAATCATACGGCTCAGGACTTAAGGGCGGGTAAAAATTCTGCTTCTCGTCGGGAAACCCGGCCAACGAGTCCGAAGAGTCGCTTAGTCTGGCTTATTAATGTGCTGCATTAACGGTTTGGGTCTGTGATTCGTTATTGGATTCAACAAGGTGTAGAAAGGGGTTAAAAAATCTGATACCGTCATGGACGGGGAATTAGGTTTTATTAACCATTCGATGGCAGCCTCTGCTCAGGCAATCACTGCTCCGGTCCTGGACGGGTCGTGAAATGGTCCGGCAGCAGAAAAGGGGAATGAAATGCGCGTTCTGCTGATAGAAGACGACAGTGCAACCGCACAAAGCATCGAGCTGATGCTGAAATCGGAAAGTTTCAATGTCTATACGACCGACCTTGGCGAAGAGGGCGTCGATCTAGGCAAGCTTTACGATTACGACATCATTCTCCTCGACCTCAATCTCCCCGACATGTCGGGCTATGAAGTTTTGAGAACACTTCGCCTGTCCAAGGTGAAGACGCCGATCCTCATCCTCTCCGGCATGGCCGGCATCGAGGACAAGGTGCGCGGCCTCGGCTTCGGCGCCGACGATTACATGACCAAGCCCTTTCACAAGGACGAACTGGTCGCCCGCATCCATGCCATCGTGCGGCGTTCCAAGGGCCACGCCCAGTCGGTCATCACCACCGGCGACCTGGTGGTCAATCTCGATGCCAAGACCGTTGAGGTCGGTGGCCAGCGCGTGCATCTGACCGGCAAGGAATATCAGATGCTGGAACTGCTCTCGCTGCGCAAGGGCACCACGCTGACCAAGGAAATGTTCCTCAACCATCTCTATGGCGGCATGGATGAGCCGGAGCTGAAGATCATCGACGTCTTCATCTGCAAGCTGCGCAAGAAGCTTGACGCCGCGTCTGGCGGGCAGAATTACATCGAGACCGTCTGGGGCCGCGGCTATGTGCTGCGTGAGCCCGAAGATATCCGCGTCAGCGCCTGAACTAGGGGCGTGATCCCAAGGTGGGCGCCGATTTTTTCGGAAAAGAACCCGGCAAAACAACAAGATAGAGCCGATCCGATTTTCGTCGGAATGGAACAGCTCTGATCAGGCGGCAATCTTCAAGGCGCGGAAGCACTCGAGCAGTTGCGGCCGGTTGAACGGCTTCAGCAGGTAGCCCTGGGCGCCGGCTCGTTTTGCCCGCATGATCGCCCCGACATCGACCTCGACCAGCGAAATCAAAACCTGCGGCAATACCGGGCTTTCCATGGCGCGCAGGCGGCGGATGAGGTCCTGCGCCTGCATGTCCGGCAAGGCGCCGTCGATGACGATGATATCAGGCATGTCGGCCGCGCACATCTCGATCGCCTCGTGGCCGCTGGCGGCTTCGATCACCATCATGCCGGAACCGCCCAGGATACGCCTTGCGACCTTCCTGATGACGCTCGAATTGTCGACGAACATGCAGCGTTTCATTCCGGGACCCTCTTTGCCATGCGGCGAACCGGCAGCGTCGTGGCATCTGCCGGGGAACATAGGCCGATCTGGTAAAGAAGCCGAAAAGCCGTTAGGTAAAATTTTCCTGAAGGTGTTTTAAGTGAAATCTTCTTTCGCAATGCTTCACGCAATCAATCCGCAAGCCCGCCCACAGATGTTAGGACAACGCCGCAAATATGACTTGAGAAAAATACTTTCCCCGCTCTTTAGGAGAACTTCAGGCTGCGGAAAGGACGATCTCGTCGGCGGTCGCATGGATCGAAATCGTCATGTTGGCTTCGCGGGCCAGGAGCAGCGTGTAATAGGGCTGCACCGAATGCGCGTCGATCGGCTCTTCCGGCCTGTGGCCGGAATGCAATTCCAGGAATTTGGGCGGCACGCGCAGCATCGGGCCGCTCGCCGCGAGCGCAAAGCGCGGCTCGGTCTCGAGGTTCTCCAGCGTGACCACCAGCCTGCCGCCGCGCGGAATGGCGGCGTTAGCGACGAGGATGAGATTGAGCAGCAGCTTGACCTTGTTCTTGGGCAACAGTGCGCGGGTTCCGTTCCAGATCAGTTCCGGCTTCTCGTTCTTCAGGAAGGCGATGGCCACGGCCTCGGCGTCCCCGGTGTCGATCAGCATGCCGGCGGAACCGGCGGCACCGAAGGCGATGCGGGCGAATTGCAGGCGGGCGGAGGCGTTTTTGGCGCTTTGGCGGATCAGTTTCATGGCGTCTTCGTCGGCGCCGCCTTCGTCGAGCAGCTCAAGCCCGTTGTTTATGGCGCCGACCGGCGAAATGATGTCGTGGCAGACCCGGCTGCACAGCAGCGCTGCCAGATCGGGTGCGGAAAGGGTGAAAAGCTCGGCCATCGGCAAAAATCCCTGCAAATTTCACAACACAATGACCGGGCGATCATGATCACGCCTGTCCACACGAATCACGCTCTCTCCCAAGCATTCTGAATACACAGCGCTTGTGCGTGCAGCAACAAATCCGAAATCATGATTGTCGAAAATGGCGTGTTCACGCAGCAGGGTGCTGCGCGGGCGATGTGAAAACAGCCTTCGAACCGCCATCTTCATGTGGGAGTTTAATGGTTGAAAAAGGATTACGGCATAGTTTGCCCCTAACAGTCATCCTTAACGGCCGCCAAAGAGCCGTACGGGTGCGAGGCGTCGGCGAAAGTGCTCCCTGACGGAGATTGGAAGCATGGTTTCCCGATTCTACGACCGGACTTTTTTCCGTGTCATCTCAATGACGATCGCGCTCATCGGCCTTGTCGCCTTTTCGGCATCGGCCGCGCGGGCGCAGGAATACACCGCGCAGGAGATCGTCGATTCCGGTCATAAATTCTTCGGCGCGACGTCGGGCGGGCTCGCCACCGTCGTCGAGAAGATTTTCGCCACCTATGGCCTGCCGAACGGCTATCTGCTCGGCGAAGAGGGGTCCGGGGCGCTGATCGGTGGCCTGACCTATGGCGAAGGCACGCTCTACACCAAGAATGCCGGCGACCACAAAGTGTTCTGGCAAGGCCCTTCGCTCGGCTGGGATTTCGGCGGCGAGGGCTCGCGCGTCATGATGCTGGTCTACAATCTCGACGATGTGAGCAGCCTGTATAATCGTTTTGGCGGCGTCGCCGGCTCCGCCTATGTCGTCGCCGGCGTCGGCTTCAACGTGCTGAAGAACAACAATGTGCTGCTCGTGCCGATCCGTACCGGCGTCGGCGCTCGTCTCGGCGTCAATCTCGGCTACCTCAAGCTCACCCAGCGCGCGACCTGGAATCCGTTCTGACCTGCATGATGGCGCCACTGCGATTGGAGCTGTGATCCCACGGTCTGAGCTTTGCCGCAGCATACTCTTGCCGTGGTGCCGGATTTCCGTCATGCGAAGATGGCAAAGTCGACCTTTGGCGGTTGCCATGCACAACGGATAGTCATCTTGGTCCAGTCGATCCTGTTCTTTGTTCTCGGCTTTCTCTGCGCCGGCTTTCTGGCGCTGATGATTGCTCCGGCCGTGTGGCGGCGGGCGGTGGCGCTGACGCGCAAGCGCGTCGAGGGCTCGATGCCGTTGACGCTGGCCGAGATCCAGGCGGACAAGGATCGCATTCGCGCCGAGTTCGCGGTTTCGGTGCGCCGGCTTGAAATGAACGTCAAGTCATTGCGCGAGAAAGCCGCCGAACAGCTGGTCGAGATCGGCCGCGACCGCGAAGCCCTGAAGGAATTGGCGGCCGAGCGACAGGACAAGAACCGGGTCGTCGCCGATCTTACAGCCAGCGGCGAGGAGCTTCGCAAGCGCGATGAGCAACTGCAGCAGCTGTCGGAACGGCTTGCGGAGACCGAGCGCGCCCTCGAAAAGCGCGGGCTCGAACTGCGGAAACTGGAGCACATGTATGACGACGCCAGTTTTTCATCCAGCAGCCGGCAGATCGAGCTGGTGGCGCGCGAATCCGAGCTGCAGAAGTTGGCAAGCGACATTTCGCTGCTGCGCGGCCAGCGCAAGGAGGCGGACAGGCGCAGCCAGGAATTGGCAGCCGAAAGCAAGGTTTTGCGGGATGCGTTGAAGGCCGAGAAGAAAAGAACCGGCGAGTTGGAAAAGAAGGTCGAACGCCTGCTCGCCTCGCTGGCCGATCGCGAGGACAGGCTGGAGCGCCGCGAGAAGGAACTGGTGCGCCTTCGCGAAAAGCCGAAAGGCGCTGAAAGGACGCCTGCGGTGGGTCTTGCCGGCGTGCCAGGCAGTCAGGTCAATGCGACCGCCAACGGCGACATCGAAAAGACAACCGCCAAGCTCGACGCCGACCGCGAGCGGCTGGAGGCCAGGCTGACATCGCTGGCACGCGAGAACAGGCGGCTGAAGACAGATCTTGCCGCCGTCGAAACGTCGAAATCACAGGCCGGAGACGATACCGGCAGCGCCAGCGCGGCATTGCGCGAAGAGATGAACGATCTGGCGGCGCAAGTCGTGGCCTTGACGGCAAAGCTCGACGGGCCGGATTCGCCGATCGCCCGGGCGCTTGCAGCGCCTGAGGATACGCGGCCGGGGAGCGGCGGACGCAGCCTTGCCGATCGGGTGCGGGCGCTGCAGAAGGCCGCTTCGACCGACTAAGATTCCACAAGCGCGAGCGGGACGCCCCGGCTCTAAATTAGGCTCCGGAAAAATGATGCAGCGCGATGGCTGACGCGGCGGCGACGTTCAGGCTGTCGAAGCCTTGCTCCATACCGATCCGCAGTGTCTGCAGGCGGGCAAGCAGGCTTTCCGGCAGGCCTTCGCCCTCGGTGCCGAGATAGAGCGCCAGCCGGCCGTTTCTCTTGGCATCGCGAATGTCGATCTGCCCGCGCGGCGACAAGGCGAATTGGCTGAAGCCTTGCCGGTCGAGCATGGCGGTGCAGCCGGCGGTATCGGCAAAGCAGGCGAAGGGGACTTTCAAGGCCGCGCCCACCGAGACGCGGATTGCCTTGCGGTACAGCGGATCGCAGCAGGTCGGATCGAGAAGCGCGGCATCCGCGCCAAAGGCGGCGGCATTGCGGAAGATCGATCCCATATTGTCATGATTGGCGATGCCGACCAGCACCACGATCAGCGCGCGGGCGGGCAGTGCGCCGAGCAAAGCTTCAGCGGAGACGGCCGCGCCCTTGCGGCCGATCGCCAATATGCCGCGATGCATGTGGAATCCGGCAATCCTGTCCATGACTTCGCCGGATGCGACATAGATCGGAAGCCCGGCAGGCGCCTTGCGCAGGACGTCATCGAGGCCGGCCAGCCGGTTCTCGAGCACCAGCACCGATTCTGCCTCGAAGCGCCGGGCGGCGAGCAGCGTGTCGAGCACCACCTTGCCTTCGGCGACGAAACGGCCTTGCCGGCCGGCAAGATCTCGCTCCCGGATGTCGAGATAGGCGGCGACGCGAGGATCCTGCGGGTCGTCTATGCGGATCGGATTCATGGCTTCCTCGGCGGACCATGCGTCGGCCGCGAATCGGGATTCGGCTTCGGAAGGCATGATGCCGGATCCGAAGCTCTGACCGTATCTCAGCGTCCAAATGGATGCACGCCGTTCTAACGGTCAAATCCAATCACAAGGCGCCGGGCCGAGACGCCTTGCCTGGCCTCCTGGCGGCATGGAGATATTGATTCCCGCGGCACGGCACTTCGGCCAAGCCGCTTCAATGCAGAATTTCGATGGGGCGAAGGAACCCCACGGGGCCATGCCGCGTCATAGAGGCGGGCTCCTGCTGCGGTCCTGGGACGACATCGATGATCAGGCTCCTCCTCGTCTTTGCCGCCACACTTGCCCTCGCATGCGGCGTGGCCCGCGCGGCCAAGCTCGATCCAGCCACCGTCAATCAGTCCCAATTCACTATCGGCGAACCGAAGGGTGTCGATCCGATGCTGCTGAAGGCGCAGATCCTTCTGGATCGCGCCCGCTTCTCGCCGGGCCTCATCGACGGTCGCCTTTCCCGGAACTTCGCCAAAGCCGTCGCCGCGTTTCAGGCGGCAAACGGACTTCCGCCCGATGGCAAGCTCAGTCCACAAACCTGGAGCAAACTCATCGCAACCTCCGCCAAGCCGGTGCTGGTGACCTATGAGGTGATGCGCAAGGATGTGCGCGGACCTTTCACCAGGCGTATTCCGGCTCGCTTGGAGAGGATGGCCCGCTTGCGGCGGCTCGGCTACCGCAATGCGGTGGAGAGGTTGGCCGAGCGCTTCCACGTCAGCGACCAATTGCTGCGAATGCTCAATCCGGGCACCAGCCTCAGGAAACCAGGCAGGACCTTGGTGGTGCCTGATGTCGGCAGAGGCGACCCTCCCGCCGGCGTCGCCACCGTCGAGGTCGACAAGGGCGCTCGCCTGGTGCGTGTGCTCGACCGTGCCGGCAAATGGCTGGCGGTCTACCCGGCCTCGATTGGGAGCGAGGAGAAGCCGGCGCCAAGCGGCATGGCGGAGGTCAGGCGCGTGGTGCACAACCCTACCTATCATTACGATCCGGACTTCGCTTTCAAGGGGGTCAAGACCAAGCGGCCCTTCACCATCGCTGCCGGGCCGAACAATCCCGTGGGATCGGTCTGGATCGACCTCTCCATCGAAAGCTACGGCATCCACGGCACGCCCGAACCAGGCAAGATCGGCACGACCTTTTCGCATGGCTGCATCCGGTTGACCAATTGGGATGCCGAAGACCTTGCCTCCATGGTGCAGCCGGGCACGAAGGTCGAGTTCAAGGACGAGATTGCGCAGGCCGCCGACGAGCGCGTTCAGTAGCAAGGCTGACTTGGCAGGAGGGGCGGACTTGGCAGCAAGGCGGACTTGGCGGGGCATTCTCCGCCTCGGCCGCTCAGGTCCCGGCGCGACGCAGCCGGTGAGCCATCTGCGACAGTTCACCTTCGCCGAAAATGCCGTCCAGCATGTGCAGCAATTCGCGCACCGCCGCGGACTTGCAGGAATAATAGATCATTTGCCGGTCGCGGCGGGTCTCGACAAGGTCGGAAGCCCTGAGCTTGGCCAGATGCTGTGACAGGGCGGATTGGCTGAGCGATACCTTCTCGGCTATGGCGCCGACCGACATCTCGCCCTCGGCCAGATAGCTCATGATCAACAAACGTTTTTCGTTGCCCATCAGCGTCAGAAACGCAGCCGCGGTTCCGGCGTTGGCGACTAGTTTGTTCGAGACCATAGATCCCCCATGCCTTCTTGCTCATCCGCCGCTATGGGGGCAATAGCGTCGGATTCCATAGACTTTCCCTATAGATGCACGCCAGCGATTCAGCGTCACTCGCAAAGGTAGAACATTTCGCTCAAATCTCAAGGCTTGCTTTCCACGCAAGCCGATTAACTGTGCGGCTGTGATTAATTTGCCGATCGGGCAGCCTTGGCCATGTCAACCAGGACAGGCCTGAGGTCGCGCGCCGCTCTCAGCGGCTCGGGGAAGAAAACCCGACAGACATTGTCGCCCGATATGAGATCCATCCCGTCGGCGTCGAACCCGGTGACGATCCAGCCGTCACTCTCCGCCCCGCCGAAATGACTTGCGTAGAGGGCAATCGCATCGAGATGGTCGGCGTTCATGTGGTCGAGCGCCGATTGCTCGCCGGCGGCAAGCTCTTCGACGATCGCTCCCGTCGCGACCAGATCGGTGCGGTCGAGCAGATAGGCCTTGCCGAAGCCTCCGTTCAGGCTGGCGCGCTCCGGTTCGAGCCGGAAAATCGAGAAGTCGCCGAGCCCGGCATAGAGTTTTGCCTTGGGGTTGCGGTTGAGGTAGCGCCGCTCGGCGCGGGCGTGTTCGTTCGATCCGCGCTCCAGCCGCACGGCGCGGCAGACGAGCGTCAATCGCGGATGCGCCAGCGGATCGCCCCTGCCGGGTTCGCCGACGAGCAATGAGCAGCGCGGGTCGGCAAGGATGGCACCGGTATGAGCGGACAGCATCGACACCAGGATCAATGGCGTGCCGTCGATGTCTGTGGCGACGCCGACCCGGCTGGCCAGCGGCGAACCGGTTCCTGGTTCGAGCACTGCCAACGCGCCGAAACGGGCGCTGCGGATCAGCGTCTTTGCCAGCCTGATCGCCTCGGCATCGGTCGCGCGGATCACGTCTTTCCTGGGTTCGTCCAAGGCATCACCACCGCATTTATTTCGGCGCCATGCGGATGGCGCCGTCGAGGCGAATGGTCTCGCCGTTGAGCATCTGGTTCTCGATGATGTGCAAGGCAAGTGCCGCGTATTCCGAAGGCTCGCCCAAACGGGAAGGGAAGGGCACAGCGGCGCCGAGCGAATCCTGCACCTCCTGCGGCATGCCGGCCATCATCGGCGTCCTGAAGATGCCGGGTGCGATGGTGCAGACGCGAATGCCGGAGCGGGCGAGATCGCGCGCCACCGGCAGCGTCATGCCGACGACGCCGGCCTTGGACGCGGAATAGGCGGCCTGGCCGATCTGGCCGTCATAGGCTGCGACCGATGCGGTGTTGACGATGACGCCGCGCTCGCCGCCCTGCAGCGGCTCGAGCCTGGCGGTCCGGTCGGCGACCAGGCGGATCATGTTGAAGGTGCCGATCAGATTGACCTCGATCAACTTGCGGTATTGATCGAGCGGATGCGGTCCGTCCTTGCCGATCGTCTTCATGCCGACAACGATGCCGGCGCAATTGACCAGGATGCGCGGTGCGCCGAGCGTGTCTCTGCCGCTTCCGCGACTGCGGCGGCACCGCTCTCGGCGTCGCTCACATCACATCGGACGGCGATGCCGCCGATGTCAGCCGCCACCTTGGCCGCACGCTCGATACCGAGATCGAGAACGGCTACCCTGGCGCCGCCGGCGGCAAGAGCGCGCGCCGTCGCCTCGCCAAGGCCGGAGCCGCCACCGGTGACGATCGCAATCTGGCCGTTCGGGTTCATCTCGACGTCCTCCTCCGTGCCCAGACTATGCCGCCAAGCCACCGTGCGACAGCACCGGCACGGTCATGCCATCGCGGCGATGTGCGCGGCAATCCTTGCCTGGTCGGCGTGGCAAACCTCGCCCGCCAGCCTCGCCAACGCGCCCGGCACGATCTCGTGCGCCAAAAGCCGGTCGGGGTCGACCGGACGCGGCATCGAGATCTGCCCCCGCGGCAGCCTCCTGAAGCCGAGCGGGCCGTAGTAGGGTTCGTCGCCGACCAGCATCACCGCCGGCGCGCCGGCCTTGGCGGCGGCTTCCAGCGCGATTGCCACCAGCCGGCGGCCGATGCCGAAATTTTTGAAGGCCGGCCGCACAGCGAGCGGCCCGAGCATCAGCGCGCGGCCAGCGCCGGCGGCGATGCGCGTCATCCGTACCGAGGCGACGACGATTGTGCCATCGACGGCCACGAAGGACAAAGCCCGTTCATGCGGGCCACCTTGGCGGATCTTGTAGGCGGCGAGCACGAAACGACCTGGCCCGAAGGCCTCGTCATTGATGGCTTCGATTTCAGGATCGTGCGCCGGAGTTTCCGGCAGGTATTTCACGTCGGCCAGGTATTTCAAGTCGGCAAGGCTCATGGTCTTTGCGTTCCGGTATGCGAGGAAAGGTTTGCTGCAAGCGGCAGCGTTCGCCAGTCAGCGCTTCATCAAGCGCGGGCGCTCTTTCGTCGTCGGTCGAACCGGATCACGGCAAAGTCGAACATGCGGATGTCCGCTAGCACCAATTTTCAGCCGCCGCAATTGGCCCGCGCAGCCGACGCGCACTCGACGACGCAGCCGTTGACGATCTGTTCAGCATCGGGGATTTCCGCGGCGCCGCTTGGTGCCCTACATCGAGCAGGAACGCGAAAGGATATTGCATGGGATTGCTAGTCGAAGGCCAATGGCAGGACCGCTGGCACGATAGCGGGGAGAGCGGCGGCAGGTTCGTGCGGGCACAGTCGCAGTGGCGCGACTGGGTGACCCGCGACGGCACGCCGGTCGAAGGGCGAAAACGCGGCTTCAAGGCCGAGCCCGGCCGCTATCACCTCTATGTCTCGCTCGCCTGCCCGTGGGCGCATCGGACGCTGATCTTTCGCGTGCTCAAAAAACTCGAGGACGTGATTTCCGTCTCGGTCGTCCATCATTTCATGGGCGCCGACGGCTGGACGTTCCTGGCCGAGGACGGCGCCACCGGCGACACGCTCTACGGCCTCGATTTCCTGCACCAGATCTACACCAGGGCCGATCCCGGCTATTCGGGCCGGGTCACCGTTCCGGTGCTGTGGGACAAACGCGAGCAGACCATCGTTTCCAACGAATCCTCCGAGATCATCCGCATGCTCAATTCGGCCTTCGACGAATGGGGCGATGCCAGGCTCGATTTTTATCCGCAACCGTTGCGCGGCGAGATCGATGCGATCAATGCGCTGGTCTATCCCGCGGTCAACAATGGCGTCTACCGTGCCGGCTTCGCCACCACGCAGGCAGCCTACGAGGAGGCGTTCGGCGAATTGTTCTCGGCGCTCGACACGCTGGAGGACCGTCTGTCAAGGCAGCGCTATCTCGTCGGCGGCCGCATCACCGAGGCGGACTGGCGGCTGTTCACGACACTGGTCCGCTTCGACCCGGTCTACGTCGGCCATTTCAAGTGCAATCTGCGCCGCATCGCCGATTATCCGAACCTGTCGAATTACCTGCGCGATCTCTACCAGGTGCCGGGCGTCGCCGGCACGGTGAATTTGCACCACATCAAGTCGCATTATTACGGCAGCCACGAGACGGTCAACCCGACGCGCATCGTGCCGGTCGGGCCGGAGCTGGACTACGGCGCGCCGCATGACCGGGACAGGTTCAGGAAGGCGGCGTGAAATCAGCGATCTAGCGGAAGGTCTCGGAGTCCATCTTTGCCCTTCTAACGAGTTCAGCTTTCAATATGGTACTTCCAAATCGATTGGAGTAGCCGAGCGACGTTGCAAGGAACGCAACGATGCCGCTGATCATGACGATCACGACCGACATCTGGGGCGGGATTGCGCGTAACAATCCCGACGGCAGAAGCACAGCCATTCCCAAAATCATTTCTATCAGGGTTGAGAATCCGACCATTTTCCAGAATTCAGTGCGAGTAAAAAGCTGAGCATGTCGCTTTATAAAAACGAAATATGTCACGAATGCCGCAACTAATTGTATTGTGAATTGGATAAATCTTCCAACTTTTGCTAACATGTATGGATCTATCCCAAGAACTATTGTCGAAATTAACGCTATAACTGAAAATGTTATCACATTAATTCCCGTGTAAAGTGATACATAGAGCGCGATTCTAAATCTATCGTTTTGGCTGTGTTGCATTTTTTCTCCTCATCGCTCAGCATTTATCTCTCTGAGAACAATGAATGCTGCCGGTCTATACCGACGCAGCCAAAGCTGTTGAAGAGATGATCTACCAGTAAGGCGATGCCGAATTCCCCCCCAAAACTTCGGCAATCCGCCGCAGCGTCGCCGGTGTCGTGCCCTGGGGCAAGCGGTCGAGCGGGAAGAAGCCGGCTTCGGCGATCTCGCGGTCGGGCAGCTTGGGCGCTGTCTGGTTGAACGCCTCGACCAGATAGAGGCCGACATGGTCGCGGCGGCTGGCGCGGCGGTTGAAATGCAGCGACTTCAGCACCGGCGGTCCGGTCAGCGCGATGTTGCCTTCCTCGAAGACTTCGCGTGTCAGCGCTTCGATCATCGTCTCGCCCAACTCGACGCCACCGCCCGGAAGGTGCCAGCCCGGGACATAGGTGTGGCGGATGAGGAAGACGGAATTGGAGGGGCGGTGGTGGATCAAGCCGCGCACGCCGAGCGTCATCGGCCGCCGCAGTACGAAATACAGGTGAAACAGCCTCGCCCTGAAGCCCGGCCAGCCGGTCTGGCGCAGGGCTTGCTCCGGATCCGGCGTCATCGTCCGCGAAACCGTGAGTGGAAAGCCGCGCGCGGCTCGCCTATGAAGAAAAGATGTTCAGGCTCGCGCATATTTCCGATGTCCATCTGGGGCCGCTTCCCGATGTAACCTATCGCGATCTCGCCTCCAAGCGCGTGGTCGGTTACGTCAATTGGCAGCGCAACCGCCGCCGCTACATGCATGATGCAGTCATCGACACCATCGTCGCCGACATGAAGGCCAGCGGGCCGGACCATCTCGCCATCACCGGCGACCTTGTCAATCTGGCGCTCGACGGTGAGCTCGAGATGGCCAAGCACTGGCTGGAGACGCTGGGCTCGCCCAATGACGTGTCGGTCGTGCCGGGAAACCATGACGCCTATGTGCCGGGCGCCTTCGACAAGACCTGCCGGTCCTGGGCGGCGTGGATGACCGGCGACGGCGTCAATACGCCGGTCGACCGCAACACCTTTCCGTATCTGCGCGTGCGCGGCGATGTTGCGTTGATCGGCGTCTCCACGGCGCGCGCCACGGCTCCCTTCATGGCCAACGGCTTCTTTCTGGAAGGCCAGGCGGAAAGGCTGCGCGGCATGCTCGACGCCACAGGCAAGAGCGGCCTGTTCCGGGTGATCATGATCCACCACCCGCCGGTGCGCGGCGCCGTTTCGCAGAACAAGCGGCTGTTCGGCATCTCGCGCTTCCACAAGGTTCTTCACCGGCATGGTGCCGAGCTTGTGCTGCACGGCCATTCGCATGTGCCGTCGCTCTTCTTCATCGGCGCCCGCAAGACCAAAATCCCGGTGGTCGGGGTCGCCGCCGCCGGGCAGGCGCCCGGCAGTTCGCATGCGCCGGCGCAATACAATCTGCTCGACATCGACGGTGAAAAGGACAATTGGCGGATCAGGCTGACGCGCCGCGGCCTGACCGGGCCGGCATTGCCGCCCAGCGACCTGCAGACAATGGAGCTTGGCGTGGGGGCCGAGGCCACGCTTGCCGAGGCGCGGTGAACTCAGATGGGAGCGTCTCGCCGGTCGTCAGCCGCACTCTGCGACGCCAAGTGACATCACTTGGCTGCAAATGCTTTAAAAGCTGATTTTCATTGCAACGATGCGGTCCCAGAACAACACGAGCGAAATCGCCAGGCCGACCAGGGCGCCGGCGGCGATCAGGCCGAGGCCCGAGAAGAACGCCGACCAGCCGTTGCTGCGCGCAGCGACATGCAGCGGCGGCTCAGCCTCCGCCACCAGGGCGCGTTTCAGGCCGGCGACGGCCTGCTCGATGCCGCCTTCCATCATTCTCTGGCGTTCGACGACGCGCTCGGCGACATAGCGCGTCACCTGGTCGGCAACGACCTTCATCTCGGTCGATTCGGCGAGGACGACGCGGCCGATGCGCGTGTCCTTGAGAAAGCGGTAGGTGCGACGGTCGCGCCCCATGGCGACATGGCTGACGGCGTCGATCCACAGCCGTGGCTGCAGGCCGGACGAGACGGCGAAGTCGAAACTGTCCATGTCGGTGGGCACGTCGCCGAAGACCGACGCGAGTTCGGCGGCAAGCAGATCGAGCCGCATGCGATGCGCTTCGCGCATCTCGACGACGACGTCGTCGCGGTCGGCGAAGGCGTTCTTGACGTCGCGAATGGCATCGGACAGTTTTCGCGACTGATCGATCTGGGTGATGTTCTCGCCTGCGTCCTTCATCGGCGTTGCCTCGCGGGTTTGGTTAACACCGAATTAACACAGCCGCCGGCAAAATGCACTTGCGAGATCGATGGGCCGGCAAGGGGTTCGCTGGATGAGCACAAGCGCCGCCGCCGTGCCTGCGCCAAGACCGATCAGCTCGCCGCAGCGGCGAATCCTGGACGAAGTCGCCTGCTGCGGCGCCGCATATTGCGACGGACGGCCTCGACGACCAGGCCGGGCGCTTCCTGGACCAGCATATGGCCGGCTTCCAGCACGTGGTGCAGATGAAAATGCTTCGGCACGCTGTCCGCCTGGCTGACGGGCAGCATCGCGTCGTCGGTTCCCCAAACCACCATGATTGGCATATTCAGCGTTTCAAGCCGCTCGTTCGGGATGACGCCTTGCCGATCATCCCTGGTCATGGCGGCTGCGAGCTCGACAAGTGTACGCAACTGGCCGGGCCGCTGGCGCATCTCGCTGACGAGTTCGACCCTATGCTGCGGCAGCCGGCTTTGCGGTCCCGACATGGCGGCAAGACAGGCGCGGATTTCATCCATGCCGGCAGCGGCGGCGTAGCGACGCAGCAGCGGACCATTGATCTCAGGACCGAAACCGCCCGGCGCCAGCAGCGTCAGCGACGCCATTCTTTCGGGCTCGCTCAATGCCATCAGGGCGGCCACCGCGCCGCCCATCGAATGACCGACGAGATGGACCCGCTTTATCCCGCGAGCGGAAAGATCCGCAAGGACGGCACTGGCTGCAATCCTGGCCGGACCGCCGCCCGGAAAATCGAGCGACAGCCCATGTCCCGGCAGATCATAGGCCAGGGTCCGCGCGCCGGGCGCCAGAGACTCGGCCACATCGCGCCAGTCGTCGTGGCAGCCACCGAAACCATGCAGGAAGGCGATCGTTGTCGGGCCGGCGCCCCGTTCGGCAGCGTAAAGGGATGGGGTCATGCAAACTTTATGGCTTGGTGCCGGAATCAATCAGGATGCCGGGGCGGTCTTATGCGAGGATCAGTCTTTGCGGGAGGTCAGACTTATGTGGAGATCAGCCTATGCGGGATCAGACCTATGGGGGATCAGATTGGCCGGTTCAAATTGTGTCTGAATTGCGCTTTGGCCGTCCGGATGGCCAGTAAAATCTTCGCGATCACCTGACGTCGTGCACGCGCCGGGAGACGTCAGCTGGCGCCGCCAAGCCCGGCGGCACGCAGGGCCTCCACCAGCCGGTTGGTCAGATCGGCGGGATATCTTCGTTCGACGAAAGTTGCGCGCGGATCGGCTGCGAATTTCGGGAATTTAGCGGTCAGTTCCTGCAGCAACCTGCTCGCCAGCTTCTCGCGGCCGGCAGCCCTGGCGCCGATCAGCCGCGCCGCCAGATAATGCGATTTCATTTCCGTCGTTCGCAAGCCGTCGCTGGCAAGCGTCGCCTTGTTCATGTCGCCGATCATGAACTCTCCGGCGAACAGCCCGTAATCCCACCATGTCGGATGGGCGCTGGCGATGTCCACCGCGTGAGCGATGATCGGGGTGCCCTCGCCGTACCTGCCGGCGAAAACCAGCCCGTAGCCATAGGCGGCGGCCATTGCGAGATCGTAGGGATTGAGCTCATAGGCCTTGCGCATCCAGCGGATCGATTCCGCGGAATCGCCCATGCGCGAATTGAGGTAACCAAGGGCGCGGTGCGCGTAGGGGCTGGTCGGGCCCATCTGGATGGCGCGATGGGCAAACGTCATGGCTTTGTCGATCGTCGCGTCGGCGGGGTAGGGATAGTGGTCGGTGACCGCTTCGAGATGCAAGGACGCGAGTTCCGAATAGACGAGCGACGACTTCGCCTCCCGGTTGGCAAGATCTTCGAGGCAGCGGTAGGCGGCTTCGTGCGTCTGGGCATTCTGGTCGAGATAATATTTGCCGTTGAGCACCAGACACGCCGTCAGCCCGGTCTGGATGCCGCTCTGCTCGATGTAGTTGTAGATCGTGCCCGAGGCGGGAAGAGCCGAGCTCAAAATGCCGGAGATCTGGTCCTCGATGGCGGTGTTTGCGCTGTCGCCGGCGGTCAGGTTGCGTGAGAGCAGCACGCGGCCGGTCGCCACGCTTTGCAGCTCGAGCATGATGTCGCCGCTACGCGGCCCGGGCAGGACATCGAATACAAAGCTGGCGGCGTCGGTTACTGGATCGGGCGGGCTGTCGGCATCACGGCCAATGAAATTGATGGTATCGAAGCCGCTGAGGCCGGCGCGCAGCGATGCGGCGACACGGCGAGCCAGGTCGCTGTCGGCCTTGATGGCGATGTAGACCTGGGGGAGGTTTTCAACCGGAGGCGCTGCTATGCTGCCGGTCGCCACCGCGGTCTCGATCGCCGTGTCGCCGCCGGTCAGCAACACCACGCTGCCCTGGCGAAGGATCAGCACACCCAGCATGAGGATGACCAGCGCGATCGCCAGCCAGAAGAACTGCAAATGGCGTTGCAGCGAAGGAGCAGCAGGGGCGACGGCTGGAACGCTCAGCAATGCAGCCGGATGTGCCCGGTTGCGGGCGTCCTCCAGCGATCCGGGCGGGGCGGTCGTCGCCGCTTCCTCTGTTGCCGGCTCCGGCTTGCTTTCTGCCTTGGGCTCCACCTCCGCCGGCAAGCGAATGGCGTTGAGTTCGTAGGACGGAACATAGCCGCCGCGCGGAATGGCGATGCGGACCGGTTCGGCAACGCCCTCATTGGCGAAATACTGCTGCAGCAGCTCGCGCAGCCTGCCGGCCTGCACCCGCACCACCGCATCGGTCGACGGATCGAAATCGCCGTCCTTGCCGAACACGTCCATCGCGATGGAGAAGCCCTTGAGCCTGTCGGCTTCGCCTGCCTGCTCGCGCTCGACGAGGTAGCGGAGCAGCTTGCGCGCGCGCTCGGATCGTCCGAACGTTTCGCTGGCAAGCAATCGCTCCAACGTTTCGCGCACTGCGGGGGCGGCAGGCGTGGTATGCTGCAAGTGTCGATCCCTTCGAATTCGGCACAGGTTGAGGTACGATCATATCGCGCTGGCGGCGCCTTACAAGCATGTGCTTATGGTGCGATAGCGTACCCACCGGATAAAATTTCCGGTGGGCTGATGCGCGGGCCTGGCAGTCCCGGCTAGCCGCCCTTTCGGCCGACGATGCGGTTGGCGGCCGAAACCACGGCTTCGAGCGAGGCGGCGACGATGTTGGTGTTGATGCCGGCGCCGAACAGCTTGCCGTCCGGATGTTCCATCTCGACATAGGAAATGGCCGAGGCATTCGAGCCGCGCTGCATGGAATGCTCGGAATAATCGAGCACCGACATCGGCACCCCGACATGGCGCGACAGCGCATCGACGAAGCCGTCGATCGGGCCGGTGCCGGTGCCTGATATGGTCACCTCCTTGCCTTTGTCGAGAATCACCGCCTCGACCACGCGCCGGCCCTTGACCTCGGTGTCGGGATAGGTGTGGTGGTCGAGGAACTTCAGCCGCGCGCCGGGCTGGTCGACATAGGTGTCGAGAAAGCGCTCGTAGATGCGCTTGACCGGCACCTCCTTGCCTTCGGAGTCGGTGATCGCCTGGATAGCCTGGCTGAACTCGATCTGCAGGTTGCGCGGCAGGTTGAGGCCGTAATCCGCATGCAGCACATAGGCGATGCCGCCCTTGCCGGACTGCGAGTTGATGCGGATAATGGCTTCATAGCTGCGGCCGACATCGGCCGGGTCGATCGGCAGATAGGGCACCTCCCAGTGCGGCGTGTTGGCCTTGCGCAGCGCCTTCATGCCCTTGTTGATGGCGTCCTGGTGCGAGCCGGAAAAGGCAGTGTAGACGAGCTCGCCGACGTAGGGATGGCGCTCGGGGATCTTCAGCTGGTTGGAGTATTCGTAGACGTCCTTCATGCGGTTGATGTCGGAGCAGTCGAGCCCGGGATCGACGCCTTGCGTGTACATGTTGAGCGCCAGCGTGACGATGTCGACATTGCCAGTGCGCTCGCCGTTGCCGAACAGGGTGCCTTCGACGCGGTCGGCGCCCGCCATCAGGCCGAGTTCGGTGGTGGCGATGCCGGTGCCGCGGTCATTGTGCGGATGCAGCGAGATCAACAGGTTCTCGCGTTCGTCGAGATTGCGGCACATCCATTCGATGCGGTCGGCATAGATGTTGGGCGTCGACATCTCGACCGTGGAGGGCAGGTTGATGATCAGCTTGTTCTCCGCCGTCGGCTTGACGATCTCGGTGACGGCGTTGCAGATCTCCAGCGCCACTTCGAGCTCGGTGCCGGTAAAGCTCTCCGGCGAATATTCGAAACGGTAGCCGCCGCCGGCCTTGGCCGCCATGTCGGTGATCATCTTGGCCGCATCGGTGGCGATGCGCTTGATGCCGGCGACGTCCTTCTCGAAGACGACGCGGCGCTGCAATTCGCTGGTCGAGTTGTAGAAATGGACGATCGGGTTGGTGGCGCCCTTCAGCGCCTCGAAAGTGCGGGTGATCAGTTCCGGCCGGCACTGCACCAGCACCTGCAGCGAGACGTCGGCGGGCACGTTGCCCTGTTCGATGCACCAGCGGGCGAAATCGAAGTCGGTCTGCGAGGCCGACGGGAAGCCGATCTCGATCTCCTTGAAGCCCATGTCGAGCAGCAGGGCGAACATGCGCGCCTTGCGTTCCTGGCCCATCGGATCGATCAGCGCCTGGTTGCCGTCGCGCAGGTCGACCGAGCACCAGATCGGCGCCTTGTCGATCACTTTCGAGGGCCAGGTGCGATCGGCAAGACCGACGGTCGGATAGGGCTGGTACTTCCGGGCAGCATCCGGCATGCCCCTCGCGGGGCTGGCGGTTTCCTCTACATTCAGACGGATATCTTCTCGTGCGTTCATCGTCTTTTCTCCCGGCGGCTCGCGGATCCAGCTTCAGGCGGATTGGTGGCGAGCGGCGCCTTTACCAGAATTTCGTTCGCTTGATGTGACGTGCCAATTTTGTAACTGGCCAAGGAGCGTGCGCGTGAGCGGCGAATTCGACCGCCGGGCGCTCCTTCAGCGAACCCGGCGATCGCCGATAAGGCCGAGAAGCAGCAGGGTGGAGGCGAGCGCGCGAACGGTCTGGCCGGCAATGCCGGTCGGACGGGACGCAAAAGAGGTGGCGCGCAGGCTCATGGCGGATTTCATACAGGAGCGGGCAAAGCGAGGCAAGTGGGGGCCTCGCTGTCGCAGAAAGCTGCCGATCCAGCCTCAAGACCGGGGTTCCGCGCCGTCGCGAAATGGGAGAGAGGAACCCAAGCTGCAATGAAGGCGCGGCGCCGACATGAAGCGATTTTTCCTGATTATAGCAACTTTGTTCTTGCTTTGTGCCGGCAGCTATGCTACTAATTTGAGTATGGTGCTGACTGGCGCCGAGGACCCGCTGTCGAGGCGGGTTTTTATTTCACGGTTTTGGCGTCACCTTTCGCGGGTCCAGCCGCTCACCTGATCCAGTTGCTCTTCCCCGAGCCCGGCAAATGCGCCAGAGTCGATTGTCGGCGGGGTGCGATGGCTCGCCGCCGGGAGGGATCGTCCATGAACTTCGTGTTCTTCTCGCCGCATTTTCCAGCCAATGGCGCCGATTTCTGCGACCGGCTGAAGAAGGCCGGCGCCACCGTGCTCGGCATTGGCGACGCGCCGTTCGATGCGCTGGACGGCAAATTGAAGGCAGCCCTTTCGGAATATTACCGCATCGACGACATGGAGGAGTACGAGCCGGTGTTCCGGGCGATCGGCCATTTCATCCACAAATGGGGCCGCGTCGACCGGTTCGAATCGCTCAACGAGCATTGGCTGGAGCTGGAAGCCAATATCCGCACCGACTTCAACATCTTCGGCACCAAGCTCGACTTCGTCAAGAATTTGAAACGCAAGAGCCGCATGCGGGCGTTCTTCCGCAAGAGCGGCGTCGAAACCATCCCGCAACGCAAATGCTCCGACCGCGCCGGCGCCATGACCTTCATCCGACGTGTCGGCTATCCCGTGGTGGTGAAGCCGGATTCGGGCTCCGGCGCCTCGAACACTTTCAAAATCTCCAACGCCGGCGAACTCGACAGCTTCTTCAGGGACAAGCCGGAAGGCGTCAGCTTCGTCATGGAGCAATTCATCGAAGGACTGGTGGTGACCTATGACGGGCTGGTCAACCGCGACGGCGAGGTGGTGCTGGCCGCCAGCCACCGCTACGACCAGAGCGTCATGGAGGTGGTCAACCGCGACCGCCATATGAGCTATGTCTGTTTTCCCGAGATCAGCCGGGCGGTCGAGGAGGCCGGCAGGAAAATCCTCAAGGCGTTCGACGTGCGCGAGCGCTTCTTCCACATCGAGCTGTTCGAAACCAGGGACGACCGGGTCATCGCGCTGGAGGTCAACATGCGGCCGCCTGGCGCCTGGATGACCGATGCCATCAATTACACCTTCGATATCGATGTTTATGCCGCCTGGGCCGACATGGTGGTCAAGGACGCCGCCGGCGGCCCTTACAGGGGCAAGTATTTCACCGCCTATGCCAGCCGCAAGCGGCACCTCAACTATGTGCACAGCCATGCCGACGTGCTGGCCGCCCATGGCGACATGATCGTCCATCATCACGCCATCGAGGAGGTTTTCAGCCGCGCCATGGGAAACTACGCCTATCAGCTGCGCTCCACCGACCCGAAGGCGCTGCGCCGGGCGGTCGACTACATCCATGCGGAAAAGGCGTGAGGCGATGGACGTTTCCTACCACAAGGGTTTTGGCCGCAACCTCGGCCGCGACATGGAATACAAGCGCTACGGCCATGCCGGCCGACCCGTGGTTGTGTTCCCGACTTCGCAAGGGCGGTTCTACCAGTTCGAGGATTCCGGCGCCGTCTCGGCTCTCGCCGAGTTCGTCGACACCGGTCGCATCCAGTTGTTCACGCTGGACGGCATCGATGCGGAATCCTTCTTCGACCGCCACGCCGAGCCGGCCCATCGCATCGCCCGGCATGAAGCGTATTTCCGCTATGTGCGCGAGGAGGCGCTGCCGGAACTCCTGTCTGTCGCAGCCGAGGCCAATGGCGGGCGTACGCTGAAGCCGCTGTTTTGCGGCTGCTCGATGGGCGGGTACCATTCGTCGAATTTCGTCTTCCGCTTTCCGGAACTGGCCAGCGGCGTCATCGCGCTGTCGGGGGTTTACTCCACCCACGATTTCTTCGGCAGCGCGCTCGACGGACAGATTTTCTTCAACTCGCCGCTCGACTACCTGCCGGGTATCGTCGATCCGGGGCTGCTCGTCAGGCTGAAGGCGCTGCGGCTGATCTTCTGCTGCGGGCAGGGTGCCTGGGAGGAACGGATGCTGGCCGACACGCAGGCGCTGGAACAGATCCTGCGTGACAAGTCGATTCCGGCCTGGGTCGACTACTGGGGCGGCGATGTCGCCCATGACTGGCCGTGGTGGCACAAGCAACTGGTCTATTTCTTCGCCCGCTGGCTGGACGACGATCTGATGCACCGGCTGGATTAGGCCACCTGGAGGAAGGAAATGACCACGCCCGATGCCATCCGCCGCTTTGTCGAAGCCACCAACGCCGGCGACACCAAAGCTTTCCTCGAGACGTTCACGCCCGATTCGTTCCTGAGTGACTGGGGCCGGTCCTTCAAGGGCCGCGAGCAGATTGCGCGCTGGAACCAGTCGGACAATATCGGCGTGCAGTCCAAACTTAGCATCATTCGTATCGAACCGGCGGGCGATACCTACAAGGTCCGCATCGCTGTCACAGGCAACGGCTTCAACGGCGAGGGCGACATGGCGTTCACCCTGGACGGCGACCGCATCTCCAGCCTGGTGATTAGCTGAAGGACATTTTGAGGGCCGTTTAGGCCACCTCGCCGCCACGGCCGCCGTTGCTCGCGCGGGACTCATTGGCTTGATGCCAAAAACATGACTCTATTTATCATCTTTTAGTGGAAACGCCAGGCCGGCTGTGGCATTCCGGCGTGGCGAGGACGCCGTATGGCGATCTCGAATTCAACGGCATCGAAAGGCTGAGCGATGGAGCATTTGAGTGCGCAAACCCGGATCAGCGGTGCCGCTATCCGGTCGGTGATGGACAGGCTGCGCGCCGAGCATGGCGAATCCGAGATCGATACCGGCCTTGCCGATCATTGGGAATTTCGCACGCATTACGGCTCGTTGAAGGCGACGCTCGGTGACGACAACGTGCTGATCCGCGTCGCGGCCGAGGATGAAACCTGCCTGTCCTACATGAAGATGGCGGTCGCCGGCCATTTTTCGCAACATCTCGGCACGACCAGGGGCATCGCCTGGCAGGGCGACGGCAGCGATGCCGGTCCGCCGGTGTTCTTCCGCGAGATCACGGTGCTGTCCTCGACGCGGATTTCTCCGCATATGCAGCGCGTCCGCTTCGCCAGCAACGAACTCGGCCGCTTTGGCCGTGGCGGCCTGCATGTGCGGCTGCTGCTGCCGCCGCGCGGCAGGCCACCGGTGTGGCCGTCGATGGGCGCCGACGGCCTGATGGTCTGGCCGTCGGGCGAGGACGCGCTCGTCGTGCGGGTCTACACGATCCGGGCACTGGACGCCGCAAGCGGCTGGCTGGATGTCGATTTCGTCCTCCACCCCGGTATGGATACGCCGGCGGCCGCTTTCGCCGAAAAGGCAGTTGCCGGCGAGATCATCGGCATGATCGGACCGGGCGGAGGTGGCGTGCCCGAGGCGCAAAACCTGCTGCTGCTCGGCGACGACACCGCGCTTCCGGCGATCGGCAGGATCCTGGAGCAGCTTTCGCCGTCAACCCGCGCCGAAGCGTTCATCGAGGTCGATGGTCCCGACGATCGGATGCCGCTGGCCGCGGGCGAGGCCGTTGCCGTCACCTGGCTCTATCGGCATGGGCGCGAGGCCGGCACGGCCAGCCTGTTGCCGGTGGTGCTGCGGCAGCGGAACCGCACCGCGCTTGCCGACAATCTCTATGTCTGGGCCGGATGCGAGTTCGGCGATTTCCGCGAGATCCGCAGGATCGTCCGCAAGGAATGGGGTGTGCCGCGCGACCGGCATCTGGTCACCGCCTACTGGCGCCGCGGGGCGCAAGCGGCGGACGGTGGCGAAGAATAGTGCGCGACGATGCTCCGCGGTCACCGGCGGTCGGATACGATGATGATCGCCGGCACCGCCAGCAGCGCGACGAGGCCGGCGCCGGCGAAGAACGCGCCATAGCCGAAATACTGCGCTGCGTAGCCGGCCGCGATCCCGCCGGCCATGCTCATCAGTGCGTCCATGCACTGGAACAGCGTGAAGTCGACGCCCGCCTGTCTTGGATCTGACCAGCGCATGAACTGCGCGTAAAGCGCGACGAAACCGAGAGCCATGAAGCCGGACGAGCTGAGCACCGCGATGGCCATCAAAGCGGTGGTCGAGAAGCCACCAAGAAGATCGAAGACCGAAAAGAAGAACAGCGATCCGGCCTGCAGGAAAAGCGCCAGGACGAGCACGTTGCGCGGGCCGAACCATTTGACGAGAGCGCCGCCGGCGAGTGCGGCAGCCAGGCCGACGAACATGCTGCCGACGCCGTTGACAAGTCCGACCATCGGGAGGTCGAGCCCGGCGTCGATCAGGAATGGTCCGAGCATGGCGAGTGCCGCCTTCTGGGCCAGGACATAGATGGCCGACGCTGCCAGGCCGCGCCGAATTTCGGGACGCTTCAACGCGTCGAGGAGGCTGGGAACATGCTCGCGCGTCTCCTCGCGCGCGCGGCTGGCCGCGCCGAGCAGGAAGGGCAGACCGAGCGGCAGGAGCAGCAAGGCCATCGCCCAAACGGCGATGCGCCAGCCAAAAGTGTCGACCAGAAGCAGAAACAGGCCGGCGCCGATGGCCGAGCCGAGATAGGCGCCGCCGACCTGCGCGGCATTGCCCCAGCCGTGGTTTTCCCTGGCCAGGCTCTGCACGGCGAAACCATCGCAGGCAATGTCGACGGTCGAGGCGGCGAAGGCGACGATGGTCAGGCAGGCCAGAACCGGCCACCAGGCCTCCGGGCCGAGCGCGCCGACGGCCCACAACCCGGCGATGGACACGAGCCCACCGGCGGCGACGATCGTGCCGGTGCGGTTCTTGCCGACCGGCGGCAGCCGATAGCGCTCGACGGCCGGCGCCCATAGAAACTTGAGCGCCCATGGCAGCGCGATCAGCGAGACCAGGCCGATCCGGTCGAGTGGCAGGCCCTGGTCGCGCATCACCGCCGGCAGGCCCGCCCAGGTGATGCCGCCGATTACGCTCTGCGCGACGTAGAGCCCGCCGATCGCCAGGACGATCGCGACAGGCGTCGATGCCCGGCTGGAAACGGCGATCGACATCAGAAGCGGTAGCGCAGGCTGGCGAACAGCGAGCGGCCCTCGTCGCGGTAGCAATAGCCGGCCGAGCAGATGGATTTTTGAGTGTCGAACAGGTTCTTGGCGTTGACCTGCAGCTTCACGCCCTCGAGTTTGGGATTGCGGTAGCCGAAATCGTAGGAGAGCGAGGCGTCGACGAAGGCGCGCGCGTCGTTCTTGAAGGTGTTGGTGTCGTCGCCATAGCTCGAGCCGGCAACGCGAACGCCGCTGCCCAGCCCGAGCCCCTGCAGCGTGCCGTCCTCGAACTGGTACTGCCCCCAGAGCGACAGGATGTGATTTGGCGTCGCCGACAGTTCCTTGCCTGCGGTTCCCGTGGCGCCGCGTTCGATTTTCACGCGCAGATAGGTGTAGGAGGCGAGTATGCTGAGGCCGTTGTCGAGCGAGGCGCTGGCTTCCAGTTCGACGCCGCGCGAGTTCAGGTCGAGCTGGCGCTGCTTGTTGATCCCGGTCGAGGCGTCGAAGACGACGCCATCCTTCTGGTCGATGTCGAACAGAGCGGCGCTGACGGCGGCGTTGTAATCGGCAAACTCGTATTTGACGCCGATTTCCTTTTGCGTCGCGATGGTCGGACGGGCGACGCGACCGATCGGGCTGCTGACATCGTCATAGACGAAGCCGATATTGGGCGAGAACGACGTCGAATAGTTGACATAGGGCGTGATGCCCCATTCGGTCTGGTAGGACAGGCCGAGCCGGCCGGAAAGGGCACTGTCGTCCTGCTTGGACCTGGTGAAGTCGGCGGCGGTCGAGGTGGTGTCGGCCCAGTCGTAGCGACCGCTGGCGAACAGGGTGAAATCGTTCCACTCCATCTGGTCATGCAGATAAGCGCCGAGCTGGTTCATCTCCTGCCCGCCAGAGTAAGGAACTGGAGCGGCCTTGATGTCACCGACGGAAACGTAGGAGATACCGCTGCCGGCGTCATAATTCGACCAGGCGTAGTCGATGCCGGCTACCGCCGTGTGCCTGACCTGGCCGGTATCGAATTCGAACTGCGCCATGTTGTCGACGACGAAGTTCTTCATGGTCTCGGTGTAGTGGCCCCAATAGCGTTTCAGATCCACGCCGTCCGGGTAATGACCGCTATATTCGATGTCGCTGTCGACGGCGCTGTAGCGAAGGTTCTGCCGGACCGTCAGCACGTCGTTGAAACGGTGCTCGAACTCGTAGCCGATGCGGCCCTGGGTCTGGTCGAAGTCGTTCCAGGCGGGATCGCCCTCGTAGAGGTTCGTCAGAGCGCCGCCTGAATTGTAGAAGGCAGCGGTGCCGCCGGTGACGGATTTCGAATATTCGCCGAGGATGGTCAGCCTGGTATCCTCGTCCGGCTTGAAGGTGACGGCCGGCGCCAGATAGATCTTGTCGTCGGGATAACCGGGCAGGTCGGTGTCGCTGGTGCGGCCGAGGCTGGTGAAGCGGTAAAGAATGCTGCCGTCGTCGTTCACCGGGCCGGAAGCGTCGAGTGCGGCCTGGAAGCGATTGTGTTCGCCTAGCAGCATTTCGATTTCGCGGAACTGTTCTTCCTTGGGGCGCTTGGTGACCAGATTGACGATGCCGCCCGGACCGCTGATGCCGTAAAGCGAGGAGGCCGGACCCTTCAGGATGGTGACGCCCTCGATGCCGTAGGGCTCGGTCTTGAACCAGGCCGAGGGGCCGTTGTACTGGCGCAGCCCGTCGCGGAACATGCCGTTGTAAAAGGCCTGGAAGCCGCGCAGGAAGAAGGCGTCGTAGCGGGTGTCGAAGCCGAAGCTGTTGGGATTGGCGCTTGCGACATAGCCGAGCGATTCGTTCAGCGTGCGTGGCTTCTGGTCCTCGATCTGCTTTTGCGTCACAACCGAAACGGCTTGCGGAATCTTGACCATCGGCGTGTCGGTCTTGGTGCCGATGCGGTCCTTCTTGGCGACATAGCCGTCCTGCACGAGGATCTCGTCGCTCTCGGCATCGACCTCGATCTTGTTGAGAACCGTGACGCCGCCCTGGTCCTGAGCGTGAGCCGGCCCGGACAGGCCGAGCAGGGCAACGCTGCCCGGCAGTGATAACCCCAGGAGCCATGTCATCGTCCGTTTCCGCATCAACTCGTCTCCACTCTTCCGTACATTGACGGAAGGGGCTCTCAAATCTGAGTATTTGAGTCAAGTTATTTTTTGAGCTCGTGCGGGTGCTGGCCCGATACGGTCGGCGACAGCAAAGTGCGACCGGTTTCAGGAAAACAGGCTACCAATCAGGGAGAGGCAAGCTGCTATGATTTGAGGCTTCTCGCCACCAGCCGCGCCACGCTTGGGCCGACCAGAAGCACGATCAGGAAGCGTGCCGATTGCAGCGCCATGACGAAGGAGATGTCGACATGCTGTGCGGCGGCGGCGATGATGGCGACGCTGTCCATGCCGCCGGGGCTGGTTGCCAGATAGGCGGTCAGCGGATCGATGCCGAGCAGGCGGCTGATCAGGAAGGCGAGGCCGCCGCAAAAGACGATCAGGGCAATGATCGAGCCGACGATCTGCGGCAGCGCGCGGGCCGCGTGGCGCAGAATGGCCCTGGTGAAATTCAGGCCGATGCTCCAGCCGATCATCGTATAGCTCAAGGCAAGCAGCCAGGGCGGCAACTGCATGGTCACGCCGAGCCCGAGATGGATCACGGTGCCGAAAATGAAGGTGCCGAGGAATAACGGCGACGGCAGCCGGAAAAGCTTTCCGGCGAGGCCGCCGACCAGCGCCACGCCGAATGTTGCGGCCAAGCCTTGCGGGTCTATCGGCGGAAACCAGACGGTGGCCGGCACCTCGATGCCCGAGGTGTCGACCCAGAGCTTGGCCACCAGGGCTGCCGTCATCGAGACGCAGATGACGCGCAGATATAGCATAAAGGCGACGAGGCGCTGGTCGGCGCCGAAGGCACCGGCCATCAGCACCATGGCGGTGGCGGCGCCCGGCGACGAGCCCCAGACCGCGGTGGTGCCGGGCAGGATGCGCCAGCGGCTGATCAGCCAGCCGAGCAGGCTGGATGCCGCGACCGTCGCCATCACGACGCCAAGGAACAGCGGCCATTCCCTGTAGAAGACGGGAAAGATATCGGCCGAGATGGAGCTGGCGACCAGGCAGCCGACGACCGCCTGGGCTGAACCGAACAGAACCCGCGGCACGCGCACCGTGGCGCCGTTGGTGCCGGCAGCTATGGCCGCCAGCATCGGTCCGATCAAAAGCGCGGCGGGCAGGGCGGCGAGCTCCAGCACGCCGGCAAACAGCACCGAGACCACCACCAGGACGGGCCACTGCCAGGCCTTGTGGATCCGCGCCAGGTGCTCGATGGCCGGCGGGTTCGGGGAAGAATCCATAGATGGGCTCTTAGACCGGTGGCGAAAAAATGCGAACCCTTTTTGCGCGGAAAAGGGCTTGGGTGGTAATGGCACCAACCATCCGCAGCGATCCTTCGCGCCCCCCTCTGTCCTGCCGGACATCTCCCCCTCTAGTGGGGAGATTGGATGTCACGTCGGCCTTCGCCAATCTCCAAAAAAGAGCGCTGTCGGCGAAGCTGCCAATCTCCCCACTTGAGGGGGAGATGGCCGGCAGGCCAGAGGGGGGCGCTGTCCCATAGGCCTCTCCCTCTATCCCGCCTTCACCGCCGGCAACCCGAACCCGCCAACAGGATGCGTCTCCACCTGGAACTCGAAGCCGGCGATGATCGGCCGTGCCTTGGCGATTGCCGCCTGGACTTCGGGCAGCTGCAGCGAAGCCTTGTGGCTTTCGGCGTCGGTCCACACTTCGGTCACCCAGATCGCGTCGGCATCGGCCGGGTCGGTGGCGATGATGTAGTTCAGGCAGCCGGGCATGGCACCGGTGCTGGCGAGCAGGATATCCATCATTGCGTCACGCTGGCCGCGCATCGCCCGCATCTTGCCGATCAGTCCGTACATTCGCTTTGCTCCGTTGAGATGACGCAACCGGGAGTATGCAGTTCGCCGTCTACGGCATCAACTGCCCGCCATTGACCTCGATCACCTGGCCGATGATGTAGCCGCTCAACAGATCGGAGGAGAGGAACAGATAGGCGCCGACGCAGTCCTCGGCGGTGCCGGCGCGGCCCTGCGGGATGGTGGCGATCATGCCTTTCATCTGGTCGTCGGTCGAGTAGCGCTCGTGGAAAGGTGTCGCGATCGTGCCGGGCGCCACCGCGTTGACGCGGATGTTGAACCCGATCAGCTCCTTGGCCATGCCGCGCGTGACGTTGGAGACGAAGGCCTTGGCCGAGCCGTAAAGGCCGGCGCCGCCACCGGCGCCGTTGCGCGCGGCGATCGAGGAGGTGTTGACGATGAAGCCGCCCTGCCGCTTCAGCCATGGGATTGCCTTGCGCGAAGCTGTCAGCACGGAACGCGCGTTGAGGTCCATCACCGCGTCGTAATGCGCCTCGGTCTGCTCGGCATAGGGCACGCGGCCGAGCATGCCGCCGGCATTGTTGACGAGGCCGTCGAGCCGGCCGAAATGTTGCGCACTGTCCTCGACGACGCGCTCGACATCGGCGGGGATCGAGAAATCGCCCTGGGCGAGGAACACGTCGCCGCCGCCGTTGCGAATGGTCGCGGCCAGGTTTTCGGCAGCCGCGCGGCTCGAATTGTAATGCAGCGCGACGCGGCATTTCTGCGCGGCATAGGCGAGCGCGAGCGCCGCGCCGATGCCGGTCGAGGCGCCGGTGACCAGGACCGCCTTTCCGTCAAGGTCGGGGATGACCAGAGAGGGGCTGACAAGGGTGGTGGTGGCTGGCACGTCTATTCCTCCGGGGACTCTGCCTGCTCTTCGTAGGCCCTCGCAGTCCTCGCGTTCAAGTCCGTAAAAGTTTAGAGCGGTTCACCGTTTCACGGAAACGGCGAACCGCTCCCTCTTTGTCTTGACGCAATTCCGGACGGAAAACCGTTTCACACTTTTCCTGGAATTGCCCTATGGCCTGAGATAGGCGTAGCCTTGGCGTTGCAATTCGGCGAGCTTGACGACGCCGCCCCTGTCGGCTGCATGGAAGCCGTCGAGCAGGTCGGCCAGGCCGATATCCATGCCGTGCATGGTGTTGGCGCAAGCGTGCGGGCTGAGCCCATCTTGGACAAGGCCGGCGAACCGCCCGGAAATGGCGGCCGATATGCACTTCGACTTGAAGGCGGCAAGTGCTGGGCCGTGCACGACAAGCGCGATGTCGACCTTGCCGTCGGTGCCTTCGAAGTGGTTCTTGATGTTGCCGAGCACGAAATTGACCTTGTCGAGATCGCTGAGGTGATAGGCGACCTTTTGCCTTTCCTCTTCGACGGCCTTGACTTCAATGGCTGCCGCCTTGGTGGGGCGCAGCCCGAAAAGCCCGGCGGCCCCGGCAAGACCGACGCGGAAAATATCGCGGCGTCGCATGGCTTCATCTCCCATTTGGCCGGCGCGCGCAAATTGCGTGGCCTCGGCCTCGATCCTAGCATAAATTGAAGCCACGTCTTGTCGGGGCAGGGGGAGCCAGCATGATATCAAGGACCGTGATGGGCGCCGGAGTTGGGGTTGCCTTGCTTGCTGCCGTCGCCGGCTCTGCTTTCGCCGATGACACGCTCAAACTCACCGAGCTCAGCCCCGACGGCAAGGACGCCTGCTTCGGCCGCGTCTATGACGCCGCGCATCTCAAGTCGCATCCGCAGCAGAAGGTAACGCGCATCTTCTTCTATTACGGCCGCGATCCGGTCAGCCGGCCAAACGAGGAGCCAAGCACCGGCTTCGATTCCTCCTACAATGGCTTCATGGCGACGACGGTGCGCGGCGCCGAGGCGCCTGAATGGCTTGGCGGCTGGTGCAGTCATGAGTCGGAGGACGGCAAGACCGGCCCGATCCGTTGCGGCATGGACTGCGACCGCACCATGGCTTCGCTGAAGGTCGACGACAAAGGCCGGCTGATCGTCTCGGACGTGCAGCCCGACCTCTATCTCGACGCGGGATCGGAAGACGAGCTCGGCAAGGCGGAGTACGAAAGGCAGGCGCTGGGCAAGGACGATAACGGCTTCAGGCTCGACCCGATGCCGGCCGCGACCTGCAAGGCGGAGTTCGCGCGCATCGACCCGATCGACCCGGCACTTGACCCGCCATTGCGCGAGCGGCTGAAGCCGGACCAGCCCTTCTGCTACGGACGCGACTACGACGCCGGGCATCTCGGCTCGCATCCCGACCAGCTGACCCAGTCGATCAGGGTTTTCCGCGGAGCGGTCGAACTGGCGTCTTTCGCCAAAGAGGGCGATCCGGCCAATTGGCCAAGCGGCGCCGATATCGCCGTTTCGGTTACCACGCGGCAGAAATCGGCCAAGGTCACGCAGGTCTATAATTGTCAGGGCGAGGGCGACCAGTGGCGCTGCGCGGCGAGCGCGAAGACGGGTGCTGCGTCGTGTGACATCGCGCAAAGGGAGGTCTTCCTTCGCCGCGGCGCCAACGGCACGGTGATGCTGGCCAACCCGAACAGCGGCCTGCCGATCATCGATCTGTGCTCGAAAGCGGCGGAAGGCGACACCAGCTCCGACGACAAGGTCTACCGGCTGGAGCCTATGCCGCAGGCTGCCTGCGGGCTGTAGCAGTTCAGAGACGCGATGCCGGCGAGACAGCACCCCCCTCTGTCCTGCCGGACATCTCCCCCTCAAGGGGGGAGATCGGCAGCTTCACCGACAGCGTTCTTCTTTGAAGATTGGCGAAAGCCGAAGCGACATCCAATCTCCCCCCTGTTTGGACCGGAGACATCGCGAACAGGTGTGCGAGGACATCGCGAACAGTTTGGCGCGCTTTGCGCCGGGAGG
>NZ_JAMYPW010000036.1:0-62099 GCF_040320565.1 Mesorhizobium sp. M0664
CCGGCGTCTCATGATCCGCGCCAAAATGTCTTTAATTTATAAGGCGATCGACAGATGAGCAGTATATCGCACCGCCGTCGGAGCCTGCGAAGAGCGCATTCTTGCGGTTGAGCGCGATGGGACGGATGGAGCGCTCGACCACGTTGCTGTCGATCTCGATGCGGCCGTCTTCGAGGAAGCGCGAGAGGCCTTCCCAGCGTGAGAGCGTGTAGCGGATCGCCTCTGCGAGCTTGGTCTTCTGACTGATCAGGCCGAGCTTCTCACGCAGCCATGGGTCGAATGCAGCTACGATTGGAGTACTCTTCTCCTGACGTGCGGCAAGGCGTTCGTCGGCCGATCGGCCGCGGATATCGTCCTCTATTCTGTAGAGTTGCACGATCCTTCTCAGCGCCTCGCTGGCAATCGGCGCGGGGCCAGCGGCGGCCAATTCATAGAACCGTCGGCGAACGTGCGCCCAGCAGAAGGCGAGCGTCACGCCGCTCTTGTCGGCCAGCACCCGATAGCCGCCATAGCCGTCGACCTGAAGGATTCCGGTGAAGCCTGCGAGATGAGCGATCGGACGCTCGGCCTTTCGGTCCGGCGCATAGACATAGGCGACGCCCGGCGGATCGCTTCCCTCCCATGGTCGGTCATCGCGGGCATAGGCCCAGAGTTGGCCCGTCTTCGTCTTGCCGCGGCCCGGATCGAGCACCGGCGCGGTTGTCTCGTCGGCGAAGAGTTTTGGAGAGGACTTCAGCTTGCCAAGCAGCCGCTCATGCACCGGACGCAGATGCCAGGCGGCGCGGCCGACCCAGTCGGCGAGCGTGGAACGATCGAGATTGATGCCTTGCCGGGCATAGATCTGCGCCTGACGATAGAGCGGCACGTGATCGGCGTATTTGGAGACCAGCACCTGGGCGACCGTTGCCTCGGTCGGAAGACCACCCTCGATCAGCCGGGCCGGCGCGGGAGCCTGAACGACCACATCCTCACAGGCGCGGCAGGCATATTTGGGCCGGCGCACGACGATCACACGCAGCTGCGCCGGAACGATATCGAGCCGCTCGCTCACATCCTCACCGATCCGATGCAGGCCGTTGCGGCAGCACGGGCAGGTATGGTCCTCGATGTCGACGACCATCTCCGTGCGCGGCAGGTGGGGTGGCAACGCACCGCGGTTCGCCCGGCGCTTGGCGACACGCGCCTGACGTTCGCCAAGAGCAGTCTGTGCCTGCTCTTCGTCACCGGCAGCCTCGATCTGCTCGGCCTCTTCGAGCCCCAGCAGCAACTGATCCTCGGGGAGCGTCTCAGCTTTTCGGCCGAAGCGATGACGCTGCAATTCCTTGATGATCTGGATCAGACGGGCGTTCTCGACGTCGCGCGCCAGGACCATCGCCTTCAGCGCGTCCGGATCGTCGGGAAGCTGGTCAGCCGTCATCGTCATGACCGGATCAGACCATATTCGCCGACAGCCCGCGACAGCGGAATCCAGCCTGATTCACTTCGTCGCGGTCAGCCCGCCTGAACCGGAACGCGGGTCCGGCGCGCCTCGTGGACCCGCCGCCGGTCCAGTCCTTCCAATAGCGCCGATAGTTGCGCGGCCGTCAGCCGCATCACGCCGTCCTGCACTTTCGGCCAGCGGAACTCGCCCTCCTCCAGGCGCTTGGCATAGAGGCAGACGCCGGTGCCATCCCAGAAGATCAGCTTGATCCGGTCGATGCGCTTCGCCCGGAAGACGTAGACGGCGCCGCTGAACGGATCGGCGCCCATCGTCTCGCGCACCAGCGCCGCCAGCCCCTCCGCACCCTTGCGGAAGTCGACTGGCTTTGTCGCCACCATTACCTTGACCGCACCCGTCGGCCCGATCACGTCGTTGCCTTAAGCGCGCGGATTATAGCAGCCACCGTTTTGGTGTCGGCGCCGCGGCCAACGCGCATGGCGACTCCGTCGATCTCAAGCTCGATCACGCCAGCGTCGCGGACCGCCTTCTGCTTCCGTGGTCGTGCTGGGCGCTGCGCCACCGGTTCCGGCAAGGACGCCGCAACCGCCGCAGGAACGAACAGGGATTCTGATGCCGGCGCCTCCGCCGAGGGCTGACGCGCAGCCCGGCGCCAAGCAAACAATTGCTGCGGGGAAAGCGCATATCGGCGAGCTACAGCACAAACCGTCTCGCCAGCCTCGTAGCTCTCCGCAACGATCCGCGCCTTCTCCTCTGGAGGCCATTCGCGTCGCCGGCCGGAGCCCGTGAACACCTCGAACCGGCGCACCGGCTCCAAGTCGTTCGACTTAAGCGTAAGCTCTGAAATCGTCATATGTCGAAGCCCTCAACGGGCTCCGAACATCGTCCTTCACGCCGATCCCCGAAAGGTGCCGTCGGAACATCGCTTACGCTCAATCGATTGTGGAAGGCATTACTTTGCTGACCGTCGACGATCTGGTCGCGCAGTATCCTGGGCCCGTCCGTCGTCTCTGATCAAGCGGACCCCAAGCCCCTCGGTAGGGTAGTCCAGTTATCGCTTCAGACCACCCATGAAAGCCTTTACTCGAGCAGAGTCGACCTGGTTCCACCAGACGCCGTCGTGCTTCAGCGCGCTGGCGATGATGACCCCGTCGACGATGGCGAGGATATCCTTGGCATTGTCCGGCGTGACACCGCTGCCGACCAGCGTCGGCAGGCCGGCGGCCTGCTTGATCATGCTTATGTAGCCCAAATCCGCGGCGTGGCCGGTGCGCTGGCCAGTGGCGATGATGGCGTCGGCGTCGAAGAAGACCAGGTCCTTGACCAGTTCCTCCACCGGGCGGTCGGCGACGATGGCGTGTGCGCCGTGCTTGACATGCGCATCGGCGAAAATGCGGATGCCGTTGGCACGCAGCCTGGCGCGGTAGCGTGCCGCGCGGCCCGATTCGCCTTCGACAAAGCCCTCATTGGCGACGTAGGCATTCGCCCATTGATTGACTCGCACGAAGCCGGCGCCGGCTGCGCTGGCGATCGCCAGGGCCGGGATCGCGGCATTGGCCAGCACATTGATGCCGATCGGCCTGCCGAGTTCACGGCGGATGCGGTCGGAAACGACCGCCATATAGGCCGCCGTCTCCGGGCCGATATCATCAGGCTTGGCGAACGGGATGTCGCCATGGTTCTCGACGATGACGCCGTCGCAGCCGCCGTCGAGATAGGCCTTGGCGTCGTCGAGCCCGCGCTGGTAGATCGCCTCGATAGCCTCGCCGTCATAGCGCGGCGCGCCGGGCAGCGGCGCCAGATGAACGACGCCGATCACCACCTTTGTGCGGCCGAAAAGGTCTACGAGCGCGTCGCCGCCAGATTGGCCGAGCTGGGTCATGAGAGCTCCATTTGATCGATGAGCGCCGCCATCTCGGAGGCGGAAGGACAGGATGCCAGCGTGCCCGGCCGTGTCACGGCGATTGCAGCGGCGGCGAGCGCCAGCTTCAGCGCCGAGATGACCGGCATGCCCCGGGCAAGCCCACCGGCCAGACAGCCGCAGAACACATCGCCCGCGCCGCTGGTGTCGAGCGCTTCGACCTGCGGCGCCGGCAAACGAAGCGGCTCTTCATGGCCCGGGCCAAGCAGGAGACAGCCTGCGGCGCCGAGAGTGATGACGACGGTGCCTGCGCTTTTGGCCACCAGCGCATCGGCCGCCGCCGCGATGTCATCCCGGCCGGTCAAGATTTGCGCTTCGGATTGGTTGACCACCAGAACCTCCGCCAGGCCGAGATCGGGCAGCGAGGCCGTGTCGATCGGGCTGGCGTTGAGAACGGTGCGCGCACCGTTTCCCTTTGCTGCTCTGAGGCAGGAATTGGTCACGGCAGTCCGCAAATTTCCCTGGCAGACGAGGATGTCGCCGGGGGCGATCCAGCGGACAAGTGCTGTCTGCGTCACCGGATCGAAGGCCTCGCTGCAGGCGACGCCGCTGACGATGAAATTCTCTCCGCCTTTATCGACGACGATGGTCGAGCGGTCGCTCGGCAGCTCGAATTCGCTCACCTCAAGGTCTGACAGCTCGCTGTCGAGGCGCCTCCTGATCCATGCGCCTGCGGGGTCCTTGCCGAGCGCCGTCCAGAACGTCACCTCTGCACCAGTCCGTGCTGCTGCGACCGCCTGGTTGGCGCCCTTGCCGCCGAGACCGTCGGCGTAGCTCACGGCATTCAAGGTCTCGCCCGGGGCAGGGAAGCGGCCGACACGAAACATGGTGTCGACGCAGGCATTGCCGACGACGTGGACATGCATGGCTCAGCTCTCACCGGTCGCCCAGCCCAGCATCTGTTCGAACAGGGTCTTGTAGCCTGGCCAGGCGATGAATTGCGGCGGCAGCCAATGCGGCCCGACATCGGATGTCCAGGCCACGGTGCGGCCCTTGCCGTAACGGCCGGTGACAAGCAGCGGCAGCGAGCCATAATCCGACGACACACTGGCCAGGACCTCGGCCCCGTCCTTCAGCGTCACCTCGTTAAAACCCAGCAGGATCGGCCAGTCCGAGCCGAGGCCCCTGAGGATGGGATGGCTCGACCCTGGTTTCGGCACGGGCGCAAAACCTTCGGGAACCTCGACGCGGTCGTCGTAGGCCAGGCAATTCACCGGCAGCACGTCCTCGACCGGGGTCTTGCGGTAGCGCGCGCCGCCGTTGATGCCCTGGAAGCTGTAGTAACCGCCGAACATCAATAGACCGCCGCCGCCGCTGACGTAATCGCGGAGCAGGCGCAGGCGGTTCGGCGTCGGCTTGGAGTGGACCCAGGTGTCGGGATGCAGCAGCAGCGTGTTGGCGCCGATGTCGGAGAGCACGACCGCGTCATAGGCCGACAGCGCCTCCATGGTCTGTGGAAAGCCGCGCTGCGCCTCATGCGCCGGCATGAACGTGACGTCGAAGTCGGTCGCCTTCAGCGCGCCCAGCAACTCGTCTGCGCCGGTGTGGTAGGTAACGGTCGGAAACTGGTCGAAACCCTTGATATGGGTCGCGGTCGACACCCAGGATTCGCCGGCAAGCAGGATCTTTTTCTTGGACATTTGAACTCCAGTGTAATTCCAGGCCGCTTAGAGCCGCGCGAATACGCTTTTCGGATTGGCGATCAGCATGCGGTCGATGGCCGGCTGCTCGACGCCATGGCGTTTCAGGCGCGGTATGAAATGCTTCAGGATATAGCCATAGCCGAAGCCACCGAAGCGCGTCAGCATGATCTTGAGGAACACATCCTGCGACAACAGCAGGCGGTCGCCGAAGCCCGCCTCGACAAGGGCGGCGATGGCGCGTGCGTTCTCTTCGTCCGAGGGCGATTGCGCGTCCTGGTCGGCATAATAATAGTCCATGCCGATCATGTCGTATTCGAGGAACGCGCCGCGCCGGGCGAGGCTTTTCTGGTAATCGGGATCGTCGTGGCTCGGGTTCATGTGGCAGAGCACGGTGTGGCGAAGATCGGCGCCCTCGGCCTCGACGATATCGAGCACCTCGTGTGCCAGCCGCTCCCAGCCAGGCAGATGGATCGACAGCGGCACGCCGGTTATGCGCGAGGCGCGCGCCGAAGCTCGCAGCGACTTGCGTTCCTCGGCGGTGAAATCCTTGCTGACGCCGACTTCGCCGATCAGCCCGGCCATGATCGGCGGCTGCGTCTCGCCGCCGCCGACATCGTTGACGATGAACTCGGTCACGGCGTCCACATCCATCGCCTTCAGCCATTCGGGATGGGTGTGCTCGAGATAGAAGCCGGTGCCCATGACGATCTTCAGGCCGGACATGCGGCTGATGCGAGCGAGCTTTTCGGGCGCGCGGCCGATGCCGATATTAGTGGCATCGACGACGGTGTGGCCGCCCAGCGCGCGATAGCGCTGCAGCTCAGACAGCGCCAGGTCGGCGTCGTCGAGCGAAACGTTGTCGCGGTTGACGTATGGGTTCATGCGCAACTCGCCGATGATCTCGATGTTCACCGGCTGCTCGGCGATCGCCATGTCATCGGGATGGCAGGGGCATTTCCAGCTGCGCGCACCATCGAGCAAGATGTGCTCGTGCATCAGCGTAATGCCCATCTCCTCGACCGGAACCGGGCCGAGCACGGTCATCACATGGCCGGTTTCGACGCCGATTGGCAGCCGTCGCCTGGGCACCGCGTCATCGAACAGATCGCTCATCGGCTCAACGGCTCCGCACGGCGCCGCGAAACAGGCGGAAGTTCAGCCAGATAGCGATCAGGATGATCGTTCCAGTGACTATCGGCGTCAGGAAAGGCGACAGATGCGCCAGGATCAGGCCGTTGCCGATGACGGCCACGGTCAGCGCGCCGAGCACCGTGCCGATGATCGTTCCGCGGCCGCCGAACAGGCTGGTGCCGCCGAGCACGACGGCGGCGATGACTTCCAGCTCGAAACCCTGGCCGGCATTCGAAGATCCCGATCCAAGCCGGGCAGCAATAATGATCCCGGCAAGGGCTGCCGCGGTGGCGGAAATCACATAGACGAAGAGCGTCGTCTGCCGCGTGTTGACGCCGGCGCGCCGCACCGCCTCGGCATTGGCACCGATACCGGTGACATAGCGGCCGAATGGCGTCTCGTTGAAGGCGAGATAGGCGATGACCAGGATCGTCAGCGCGATCAGCGCCGGCACCGGCACGCCAAGAAACCAGGCGCGGCCCAGCACGGTGAAAGCGCTTCCTGGCTCGATGGGGATGGAATAGCCGCCGGTGATCAGCAGCGCCACGCCACGGATCACCGAAAGCCCGGCAAGCGTGACGATGAAGGACGGGATGCCCTCATAGGCAATGAAATAGCCCTGTACCGCCCCAAGCAGGGCGCCGAGCGCCAACATGGCGAGGATAACGACTGGCCACGGCAGGCCAAACTGCAAAACCGTCGCCGACAGCGTCGCCACCAGCGCCAGCACGGAGCCGACCGAAAGATCGATGCCGCCAGTGGTGATGACGAAAGTCATTGCCGCGGCGACGATCAGCAGCGGCGCCGACTGCCGCAGGATGTTCAACAGATTGGGCGATGTCAGAAACGCGTCGGTCGCAACCGAGAAGATGATGCAGACGACCAGAAAGAACAGCGCGATCGAGACGACGCTGCCATTGGCGAGCAGCGCATCGCGCCAGGTGCCCCTGCGTACTCGTGAGGGCTGGGCGGTGTGGATCGCGTCGCTCATGCCGGCGCTCCACCGCGATAGCCATTGGTGGCGGAACGCGCACTGAACTTGCGGCCGACGATCAGATTGACCACGTCTTCGATATTGGTCTCGCCGATCAGCCGCTCGGCGACATTGCGCCCTTCATACATGACCTGGATGCGATCGCAGACGAGGAACAGATCCTGCAGCCGGTGCGTGATCAGGATGACGCTGACACCGCGCGCACTGACCGCGCGGATCAGTTCGAGCACCGCCTCGACTTCGGCCACGGCAAGCGCTGCCGTCGGCTCGTCCATGATCAGCACGGCCGGCTCGAACGAGGCGGCGCGGCCGATCGCGATCGACTGGCGCTGCCCGCCGGAGAGGTTTTCGACCTTGAGCCGCGTGTCGGCAATGACGATGCCGAGCCGATCGAGCATCTGGCGCGTCTCGTCATGCATGCGCTTCTTGTCGAGAAAGGAAATGCCTGCGATGCGGCGGCGCGGCTCGCGGCCGAGAAACAGATTGCCGGCGACATCGACCGTGTCGCACAGCGACAAGTCCTGGTAGACCATCTCGACGCGCGCCGCACGTGCGTCCGCCGGCGAGCTGAAGATCACCGGCTTGCCGTCGATCTCGATGGTGCCGGCGTCGGGAACCACTGCCCCCGACAGCACCTTGCTCAATGTCGACTTGCCGGCGCCATTGTCGCCGACCAGCCCCAGCACCTCGCCCGGCTTCAGCGTCAGCGACACGTCATCGAGCGTCTGGATGGCGTTGTAGCGCTTTGAGATGCCGCTCATCCGCACCCGATAGGTCTGGCCACTGCTCATATGGAATTCCACGCGATTGCAAGGGATCCGCGGCGCAGCCTCGGGCGGCGCCGCGGCTCGGTCGCCGACGCAGTTTACTTGAACATCGCGCGATATTGGTCGACATTCTTCTTGGTCACGATCGTCACCGGGATATTGATGATCGGGTCGATTTTCTCGCCCTTCTTGATCTTGCCCAGCGCTTCGACCGCGGCCTTGCCTTCGCCGGCCGGATCCTGCTGCACGACCGCCACCACCCAGCCGTCGTCGATGCCCTGAACGGCCTGCTTGGTCAGATCCCAGCCGAACACCTTGACGTCGCCGGTGCGGCCCTGGCTGGTCACCGCCGAAACGGCGCCGAGCAAGGCCGGCTCTCCGGTCGCATAAAGCGAGTTCATGTCCGGATTGGCCGTCATCAGGTTTTCCGAAGCGCTCAAGGCGGTCTCCTGAACGTTCTGGCCGTCGACTGTGTCGAGGAAGGTGACGCCCTGGCCGCTTTCGGTCACCGCCTTCTTGAAGCCGTCGAGCCGCTGGTTCTGGATGAATGAATTGAGTGCGCCGACGATGCCGATCTTGGCCTTGCCGGCCATATCGGTCTTCACATAGTCGGCGTAGAATTTGCCGATGTCCTCGCCGGCCTTGGTGTTGTCGACGCCGATGAACGAAATATTGTCGCCGTCGGGGATCTGCGCGTCGATGGCTATGACGGGAATGCCGGCCGCCTTGGCTGCAGTAATCGCAGGCTTGACGCCGTTGACGTCGATGGCGACCAGAATGATGCCGTCGACTTTCTGCGTGATGTAGTTCTCGATCGCGTCGTTCTGCGCGCTCGGCACATTGTTGGCGTTGAAAATGACCAGCTTGGCGCCAGCGGCGTCGGCAGCCTTTTGCGCGCCCTCGTTGATCTGGTTGAAGAACAGGGCCTGCTGGTTGATGTTGACGAGAGCGAACGTATCGGCAAGCGCCGATCCCATGGCTGCCGAGCCCATGGCAATGGCGGCGGCACAGCCGGCGAGAAGTTTGAACAGACGCATTTCGGTTCCCCTTACTTGCGGACCAGACCTCGGCTGGTCCCGTTGGTGCTACAGGCACGAGGCAAGCATTCAAGAGACTTGAATATTTGTCAATCCAAATGAACGCAGAGCGTTGCTCAGAAAGTCGCCGGCGTGTTGACCCAGAAAATGCTAGCGCGTTCCTCGCCGATGTTGCGGTAATGATGCGGCAGCTCCGACCTGAACACGAAGGCATCACCCGTGGCGAGAGCATGGCACTTGCCGTCGACGATCAGTTCGACCCGCCCGGCGAGCACGTAGCCGACTTCCTCGCCGGCATGCTGGATCGGACCTTCGCTCGAGCCCTCTGCCTCGATGTGATGGATGTTGCATTGCAAGAGGTGGCCAGGCGAATACGGGATGATGCGTTCGAGCGAAATTCCTTCCCCACGCCGTAGCGCGTCGAGCGCGATCAAAGGCCTTGCGCCCGCCCGGAATACGATCGCCTCGTCGTCGTCGACTTGCTCGAACATCCAGCCGATGTTGGTGTCGAGAACCTCGACCAGACGGTGAAGCATGGGCAGGGATGGCGAAGCCTTGCCGTTCTCGATCTTGGACAGCAGGCTTTCCGAGCAATTCGCAGCCGCGGCCAGCCTCTTCAGCGTCATGCCGCGTGTCTGGCGGGCGAGGCGCAGCCGAGTTCCAAGTCTTGCGGCATTTACTGTGGCGTCCGTTTCTGATTCTGGCCGCCGTCGATCGATTTTGTTCATCTGTTCGCCAACCATTCAACGGTCAAGGGCAACTATCGCGCGAGCAAAAGACCTCGGCTGACGATTTGCAAGTGCTGATGCGTCAAATTCGAGACTGCAGCCGCAGCTGCCCCATCCGGCGAATGCCGCTCCCGCATGAACCGTGCTGATGATCCCGCGCCAGTTATCCCCTATCGCTTGGCTGTCCATCGTGGTCGAAATCGCCAGCCGTTACCGCGTTTGCGTCACGTGGCGAGTGGACTTGGAACGACAATGCGGGCAAGGCGGGCCACGCAGCCAATCTATACAATCACGGCCGCGCCGACACGATCAAATCTGGACCGTCGCCGAATTGCGGAGCGCGCCCAGAAGTCACCCGCGGCGGCGCCCATGGAGTTACGCCCAGGGGCGCAGGCTCTCGATAGCCGCGACGTATCCAATGAAATCCCTGGGGCAGTCGCGCACCGCTTGAGCTTCGGCAATTTTGAAGAAAGTCCAACAGAATTAATTGGACTAGCACATTGCATATGTAAGTTGCGGAAGCGACGCGCGGTTAATGCTTTAGAAGTATAGATACATCGACACGAGGTGCGAAGAAGCAACGCCAATACAGCTGGTTGGTTACAACATATTTATTTTCGCAGATATGGTATTGCCCGTCCGGGGATTCCTGTACCCGGTCCCGTGGGATGGTGAAATTATGCGGCAAATAAGTGTACCCGCCGTCCACCCTGGACCGCACCGAAGACCGAGGTATGGCGCGGCAATCTGAACCGCCGCAGCACTTGAATTTGGTCTGTGGGTCAATCTTATCTTCGTACCAATCATGGGCGTTAGCGGCTGATGCGGCGGCGATACACATCGCCGTGAAGATGAGCCTTCGCATGGCATTCCTCAAGTATCTGGCAGGCGCTGCTCGTTGGGTTTCCCATGTATATTAGCTTTCCATTGAAAAGACCATTGGCCCCCGACCGACTTAACCCGCTCCAGCAAGCGACGCTCGCAACGGAAGACCGCATTGGGTCACGTCAGGACGACACTTGCGCCGACCAAGGTCAGCTCTTGTCGCTCCGGGTTGGAAACCCGACCGTCTGCTCTGCGCCTGAGGTCGGTCGCCTACGCTGCGCCAAGCGCCTTCTAAAAGCTCACATCCGAACGCCAAATGAGAATTTCAGTGTAGGCGTTCGAATCAGGCGGGCCTGTCGGCGTCGGGTACCAGCTTAAGTAGCTCTCCGCTTGATGGGTCCCTTCATGCTGTCGTGGCCGAGTCCGTAGATTGTGGTCTTTGCGCCATCTCAAGCGGTTTGCGGTCACCCTAGCGGCGCGGACGACGTTCTTTGCTGAGGCGGCTATTCAACAAGCGTTGCACTTCCGCCTCGACGCGGTTGAGCGAAAGCCCTGCCAGGCCAAACCTCTCGAAGAGCGACGTCAACAACGGGAGCATGCATTCGGCCAATCGGCTCTCGATGTCGTTTGCAGAAAACTTTGCCTCCAGCACGGCTTCATCGCTTCGCGCCGCATGACCTTCGACAAGCAGATCACTCAGCGGGTTAGCCCAGGAGCGCAACACACGACCGCGCAGGCCCGTGAACATGGCGCGGAAATGAATCGTCACGGCCGTATCGGCATCTTTGCGAAGGAGCGATGCAAGCTTTTCCGCGTGCAACAGAACCTCACCCATCCGCCATAGGGGAAGCGTCGTGTCGAGGATCGTTCCGGCGGGGAATGTCTCGGCACCGTCTTCCTGATAACCGCGGATCAGGAACATGCGCGCCGAAGGTGCCGCGCGCCAGAAATCGCAATGCGCAGGATCATTAAACCCGCGCTCGACTTCCTCGCCTTGCGGTGCAAGCCAACATTCAATCAGTCCATCAACTTCACGCGGCTGAATAGCCTCTCGTGTCGGAAGCCAGAACGGCGGCCAGCCCGTTTTCCGAACCACGGCCTTTTCAAGAATGCGTTCAAAGGCGGTCAGCTCCCGCATCTTGAGATCGCCCTCAAGCCAGTAGTCGAACCGATACCAGCCATTTGGAAACCGCGCAGGCGAATCCTCGGGGAGCGGAGCAACCAGATTACGCCAACGCTCAAATGCATCGCGCACGAACTGGGCTTGCGTGTCCCCCTCGGTAGGCTCGTCCACCAAACCCACGACGCGCAGGATATCTAGCGCTTTCGCCAGTGTCAGGGTCGTTTCACCACGCTCGAACGCAGCCATTGTCGGATGGCTGACACCCGCCAAAGCCGAATGATCTTTTTGTGTAAGACCTTCCGCCTTGCGACGGCGCAAGGTTTCTTCCACGTACCGTTGCCACGCGAGCGAGGCTATGTTTCCAGTATTCTCAGGCATGAATTGTCCACGATCTCTTTGAATCTATGCGCGAAGCCGTCCGGCGGCTCCGCGACGGGCGGACGGATAATGGATGCAGCTTTCTCCACCTGCCGCTTTAGCTGTCTGAATGTCTGGTCGATGGCCCTATCCGGCAGGCCGATTTCCTTGCCGAAGGCACGGAAAATCGCCTGGTTGGCCGCTTCCAGATGGATTTTCCCACCGCCGATTGACAGCGCTAATGTCTGGTCGAACCCGTCATAAAATGCGGTGTTCACCACATCATAGGCGGGGGATAGCCTTAAGCCCGTCGGCGTTTCCAGAAGGGAGAAGTTTTTCAGGTGGGCATCGCAATTCCCAATCAGGGTGAAGACGATCAGGCGGTTGAAAAACCGCAAGAGGTCGATTGGCGCGCGCGATGAGTGCTGGCGAATGATCGCGGCAATATCCTCGTAGGCCGCATCATACTTACCTGCGTAGTCCTGCCCCTTGGGCTTGCGGAGGATCTGCGCAGAGTCTTCGAGGCGCAGTTTCTCACCGTTCGGTTTCCGGTCGAAGCGGGTAACAATGAGCGCCGTTTCGTCAACAGCCGCGACGAGTGAGGTCGTGAACGCGGTCACTTCCCTTTCGCCAAGGACGGCGGCGGTCCATCGCAGGCTCAGGAGTTCATTCCGAACGAGGTTGTTTATCCGGTCGGAATTGAATTTAGCGATATAGGGCGCTGATCCCGTCGCACTCGCGGGAACAAACCTGTTCTCATCGTCCTTAGTGACAAGCAGTTTCTTCTGCACACCTGAAACCGTGCGTCCGGGGCTGGGCGTGGCTTCGGTGATTTCCGGGAGCTGTGCGGCATCGTCCGGCGGCCGGATGGTGACGGCCCCAATGCAGTCTGCGCCGTAACGAAGGAGCAGCCCAAGGTCGTCTTCTTCAACGACATGTGCCGAACGCGCCTGTTGTTCGCGTAGCCATCCTTCGGCCCCGAGGTGCTGGAAGAACTGATGCAGGCCGACCTTCCATTCATGTTCGCGTTGCGTGGAGGGGAAGCAGCAGGCGATATCGCCTTTATTCCAGTCTGCATGATAGTCGAAGCGCGTTCCGCCATTTGGCCGTTTCGACCAACGTGCCGGCGGATTGATCCTTAAACAAAATATCTGCGCTTCTGAGTGCCATTAAGTTATGCTTTCGCTCTCTTCCTTCTAATCGCCCGACGGGGGAGCTAAGGAAGCCATATATCCATTATGGTGTGTGACTGCTAGAAAATCAAGTTATAACTCGATTTTCGAACTTCGCGCGAAAGCAAACAATCTTTAGCTTTATATTCGCCCGATCTGCGCCAGTCACGGCGCGCCTGCGAAACTATGACTCGAATCTAGTGTAAAATCCATTCGCAGGAGGCCGTTTAGAATTCTCGGAAAACGCGGCGATCGCTGCAAAAAGAAATTTCATAAATCGTTCAGGCGTCTCGGGGAAAAATCCCGACCAGCTATGGCAAGCACCAAACGCGCAAACGGTTTCGCCGAACGTCTCCTTTTCGGCCCCAAGTCGTCGATGCGGAATGCGCCAATGTCGGCCGTAGACGTCGGTCTTGCCATTGCCCGGAAGCAGACGTCGCCCGAAGTGGGCGATCGTGGTTGCGCGACATCTCGAGCACAGACTAGCTATAGTGGAGCGTTACGGCGAACCAGCAGCAGAGCGATGCCCAACGCCGGAAGCGTCGCCGCCGCGACGACGAGGAAGACGAATTGCAGGCCGGCCGACGCGGCGACCAAGCCGAGCGCCGGGCTGCCGAAGCCGAGCGCCATGTCGAGGAAGACGGTGTAGAGTCCCATGGCCAGGCCGCGGCTGCGTTGCGGAAGACGGCCTACGGCCTCGGCACCGAAACCGGGATAGACCAGCGAGTAGCCAAGGCCAGTCAGGCCCGCTCCGATGGCGGCGAGAACAGGCCCGGGCGCAAGCCAGATCAGCATCAGCCCCGCCGCCTCGACCGCCACGAAGATCACAGCGACGCGCGCGCCCCCCAACCGGTCAGGCAGGTGGCCGAAGCACAGCCTTGCCGCGATCAGCGACGCGGCATAAGCGGTGAAGGGAAGCCAGACCGGCTGCCAGCCGCGTTCGGCAAAGAGCAGCGCGCCAAAGGACAGGATCGCGCCATAGCCAAGGCTGCTGAAAGCAGCTCCGACGCCGGGAAGCCAGACCGTTTGCGCCACGCTCGTCCATGATTGTCGCGCGGCGCTCGCGGCGAGGCTGGTGCCACGCATAGGCAGGATGGCAAGCAGCGTCGCCAGCGGCAGGCCGACCGTCGCGAGTGCGATCGCGGCGAAGCCGCTCGCCGCGTAAAGCGCAGATCCGATCGGCGCGCCTAGCGCGAGCGCCGCGAACATCGCCATGCCCACCCAGGCTATGACCTTTCCGGAGTTCTGTCCGCCCGCAAGGGAAAGGCCCCAGGCGACGCCGCCGGTGATGATGAAGCTCTCAGACGCGCCCAGTACCGCCCGGCCGGCGAAGAGCGCCGATGCGGACGCTACGGGTCGGTCGAGCAATGCCAGCGAGCCGAGATAAATGAACCCCGCCAGGGCAGCGGCAATGAGGCCGACGATGACGGCCCGCTTGCCGCCGCGCCCATCGGCATAGTTTCCAGCCCCAATGCGCGACAGCATCGAGGAGACGAACTGGCTGCCCGTCACCAGCCCGACCGCGAAGGGGCCGAAGCCGAGCTGCTGGTGAAGATGCAGCGGCAGGACGGGTAGCGCCAAGCCGATCAGGAGGAAGCCGGCGAAGACAGCCGCCATGATTGGCACCAGTTCCGCTGTCGCGCCATTTCGGTCTGAAGTCCGCGCCATTGTGGCCACCGGTGACATGTTGACAGTCGGGCTGTTCCGATCAGTAACGTTCGTAGGTTACGCGCCAGCCTTCGGCCGGATTGTCCGGGGTGAGGACCAGTTTGTTGCCCGAGACTTCGAATTTGCGTTTCATGCTCTTCCCGACAAGGTTGCGGACCAGGGAGGACTCGATCGTGATGACGAAGGTCTTGTCCTGGTCGTTGATGGCGACCGGCCCGTAATAGGCTTCGTAGCCATTCGCCGTGTAAGGCGTGTCCGGCGCCTTGGCGTCGGGGTTCTGGGCCTGCACGGAGAGGGTGCCGGCCTCGGTGAAGATGACCTGGCCGGAATATGGCACGGGCTTGAGATTTCCCTCGGCGCCGGCCTCGAGCGACCTCATGCGCCATGCGCCGATGATCGGGGACTCTTGGGAGAAAGCCGGCGTGGCGACCGAAAGCGCAAGCGCTAGGGGGGCTATCTTCAATCTCATCGTCATATGTTGTTGTTCCTTTTCTGAGTTGCGGGTGCGCACAGGCCGTCCGCCCAATCTTCGTTCACACCGAAAGCATGACCTTGATGGCGCGCCGCTCGTCCATGGCGCGGTAGCCTTCAGCGACCTCGGCCAACGGCAGCTTGAGGTCGAAGACCTTGCCGGGCTTGATCCGACCTTGCAGCACACGGTCCATAAGGTCGGGCAGGAAGCGGCGCACCGGCGCCGGGCCGCCCAACATGCGCTTCTGGCCGAAGAATAGTTTTTGGCCGTCGAAGCTCACGCCGTGCGGCACCCCGACATAGCCGATGGTGCCGCCAGGGCGAGAGCAGGCCAGCGCCTGGTCGAAGGATTCCGCCGTGCCGACGCATTCCAGGACGGAGTCCGCGCCGACGTCCTTGGTGAGCTCCTTGATGCGCGCGACGCCTTCCTCGCCACGCTCGGCCACAATGTCGGTGGCGCCAAACTCGCGGGCGAGTTTTTGGCGGCTGACGTGCCGGCTCATTGCGATGATGCGCTCGGCGCCCATCTCCTTGGCCGCAAGCACGCCCATCAGGCCGACCGCACCGTCGCCGACCACCACCACTGTCGATCCTTCTCGGACCTCGGCTGCGTCGGCCGCATACCAGCCAGTGCCGAGCACATCGGACACGGCCAGCAGGTCGGGGATGAGTTCGGCCGGCGGCACCTCGGCGGTGGCGACCAGTGTGCCATCCGCCAAGGGCACGCGGGCGTAAGGCGCCTGCGCGCCCGACATGAATTCGCGTTGCACGCAGGACGACTGGAAGCCGAAGCGGCAGTGCGGGCAGGTATTGTCGGAGAGACAGAACGAGCCGACGACGAACTGGCCGGGACGGACCGTGCGCACCTCTGCGCCGACCTCGACGACGATGCCACAATATTCGTGGCCCATATGCATCGGGCCGTCGACCGGCTGCAGCCCGCGATAGGGCCACAGGTCCGAGCCGCAGATGCAGCTTGCCGAGAGCTTGATGATGGCGTCCTTTGGCTGCATGATTTTCGGATCGGCGATTTCCTCGCAGCGGATGTCGCCCGGTTTGTGAAGAACAGTTGCGCGCATTTTGGTTCCTTTCGAGTCGAGAAGATCAGGCGCCGTAGTCGGCGTCGCTGACATGTTCCAGCCAGTCCACGACCTTGCCGTCTTTGACCTCCTGGAGGGCAATGTGGGTCATGGCGGTCTGAGGCGACGCGCCGTGCCAGTGCTTTTCGCCGGGCGCGAACCAGACGACGTCACCGGGACGGATTTCTTCGACCAGGCCACCCTCGCGCTGCACGCGGCCAAGGCCCGAGACGACGATCAGCGTCTGGCCGAGCGGATGCGTGTGCCAGGCGGTGCGGGCGCCGGGCTCGAAGGTCACCTGTGCGCCTTGGACCCGCCCGGCATCGAAGGGATTGAAGAGCGGATCGATCGCACCGTGCCGGTGAACCAGTCAGGTGGCCCCTTGCCGGAAGGCCTCGTGCCAGCGCGAAGAATGTCCATGGTGATCTCCTCTGAGTCCTCAACTGCGTTCGATGCGAAGCGGGAACGCGCCGCGAATGTGCAGGGCCTGCTCGCCCTCGTCGAAGCGGCCGATCCTGATCAGCCCGGGATGGCGATAGTCGGCGTAGAACATGGCCAGGTTGCCCCAGGGCATGAAATAACAAAGGTCATAGGGCTGCTCGTTGGCGAACGGACCGCTTCCCTCTTCAGTCAGCTTGCGCGGCAGATAGGCGATCTTCTCGTTATGCGCGTAGTCCTCGATCTTGAGGTGGAGCGGCAGCATGGAGAAGAAGTCGCGCGCCGACGGATTGTCGTAGAGCGTGGCGGTAATGGTGCGGCCGTTGAAAATCATCCTGATCTTCATGTCAGTGGGCTCCTGGCTGACTGAGGCTTCGCCTTCTTGGCCGGCGGCTGCGCGAGGCAGGGCCGCCACCGCGAGCGCGGCGCCGAGCAATGTCCGGCGGCTAAGCGGCGCACGCTCGATGGTCATGGCAAAGACCTCCGGGCCATATGCGATGCGGCAAAGGCGGCGAGCGCTGATCCGCAGAGCAGCACCGCGCCTAGAGTGAACGCTCCCCACCAGCCGACCGTATCGAAGAGCGTGCCGCCGATGGCGGCACCGCCGGTGATGGCGAGCTGGATGACGGCTACCTGCAGCCCGCCGCCGGCCTCCGCGTCGTCCGGCAACGTGCGGCTGAGCCAGGTGCCCCAGCCAACGGGCGCGGCCGTGCCGAAGAAGCCCCAGGCAACGAGCAGCAGCGCTGTGGGAACCGGCAAGGCACCGAGGGCGATGAGCGCAGCGGCCAGCGCAGCCATGACCAGCGGGATGACGACGAGGATGCCGAACAGGCGCGTGCGCAAAAGCCGGCCGACGCACCATGTGCCGAGCACCCCCGCCAGCCCCATCGCCAGCAGGACCGCCGAGAGGGCAGCGATGTCGAGCCGGGTGACGCTCGCGAGGAAGGGCCGCAGATAGGTGAAGAGCGCGAACTGACCCATGAACAGCATCATGATTGACGCCATCCCGGTGGCGACAGGAAGACCGCCGAGGAGCGCCAGCGGATTGCCTGGACGCTTCCTCCGGCGCGGGGGCAGCGCCGGCAGGCTTGTCCACTGCCAGACCAGCGCCAGGACCCCAAGCGGCACGACGAGGAAGAAAGCGCCGCGCCAGCCGACATAGGCGCCAAGAAAACTGCCCAGCGGCGCGGCGATGGTGGCCGCAATGGCATTGCCAGCGTTTAGCATGGCGAGACCCTTCGGAACCATGTCTTGCGGCACGAGGCGCATGACGATCGCAGTCGACATCGACCAGAATCCGCCGATCGCGATGCCGAGCAGCGCCCGGCCGACCATGAGGAACGCGTAGTTCGGCGCGAAGGTGACAGCGAGCCCGGACACGATGAGGAGAAGGGTGAAGCCGGTCACGACCAGTCGGCGGTCGATCCGGCGCGTGAGGCCGGTGACCAGCAGGCTGGTCACGACGGCGAAAGCGCCCGAAATCGAGATCGCCTGTCCCGTGCGGCCCTCGGTGATGCCGAGATCGGCCGCTAGCGGCGACAGCAGGCTGACCGGCATGAATTCCGACGCGATGAGCACGAAAACACACAGCGCCATCGACAACACCGCGCCCCATGCGGCCCGGTCTTCGACAAGCCTTGTGTCGTAGGTCGTCTCCATAATTGACATCCTTGCAAGGCGACTGGGGCGGATCAGCCGCTCATCCCCATCGCCATGCCGGAAGATATTGCAGAGGAACCCATACTATTAGACTAAGTAATTCGCATGGACTTATCTGCTCATGATATAAATGTCCGACCGGAGGTGCCCTATGCAGCGCGATGGCATGAAGGATCTGCTATGGTTCGTGGCGGTCGCGCGGGAGCGCAGCTTCACCAAGGCGGCGGCCAGGCTCGGAACCTCGCAGTCGACCCTGAGTTCGACAATCAAGGAGCTTGAAGCTCGTCTTGGCGTCCGCCTGCTGACACGTACGACGCGGAGCGTCGCACCGACCGAGGCTGGCGAGCGACTTTTCCAATCTCTTGTTCCCCGCTTCGAGGAAATCCAAGCCGACCTCGCAAGCCTGGTGGCCTTTCGCGACAAACCCTCCGGAACGGTCCGTATCACGCTGTCCGACCATGCGCTCCAGACGACCGTCTGGCCGAAGCTGCAGCCCTTGCTCGGCGACTATCCTGACGTGTGCGTCGAGCTCTACAGCGACAACGGCTTGAAGAACATTGTGGAAGAGCGCTTCGACGCAGGCGTGCGGCTTGGTGAGAGCATCGACAGGGATATGATCGCAGTGCGCATCGGGCCGGATTGGCGGCTCGTGGCCGTGGCTTCTCCCGAGTACTTTTCCCGCCATCCGGTTCCGACCGCACCCCAGGATCTGGTCGATCATGACTGCATCAATATGCGGCAGGCGACGTTCGGCGGATTATATGCCTGGGAATTCGCCAGGGATGGCCGCGACCTTCGTGTGCGGGTGGAAGGCCAACTCACCTTCAATTCGTCCATTCCCATGATCGAGGCTGCGATAAGCGGTTTCGGGATCGCCTATGTCCCGGAAAACCTCGTCAGCCAGCACATCGCCAAGGGATGCCTTAGGCTCGTGCTTGACGACTGGAGTCCGCCGTTTGCGGGCTATCACCTCTACTACCCGAGCAGGCGACAGCTCTCGCCTGCGATGGCGGTGATCGTTGAGGCGCTCCGCCATCGCATCTGACGGGAGGTCGGGCAGTTTGCGTCTCAGCGCCGCAAGGCCCGATTTGGCTGCCTCGGGGTCGTCCAGAGTGATCACCAGGGCCTTTGCGCTGTCAATTTTCGCGGCGGCCACCATCTCCTCCTGCGAAGCGTTGCCGAAAAGACCGGTAGACGTTCTTTCCGGGACCGCTCTACATTTTTGGCGTCGAGGTCGACCGCAACCCACCTGTATCCACGCTCGTCGAGCAATCTGCCGATCACCCGGTCTACCCGCCCGAACCCGGCAATGACGAATGTCCGGACACGGCGGACTGAAGCAACGCAGCATTTTCCACTTTGAGGCGAAGTAATTCTCAACTATGGTCCGCCAGGCTTTTGGCATGAGGGGGAATATTGCCGATGGTTTTATCACGCAGGGGTGTCGTGCTCGGCGGCCTGGCGCTGGTCGCGATGGGTGCAACCGGCAATATTGCTCAAGCAGCGGCGGCAAAATCCTTTTTCGCCGGTACCGCCAGCGACAACAATTTTGTGTATCGCAAGACCAACTTCGCCAAGATCGACAAGAGATGGCATCGCCAGATCGTCAAGTATTTCAGTAGCGAGCCGGTGGGCACCGTCGTGGTCGATACCCGCCACCATTTCCTCTACGTGATCATGGAAAACAAGACTGCCATCCGCTACGGCGTCGGCGTCGGCAAGGACGGCTTCAAATGGTACGGCCGCGCGACGATCGACCGCCGCGCGCTGTGGCCGGACTGGGTCCCGCCTCCCGAAATGCGCAAGCGCAGGCCGGAGCTACCGGACATGATCGCAGGCGGCGCGTCCAACAATCCGCTCGGGCCGCGCGCGCTCTATCTGCACCGCGACGGCGCCGACACCGGCTACCGCCTGCATGGCACGCTGGAGCCATGGAGCATCGGCACCGACGCTTCCAGCGGCTGCATCCGCATGTTCCCGGAAGACATCATCGACCTCTACCAGCGCTGCCCGATCGGCACCGCGGTCCAGGTCCTGCCGCACATCGCCGACCAGGCGCCCGCTTCCACCACTGTCGAATGATTGGCGCCTCATGAACCGCATCATTGAAAACACGCGCCGGCTGCTCGCCGCCGGCCTGCTGCTGCTGGCCGCATCCTGCTCGACCAGCAACACGCTGGCCCCTCCCACACCCGACGTCACCAACACCGAGGTTGCCGGCTTCCAGAACGTGCAGCCGGGCAGCGAGGAGGATTTTATCCTCAATGTCGGCCGCCGCACCTATTTCACGCAAGGTTCGGCCGCGCTCGATTCCGTCGCCAAGGCCACCCTCGACACCCAGATCGCTTGGTTGGCAAAGCATCCGCGCTGGCTGCTCAAGCTGCAGGGTTTCGCCGACGATCCCGGCGCAAAGGAAACGGCGCTGTCGCAGCAGCGCGCCGATGCGGTGATGGACTACCTCGCCGCCGGCGGCATAGACCGCAACCGCATGTGGGCCAAGGGCTACGGCAAGGACAGGCTCGTCCGCGAGTGCCCCGACACCGCCTGCAGGTCGCAGAACCGCCGCGTTGTGTCTAATTTGCGCGATGTGAGGGACGAGCCGTAGGGGGCTGCTGTTCTGCTTGTGACCCGAAGCAGAGTCTCACACGCGGCGGCGGCATGGCTGCTTTGCGCCGTACAGATCCGCTTTGCCGTTCCTGAAAGCTGACATCGCAGGCGACGGCGCTGGAGGTCGTGGTGGCGCCACTTGCGGACTAGGCCAGTGTTGGCGCGAATGGCAGCTTCGCGCGCAATCTCGAACTTGCCCAGCAGGATGGATCGGCAGGCCGGAAAGACTGGGCGTTCGAGAAGCCTTGCCCCACAAAGTGATCTGCCTTGGCGCCCTCTCGCCACTACCGAGTTGGCGTGAGCCGCAGTTCGAGACCCATCGCTGGGCCGAGTTCTCACATGATGTTCATGCCGCCATCGATTAGCATTTCAGAACCGACCATGAAACGGCATTCGTCGGACGCCAGAAACACCACCGCATTGGCAATTTCCTCGGCCGTCCCAAAGCGGCCTGCCGGGACCATCCCGACGACAGCGTTCGCCCGAGCCTTCGTTTCCGCCGGACCCAGACCAAGCTTGTCGTTGAGCGGCGTGTCTATCGGGCCCGGGCTGATCACATTGGCGCGGATGCCGCGCCCTATCAGCTCACCAGAGAGCGTTCGCGCCAATGAAATCATTCCGGCTTTTGCCAACGAATAGACGTGCGTTCCAGCCATTCCCATGTGTGCGTTGACGGAGCCGCTGAGAATGATGGAAGCCGGATTCGAAAGGAGCGGGACCAAGGCCTTGACCAGGAAGTAAGGTCCTTTCAGATCGATGGCAACGCTCCGGTCAAAGGCCGCCTCGCTCCAGTCGGCAAGCGGACGCAAGTCAACGATGCCAGCGTTGACGAAGACAGCATCGAGCTTGCCGAATGCCGCTCCCAGCTGTCGGGCGATATCTTCCTGGGCGGCAACGCTGCCCGCATCGGCAGCGATGATGAGCACATTGTCGCCGAGAGTCTTGCGGGCTTCTTCCAGACGGCCCTCGTTGGTGCCGGTGATCGCAACGCGAGCACCTTCCTCGAGAAAGCGGCGTGCTGTTGCGAGCCCGATGCCGCTGGTGCCGCCGGTGATCAGCGTAGCTTTGTTCCGCAGTCTGTGCATGACGGAGTTCCTCATACGGTCGCCCCCACCCGAGGGCCTTCTTACCTACAGTCGCGTTTAGCATTACGCGTCCAACAGGACAGCAGCCATCCTTGGCCAAATGAAAAATCGCGGGACCGATGACTGAGTGGCAACATTCCACCTGTCGAGACTTTCGTATCGCAGGTCATCTTACAGCACTGGTTCAGGCCACGACGATGTTCGCGACGACCTGAATGTCCGCTCTCCTGTATCCCCGCCTAAGACGGCCGGTCCGCAATCGCCCCAAAAGTTGACGTCAGAATCCATGGAAAAGCCGACAGTGTGAAATGGGACTTTCACACTGAGTTTATTGGCGCTTGTCGCCGACGAGCCCTACTTGCAGACCTCATGCACGAGCTTATTCACGCCACCGCTCATGAGAAGCTGTGCGGCCGGACGGTCGGCGTCTCGAACGAGATTTCCGAGATGCACGGACGCATCTTCTTTGTGGAGGGAGCCGCGTACCACTACGCCAATTTCAAGGATCATATTGGGAGCTACCCGACGATTGCCCAAAGCTGGTTTGCTGCGGCTCTTCGAGGCGCGCCGGTGGGTGATTATGTCAATGCATCTGAGAAGAGGGTTCGATTTGCCAGCCAGGTCAATCGCCTGTTGGAGGAGGTCGATGTCATACTGACGCCGACGCTCTCGGTGTCACGTCCGCGACGCGATGCGAAAGAACTGATAGTCTCGGACAAGTCTTACGACTTTAGGATGGCACTGGTCAGACAGACATGCCTTTTCGATCACACCGGACATCCTGCGCTTGCGATGCCTATCAACGTCGATGCCGCGTCTCTGTCTCCGAGCCTTCAGATTGTCGGACGCCACGAAGGCGAAAACAATATTCTGAAGTTCGCTGGAGCACTCGAGCGCACTCTGTCGGCGAGATGAAAGAGTTGCCGCCTCGTCCGACGTCTGGAAGAACGGCCCGATGACGTCGTCGAAGCAGATGTCCCAATGCGATTACCTTGGCGCCGCAGTCGTGCCCATCCTGGCCGAGTTTGGCGACAAGCACCCTCGGCATTTCGCCACGTACAGTTGTAAATGCCCGTGGCCGAGAGACCAAACTGTCGTATTCCGGCTCGCCCGCATAGGAATTGCCGTAAACCTTGTCGGGTGCATTTTGATCGCGACATACGGGACTTGGATATGTTTCGAGGGCTGGCAGCAATCGAGTCCCAGCCGCCAAAAGCTATTGTAGCGCTGCTTTCAGTGTTCCTCGGGCTAGTAGGCGCGTGGGGCGGATACCTGTCGCTGAGGAGCATACTCAGCTCCCGAACCTGGGCAACGCGCGCCCCTTCACATGCAAATCCGTAGGTGTCCTCGATCGCTTTCGACCTTGTGAATGATCGCGGATTTCGTGGCATACCCAGATCTCCTATGTCTGTTGTCCCATGTTGAGGCCGGACACCGGCATGCGGACACCGATGACCTGACAATCCGGCTATTGCACTATTGCGATCTTGCCGAAATGCTGGCCTCCCGCCGCAAGTCTGGAAAAGGCAACGCTGGTTTCGGCGACGTCGAACGTCTGGCCGAGAACCGGCACGATGCGCTGCGCGGTGATGGCGCGTGCGGCCTCGGCAAGATCGGCAACGGAGCCGGTATTGTTGCCCACGACCTTGAGCGCCTTGCCGATGATCGAGAACAGATCAATGGATGCGGCAGTACCCGTAAGAAAACCGACGGTGAACACTGTGCCGCCGAAGGCTGCCGCTTTCAGGGACCGGGCGAATGTCGCTTCGCCTACCGTATCGACAACGAGATCCGCGCCGCGTCCATCGGTGAGTCGCAGCACTTGGTCATCCCATTCCGGTGTCGAACGGTAGTTGACGAGAAGGTCAGCGCCAAGCTGCTTCGCCCGCTCCAGCTTTTCGTCGGACGATGAGGTAACTATCGCTGTCGCGCCCGACGCCTTGGCGAATTGCAGCGCAAAGATGCTGACGCCGCCCGTGCCAAGGATGACCACAGTCGAACCTGGTCGAAGCTCCGCCGAGCGGACCGCGTTCCAGGCCGTCGTGCCGGCAATCGGCAGGGCCGCGCCTTGAGCGAAATCCAGATGAGACGGTAAGGCCACAATGCCGGTCTCGGGCATCACCACATATTCGGCCAGCGAGCCGGGGAGAGAAATGCCGCGCATGCCGGCGACATTGGCGGGCGAGATCGGACCACCCTGCCAGCGCGGCATGAAATGCGGAATGACGCGATCCCCGGCCTTGAAGGCGGAGACATTTGTGCCGACCACCGCCACCTCGCCAGCGCCATCGGCCACCGGGATCAGTGGAAAACGGGGAACCAGAAAGTTGCCGATGGCGATGGCGATATCCAGATAGTTCAGCGTGGCGGCGCGCAGCCGAATCAGTACCTCACCCGGACCTGGCACGGGATCAGGCAGAACAACCGGGCGAAATGCATCAAGCGAAGGTTCAGTGAGTTCAATGGCTTTCATGAGTCTCTCTTGGGTGCGTGCCGTGCGGCTCCATGCCGACGTCAGGTGTGTTCGCAGAACAGGCTGCGTCTTGTTTCTTGATTGACAGGCAACCCGCCAACGTGGCGCCTGATGCGAGCGACAAACGATTAAGCGTGCTGAGTGATCGCCTTGTTCAGCCAAGGACGCTGGCCTCCAAGCGTGTAGCCGCCCTCCACCAGAATGCTTTGTCCTGTCACGAAGCGCGCATCGCTGGACAACAGCCAGGGGACGACATCGGCGACATCCCTGGATTCACCAACACGTCGTACAGGTGTGTGTAGCGCGAACGGCCGCATCGCGTCGTCGTTGCCGAGCGCCGCCCGGCACATTGCGTCGCGATGATGCCGGGCTGACATTGTTGATGCGGATATTCCGGTCTCCGACCTCTACGGCCACCGTTCGTGCCATCGCGTCGAGCGCGCCTTTGCTCGCGGCACAGGCTGCAATGCCGTGCATCGAGCCATGCGCGCTCCACGACGACGTGTTGATGATGGCGCCATGAACGCCGCGATCCAGCATCGCCGCGATCTCGTATTTTAGGCAGGCGAACACGCCGCGAAGGTTGATCGACATCAGCCTGTCGAATTCATCGAACGGCAATTTGTGCGCCGGCATGAAGGCGCCCAGCACACCGGCATTGTTCCAGATGACATCCAGGCTGCCGAAGGGTTCGAGCGCCTTATCGACAAGCGCCTCGGCCTGCTCGGGAACGGAATCATCGGCCGGTGTCGCCAGCGCCTTCCCGCCCTGCGAGACGACCTCGTCAACGACGGCATTGAGTTCTCCTATCCGGCGCCCCGCAACGACAACATTGGCGCCCTCCCGGCCAAGCCGCAGCGCCGCCGCCTTGCCCATGCCAGTTCCGCCGCCCGTTACGATCGCGATCTTGGACACGAACCGCTTCATGCCTGCCGTTTCGGTTTCGCCTGTCGTTCTCATGTGTCGATGTCTCCATTCAAGAGCGATGCGCCTCTTCAGCTCCAGGAAGGCCTCGCCGAGAGGCATTCCGTTGAATGGACAAATAGATTAATCATCAAGCCATTATAATATCGCCAATTATGAGAACACTACGAAGCAGGACTGTTTAATGGATCTATACGGCAGCATGTCCGTTTTCGTGCAGATCGTCGAAAAGGGAAACCTAACTGCGGCGGCCTCCGCGTCCGGCATGTCGCCGACCATGGTTGGCAACCATCTACACGCACTCGAAAAGCGATTGGGCACGAGTCTCGTCAACCGGACGACCCGCCGCCAGAGCCTCACCGATTTTGGTCGGGTCTATTATGAACGCTGTCTGGAAATCCTCCGGCTGGTCGCCGAAGTGGACGCCCACGCACTCGCCAACCATATCGTCCCGCGCGGACGGTTGCGCGTGACTGCTCCGGTCTCGTTTGGCGCGGAGGGCCTGATGCCCGTGCTGGGGGACTACACCGCGCGCTATCCTGAAGTTGAACTCGACATCACTTTGTGCGATCGCACTGTCGATCTGATCGAGGAAGGTGTCGAGGCAGCGATTCGCATCGGCTCCCTCCCGGACTCCGGTTTGATTGCCCGGCCGCTGATGCCTTATCGGATGATGATCTGCGCCTCGCCGGATTACATCGCGAAACACGGTGAGCCGCACCGCCCCGCGGACCTTGCGGGCCATCGTTGTGTAGCGTTCCGTTATTCCGCCGAATCGGCCTGGCGCATGATCGGCGAGGAGGGAACCTCACGTGTTCGCGTTTCCGGCATGATCCAGGTGAACAATGGTCAGGCGATACGGGTCGCAGCCCTGAACGGTCTCGGCGTCGTCATGCAGCCGGAAGTTCTGCTAGCCGAAGATGTCACCGCCGGCCGCCTGATCCGGTTGTTGCCGAACTATGAACTCCCGAGCCGGCCCATGCAGATCGTCTATCTTCGGGACCACTACATGTCGCCGAAGCTGCGAAGCTTCATCGACTTTATCGCTGATCGATTCGGTGTTTGACGATCAATTTCGTAGCCATGGCTTTAGCGACCACTCGGCAGTCACATTCAACCTTACACCGTCATGAACACCTCTCGCTTGGACAGGGTGCACCAAGATTGCGTCGTCATTGATACCGAGAAAGCCTGGCGGTCGGGTCAAGATTACCCGCCGATACGCCATTTTCCTTGCCCGGCTTGTGGACGCCAGCGAGGTGACCGCAGGGTGGGGGTTGCTTGAACTGCTGATGATCGCGGATGAACCGAGCTGCGCTCTTGGGTTCGATTCGCAGAATGTCTTGCCAAGCGTCTGGAGGATGGGGAGTTCCGCTGGCCGAAAGTGCATGACGGCATGATGCGGCTGACGGCCGCGCAACTGTCGGCGCTATTGGAAGGGCTGGACTGGCGGCGGGTCCACGAGGCGCGCCGGACCCGCGTTCCAGCCCAGGCAGGCTGACCCGCGACGAAGTGAATCAGCCTGGATTCCGCTGTGCGGGCCGGTGATGGCAACGACTGCAGACCAGCTTCCCGACGATCCGGACGCGCTGAAGGCGATGATCCTGGCACGCGACGTCGAGAACGCCCGCCTGGTCCAGATCATCAAGGAATTGCAACGTCACCGCTTCGGTCGAAGAGCTGAGACGCTTCCCGAGGATCAATTGCTGCTGGGGCTCGAAGAGGCCGAGCAACATGTCCAGCTCCACAAGTTCTACCTTAAGGTCCTCCACTTGTCGGCGCCGCTCATTGGCGACGCGGCGAGCTCAGATTACGCCGTGCTCGTGATCGGCGTGCTCATCCATCAAAATGCCCCTGAGCACGATCAGCGCGCGCTCGAGCACCAGGCCACTAGCCACACTGCCGACACATAGACGCAGGCCGCTCTCCACGGCGCCGTTCGCAACGGCGAATGCCGCTGGTGAAGTGAGCCGGATGCCAGCGTAAGACGCGCGAGCGGCTGCACGCTCAGCATTGATCTCCGGCATCGGCAGCCACACATGCAGGCTGGCGTCCGATCGCGGTTTTTCGATCACATCGCCAAGCACCGCGAGCGCGCGCGTCGTCCGCACACGCGTTTCGGCCATGGCTGCGCTTGCAATCTCGTCAGCGCGGCCGCTCTCGATCAACTGCGTCGTTACCGCACTGTTGATCCCCGCCGGCGAATGCATCAACGCCCGCATCGCCCGCGCGCAGCGGTCGAACACCTCGCCTGTTGGCGCGACGAGGAACCCGGCACGAAGCCCCGGTGAGACGATCTTCGACAAGGAACTGACATAAATCGTGCGCTCGGGCGCGAGCGCCGCGAGCGGCGGCACGTCGAGATGGCGCGCATAGGGCGCATAGACATCATCCTCGATGAGCCAGAGCCCGCGTGCGCGCGCCACCCGGACGATTTCGGCGCGCCGTTCCAGTCCCATCGTCCGTGCAGTCGGGTTCTGCAGCGTCGGCAACGTGTAGAACAGGCGCGCGCCGGTTTCTGCGGCGGCCCTGTCCAGCGCTTGCGGGGTTGCGCCTTCGGCATCCATCTCCACGCCGCGGAGGGGATGGCCCAACTGGCTAGCCAGCGCCTTCGCCCCAGGGAAGGTCGCGGCTTCGCACAAGACCGGATCGCCAGGTGCGCAGAGCGCCGTTAGCGCGATCGCCATCGCATTCTGCGCGCCCGAGCAGCAGATCACCGTTTGCCATTCCATGCGCTGAAGATTGGCTGTCCGGGTGAGCCAGGCGGCGGCTGCCTGCCTGTCGCGGTTAAGCCCGCAAGTCGACTGATAGCCCAACCGGTCGACCAACGCTGGCCGCCGGCGCAGCGCGCTCAGAGCCTCGAGCACGGCGTCGTCCGCATTGATCGGCGCAAGATTGATGGTGAGGTCGATAGGTCCCGTGTCGGTGGTTGCCGGCGACCGGTCGATGACGAAGGTGCCGCGTCCAACATGACCCGCAATAAGCCCGCGCTCGGTCGCTTCGCCATAGGCGCGCGTGACGGCGCCGATACTGATCGAGAGCGCATGGGCGAGCTCGCGATGCGGCGGAAGCCTCGCGTCGGCAGGGAGGCGACCGTTCGCGATATCCGCCGCCATCGCATCGACGAGCTGACGATAGAGCGGCGCTGCATCCGAGCGATCGAGTACCGGGCTCCAGCGGGTCATCATGATTGCCTCATATTGTCATAGGGACATTAATAGAATTGACTCTCTAGTCAATCGGACGATTGTTATGATCTCAATGTGTGGAGCAGATATGTTCGTCCCGCTATACCAAGTCGATGCCTTTGCCAGCCGCCGCTTCGCCGGTAATCCGGCCGCCGTGATGGTCCTCGACGCCTTCGCAGCTGATGAGCATCTGCAGGCGATCGCCGGTGAGAATAACCTCGCCGAGACGGCCTTTCTCGTGCCGGACGGCCCGGACTTTCACTTGCGCTGGTTCACGCCGACGGTGGAGGTGCCGCTGTGCGGGCATGCCACGCTCGCGAGCGCTGCGGTTGTCATGGAGCGACTCGCGCCCGAGCGCCGCTCGGTGATTTTCCATTCGGCAAGCGGCCCGCTCACCGTCTCCCGCGCGGAAACGGGTTATGTGATGAACTTTCCAGCCCGGCCGATGATACAGACGACGATTCCTGACACGATGGCCGCCGCACTTGGGCGGTTTCCGGTCGAGGTGCTCGTAGATCAGTTCAACTATCTGGCGCTGCTGGAAACTGCGGATCACGTTCGGCAACTGGCGCCCGATCTCGCCGCGATTGCACGGCTCGACCGGGGCGGCCTGATTCTTACCGCGCCGGGCGACGACGGCTATGACTGTGTCAGCCGCTATTTCGCACCCGCCAAGGGCATTCCCGAGGACCCGGTCACTGGCGGCGCGCACTGCGCACTTGCGCCCTACTGGGCGGCCCGGCTCGGCAAGACGAGCTTGCGCGCCTTCCAGGCCTCGGCTCGCGGTGGCGAGCTGCTATGCCGCGTCCTCGGCGACCGCGTGGAGCTCGAGGGTTCCTGCGCCTTCTATCTCGAAGGCCGGGCGGACATCCGATGCTGAGAATCTATGGCTATGCGGGCTCGATCAATGTCCGCAAGGTGCTCTGGGCATGCGCCGAGCTCGACCTCGCATTCGAACCTGAGGATTGGGGTGGATCTCACCGGTCGATAAGCGAACCGTTGTTTCGGGCGCTCAATCCCGTCGCGATGGTGCCGGTGATCGACGACGCGGGGACAATCGTCTGGGAATCGAACGCGATTATCCGCTATCTCGCAGCGAGCCGAGATCGGTACGACTTGCTGCCCGGCGACCCGGCCGCGCGCGCTCGTGTTGAGATGTGGATGGATTGGCAGGTGTCGGATTTCAACAATAGTTGGCGAGTCGCCTTCCAAGGGCTGGTGCGAAAGAATCCAGAGCATCAGGATCCCGCCGAGATCGAACGGTCGATTGCTGCATTCTCGCGCATGGTCGCAATCGTCGATGGCGAACTCGCCAAATCGGGCGGCTTTATCTGCGGTCCCGATTTCACGCTCGCCGATATCCCGATCGGGCTCTCCGTTCATCGCTGGCGGTCGCTGCCAGGCGAGAAACCACAGCTCGACCATATCGAGCTCTATTACGACTGCCTCTGCGAAAGGGCAGGATTTCGCAAACATGGCCGGGATGGCGGGGCATAAGCCACCACTTCACGCTCGTCGATGTGTTCGGGACCCATCGGCCCACGCGGCCGATTCCGCCCAAGCTTGGCGGATGGTCGCGATATAGCCGACTCGGTCACGCTCCATCGCGAAGACCGCCTCCGGCGGGGGCGGCGGTCTCTTCATGCTGGGCGGCCCACAGGATCAACTCGAATAGCACGGGCGCCAGATCGATGCCGCGCCGGTCTCGACCGGCCGGTCACTATCAAGCGCATGTTCAGCGGTCTGACCTTCATGCTCGAAGGAACATGCTCTGCAGCGTCTCGAGCGTAACGCGGTAGCGCGGCCTTGCCTGTGGTACGCGCGACTCTCAAAAAGGGGTTTGTCTACCATGCGACGGAGTGTCGCGGCGAACCGTTTGCACAGTAAAATCAATTATTTGGCGTAAGGCCTTTGCGAGAGCGAATGGCTGCCATAGTCGTCTAGGTGCAGAATAGGTGCAGGGCCGAGGTACGCAATCGGCGGGTATGGGGCACGCGCTGCGTCGCGGATCGTGTTGGGCACCGACCGACGCTAGTCTAGGTGTGCTTCGCGCCTCATCTCGGCCGTAGAGACCAGCTTTGCGACCGCCTGAAAGCGGACCTTGCTGCACCGCGAAGAAAACTGCGTCTGTGGAGCGTCACGGGAGAGTCCTCTCTTTCTCAGATAGCCTCGGAACCGAAGCCAAGAGCGCATGAACGGCCCGCGACGGCGGCCAATCGCCATCGCCGATTATAAGCAGGCCGCCACCCGCACCTTTCGGTTGGATGTCGAACAGGCTTGGGAGGACTGCAACCGGTTTGCCGGCCTGCAGAAATCGACCGATCAGCGACCCCGCCAAGCCGTCATCGTTGCTGCTCCAGATTGAGCCCGGCAAACCGACGCAGAAGCCACCATGAAAATCCTCGATGAAGACTTGGCCAAAGGTAAGCGTGTTTGCCAGATCATCGCGAGCATGCCGGTCGCTTCGAAACCGCGCCGCCAGTTCGCTGCCTTCCCCGTCGGGTCGTTTGGGCCGCGTCGGCCAGGGATAGCCTCCTGATACCGACGCAAGCAGCATTTCAGCGCCGGCATCCAGAAGCGCGTAGTAGACGGCAAGGAACCGAGAGAACTCAACACAACCGTCGCCGGACGCGGGACTGAGCATGACAGCAATGCGAATTGGCGCTTCCGGAAACACGTTGCTTTACTCCACCCGTGAGCCTTGTGAACCGTCAACCTGCTGCGGCAGAGGTTTGCTCGACCGGCAAACGCGCCTCGATCCATGCCAGCACATCCGACATGACCGTTGCGCGGCCAAGATCGTTCAGCAGGTCGTTAAAGTGGGAGGGATAGAGCTTGAGCGTCTTGTCGGACGAGCCCACAATGTCGAAAACAATTGGCTGCCGGCCGGCTTCGTCCCCTTGTCCGCCGTGCCGTGCAGAATGAAGACCGGCAGCGCAATGAACTACGCCGAATATCGGCGCTTCCGATGTCTGCGATTTGTCCCGCATCCGTCTACACTCCCGGTGAGTGGCGAAAGCTGCCGCAATATCGTTTTCGGTAAAGCCGGGGGTATGTGTTGCGGGCAGTTCCAGTCGAAGGCCTCGACCTTGATCAGCATCACGCGCTCGACCGCCGAAGCATAGTCGGCGAGTGTCAGCCTTGCCGCGAGCGCCGCATCATCTTGGGTACCGATCACATGCATTCGACCGAAGATCTTGAGACGGCGCCTGTTCGGAGAGTCGATCAGCAGCAGCGAAATACGGCTGTCCGTGGCGACGTTGCCGGTGGAACCGACTTCACGGCGTGCATAAGCGCTGCGGCTGCCCATCGTTTGCTGCACGGATTTCACTGCGTCAGTGAACCCGATTTCGGCGAATTTGTGGGCCATTCATTGCTCCCTGCGAGCCGCTAGATGGTGTGCTAGATGGCACGAGAACCCGGACGATTTGGCAGATCCGTGGGGCCAACTTCGAGATTTCCCCGAGTCCGTTCTTCTGGCGGATGGCGGCTCGCGCCTTCGAAGCCATGTTCGCGGAGGATCTCGGCAAGAACCGGAATAAAGTTCGAACCTTCTCCGACGATTACAATCCTAAATCCGACAGGCCCGGATGATCGGCCGGACGTGGTCCGGAACGGTCCCAGAACAATTCGCGTTCTGATTCCTGAATTGGCAAATCATTGATGCAGGCAAAGCGCTTTTGCATCAGGCCGTTTTCGTCGAATTCCCAATTCTCATTGCCATAGGCACGGAACCAGTTGCCGGAATCGTCGTGATATTCATAGGCGAAGCGAACGGCGATGCGGTTGTCCGTGAAGGCCCAAAGTTCCTTGATCAGCCGATAATTCAGTTCACGCACCCACTTGCCGGTCAGGAAGGCGACGATAGCATCGCGTCCCTGCACAAAAGTCGAGCGATTGCGCCAATAGCTGTCAACAGTATAGGCGAGCGAAACGCGTTCGGGATTGCAGCTGTTCCAGCCATCTTCTGCACTGCGAACCTTCTGGATGGCGGTTTCGCGGGTGAATGGCGGCAGCGGCGGGCGTTGTTCAGGCATGATCTTTCTCTTTTCAGTCAGTGTTCCGATTGGCAAGCGGTTGTGTCACGGTCCCCACGACGTAACCTGAAATCTAGATCTGCGCGGAGCCGCCATCCACAAACAGCTCGCTTCCCGTGACGAAGCTGCTGTCGCTGGAAGCAAGGAAGAGGGCCGCGCTTGCGGTTTCGTCGGGGTCAGCGAGACGCCCTAACGGCGTTCTTGTCGACACGAACCGGATCATCTCTTTGTGTGCCTCCTCGGATGGCGCGAGCTCGTGCCAGCCGGCAGTAGAGGTCGCGCCGGGAACAAGTATGTTGACGCGGATCCCTCGGCCGGCCAGATCGAGTATCCAACTGCGCGCGAAGTTGCGGATTGCTGCCTTGCTGGCGCCGTACACGCTGAACCCAGGCGTGCCAGTGGTCGCAGCGGTCGATCCAGTAAGGATGATCGAGCTATCGTCACGGAGAAGCGGCAGCGCCTTCTGGACTGTGAAGAGCGTGCCTTTTACGTTGACTCCAAAGGTTCTGTCGAAATGCTCTTCCGTAATAGCGCCAAGAGGGAAAATTCGCCGCCACCCGCGTTGGCGAATAGGATGTCGATGGCGCCGGCCTCATCCTTCACGATCTCAAAAAGGCGGTCGAGATCGGCTAGGTTCGCTATGTCACCCTGAATGCCTCGCGAATCATTGCCAACTTCGTTGACGGCCGCATCGAGTTCCTTTTTTCGTCGGCCGGTCATAAATACACGGGCGCCTTCCGCCGCAAACCGTTTTGCCGCGGCCAAACCGATGCCACTCGTTGCACCGGTGATCACTGCGACTTTTCCGTTGAGCTTGCTCATCACGAAATCTCCTGATCCAAGTTGGCCGCGGCGGCGATGAAGAGAGACGGTATGGTCCGCGCCTGCGGCTGGCGGGCGAACCTCATTGACGGCGCTCAGGTTTCGACGGAGCACACCCATCGAGCGCCCGGAGGCGGCCAGGCAGCACAGGCAAAAGCCGCGAGGCGAAAGTAAATTCTGGCGGGCGTTTTCCGGCCATCCGCTGGCGGCCGTAACGCCGCCAGCGCTCAGATCGCGGCTGACGCCGGCTCAGTTAGTAACCACCTTGCGGTCCAGGAAGTCCCGGATAAGCGGAACCATCTCGTCCAGCTTGTCTTCGAGCGCGAAATGCCCGGTGTCCAGCAAATGAAGCTCGGCTCCTGGCAAATCACGAAGATATGGGCCGGCGCCATCAGCGGGGAAGATTTTGTCGTTCTTGCCCCATACGATCAGCATCGGCGGCTTGCGCTCGCGGAAAAATGCCTGGAATTTCGGGTAGAGTGGAACGTTGCTGCCATAGTCGTGGAAGAGATCGAGCTGAATGTCCTTGTTGCCGGGACGGTCGAGCAGGACCTGGTCATGTCCCCAATTGTCCGGGTCGATCCGGGAAACGTCGGCTACGCCGTCCGTGTATTGGAATTTCGTGATGGCAGGCGTGACAAGGAAACTCAGCGCCTTCCGATGCGCGGCCGAACCGTCCGCCCAATAGGCCTTGATCGGATCCCAGAATTCCTTCAGGCCCTCCTCGTAAGCGTTGCCGTTTTGCACGATCAAGGCGGTTACCCGTTCCGGATGTTTGAGCGCGAGCCGGTATCCGACCGGAGCGCCATAATCCATGACGTACATCGCGTAGTTGTTCGCGCCGAGTCGCCCCAGCAAGCCATCCACCAGATCGGTGTAGTGAGCGAAGGTGTACGCGAATTTGGTGTGATCAGGTGCCGCGCTCTCGCCAAATCCCGGGTAGTCGGGCGCGATCACGTGATAGCGGTCGGCAAGCGCCGGGATCAGATTGCGAAACATGTGTGAAGAGGTCGGGAAGCCGTGAAGCAGAAGCACAACCGGCGCGTTAGCCGGCCCTGCCTCACGATAGAAAACGTCGACGCCACTGATCTTGACGGTGTGGTAATGGGTGGTCGAGTCCACGGTCTCAGCGGCGGCGCTTACAGGGGCATTGACCATCATCGGCATTGGGCTCGAGGAAAGCAGTGCAGCAGCGAACACCAGCGCGGTGCGGCGGGTATTGAAAGTGAACATTTGATCTCCTTTGTCCGGCGGCTGCCGGGATTGTTGAGGAAAGGCGCTGCGCGGGCACGCGGTTGCCCGCGTAGCGCAGTCAACGGCCTGTGGGGGAGGATGCGGGTAGTCAGCCGTTTTGCGTATGAAGGCGAGGAGCTCCGCGTTCACCTCGTCTTTGTGTGTGGTGCATAAACCGTGCGGTGCACCTTTGATCACCTATCAGCTTCGCCGACAGCAGCGCCGAATCCGCGATCGGGACGATCTGATCGTCGTCTCCGTGCAGGACGAGCGTCGGTAGGTCGACGTGCTGGTTGAATTCACGGCAAGTCTCCGCTTCCGCTGCCAGCTAACCTTTGATGAAGGCGAGCAGGTCGGGGTTTACGATCTCGGGATGCGTAGCGCACAGGCCGTGCGGCAGACCCTCATAGGTCTTCAGCGTGCCACGCTTGAGCAGCTTGACGGAAAGCGGCGCGGAATCCGCGTAAGGAACGACCTGGTCGTCATCGCCGTGCATGACCAGCACCGTAACGTCGATCTCCTTGAGATCCTCGGTGAAGTCTGTCTCGGAGAAGGCCTTGATGCAGTCGTAGTGCGCCTTCGCGCCGCCCATCATGCCCTGCCGCCACCAGTTCTCGATGAGACCCTGCGAAATCTTCGCGCCTGGCCGGTTGAAGCCGTAGAAGGGGCCGGAAGGAACGTCGATGTAGAATTGAGCGCGGTTCGCGACAAGCGCTGCTCTGAATCCGTCGAACACTTCGATCGGCAGGCCGCCTGGATTCTTGTCCGATTTCACCATGATTGGCGGCACCGCCCCGATGAGCACCGCCTTGGCAACCCGCCCCGGTTCGGCGCGCGCCACATAGTGCGCGACCTCGCCGCCGCCGGTCGAATGACCGATGTGGACGGCTTCCTTGAGGTCCAGCGCCTCGGCCAGCTCCGCGACATCGGCGGCATAGGTGTCCATCTCGTTTCCCGTGGCGGTCTGGGTCGAGCGGCCGTGGCCCCGGCGATCATGCGCAATGACACGGTAGCCATTTTCCAGGAAGAACAGCATCTGATTGTCCCAGTCGTCGGCGCTGAGCGGCCAGCCGTGATGGAAGACGATCGGCTGGCCCGCCCCCCAATCCTTGTAGAAGATCTCGGTGCCGTCCTTGGTGGTGATGAAGCCCATGGTCTGTTTTCCTTTTCTGGTTTGGGTGGCAGCTTCCACTGAGAGCGCCTGGGTTGGGTTCGCCGGCAGTAGCGTCGCTGCGGCGCTGGCCATGCCTGCCGCAAGCACGTCGCGACGGGTGAAAGAAGCGGAGAATAGGAAGGCGCTCATGGCCGCGTCTCATCGCCCAAGAAGCGGATGACCTCCTCGCGGAACTCACGCGGGTAGGCGATGCCGCCAACATCGAGCGTCTGCGTCTCTACGCAAGCGGCACCGCATGCCGCTGCCTGATTTTGCTGAACCGGAGTTGTGGCCAGTACAGCAGTTGTCAGAACAGAGAGCAGTGCGGTGCGGGTCAGGTCGGCCACGACCGTTCGACGAAAGGAGGTAATGCGGGTTGAGTTCATCGCTCTGTTCCTGGGCACAGTGTGTGCTTCGTTCTGTGCCGAAACAGTCGCGCAGGAGAGCAGTGTAAACCAGTAAATCGATGCTAAACGGTGCTAACGTGCCTGTTTAGCGCGGCAAGACTGTCGGCTGAACGTCGCTCCAGGATTGTGGCTCCCTGATCACGGGCAATCGTCCTCGCGCGCTCAAAGAGCGCCCGGGCGTCGGGCCGGCGGGAGGATTGCCCGGCCAAGATCGTGGCCTTCTGGCGAATCAGCTCAGCACAATACCAAGCCTCGCCGCTAACTTGACATCGCGACAGTGCGCCATCCAGCAAAGCCATGGCTTCCGGTTCACGGCCAAGCCTCGTTAACCCGGAGGCGAGGATTGACTGGAAGACCGTTTGATAGAGATAGAATCCCGCGCGATCCAACCGGTCGAGAGCTTCGCGAACGAGGGTGACGCCTGTCGCCGCCTCGCCACTCCGGATCAGGATGTCGCCCTCGAAGCACTCCGCATAGGCATGCCAGACATCGAGCGCATGATCTCTCGTGCGTCGATGCAGCATTTCGGTGTAGCGTTCGGCGCGTGCCAGATCACCCGCCATCAGCGACACCGGACAGGCCGCGTCCGAAAGCGCGTGGCAAAGCGTGAGATTGTGGCCTGCGGCAATCGCTGTTTCGATAAGATCGTCTATCTCGCGCAGAGCTTCGTCTGTCTTGCCGCGAAGCCACAGCACACGCGCGAACGTAATGCGAGCGGTAATGCGCTGTTCATATTGAAAGCGCGCAAGGTGTGCTCTGTTAGCCGGCGCTTTATAGGCGGCCAACATGCGCCGCACATGGTCCTCCGCACCGGCCTGGTCGCCAAGCAGGTGCAGCGACCTGGCCTTCATCCTCTCGCCAATAAGCCGATCGGCGTCGTCGGTCGACCGCTCCGACAGTATGCGAAAGGCTTCTGCCATCTCGAGCCCGGCGCGGGGTTCGCCGCTGTTGGTTCGATCCACCCAGAGTGCCCAGAGGGCACGCAACTGGAAGTCCACGTCGTCAACATTGCGGGCGATCTCGAGCGCGCGCGTCCACGCCTCAGCGCCGCTGGGTCGGCCCGAAATCGCGCGCATATGCGGAAAACCCAATGCCGCATGCAGCTGCATCAGACTCCGTTTGTCGGCTTCCGGCTGCTTTTCAAGCCAGTCCAGCGCTTGCTGGACACGCGACAGGCATTCGTCGACGAGCGACAGCTGATACCACAATGGGATCGCCGCGATCGTCATCGCAACGCCCATCGCGCTCTCGCCTGCTGGCGAAAAGCACCAGTCGAGGGCCGCCCGCAGATTGCCGATGTCGCGGCTGTAGATTTCCGGGGATACCGGCTCCTGCGCGACCTGCCACTGTCGCGCGGCATCGTCGAAATGCGTGCGGTAGTGGGTCGCATGCCTGTATGACGCCTCGTTCTCGAAGCCGGATGCCGAAAGCTTCTTCGCCGCATAGGCGCGCGTCATGTCGAGCAGGCGGTAGCGGATGGGATGGGCGCTGCGGTCGGCGACCACCAGCGATTTCGCGATGAGGTCAACGATACTGCCTTCCACATCGACCGCCCCTTCGCCCGATACAACGGCGCGCGCCGATTCGAGCGTGAATTCCTGGTTGAACAGCGATAGCTGGGCAAGGACGAACTGTTGTGTCGACGAGAGCAGCGTATAGCTCCAGTCCAACGTCGCGCGCAGCGTCTGGTGGCGTGGAAGCGCCGTGCGCCGTCCGCGCGTCAGGATGTCGAAATTGTTCCGCAACGATTCCGCGACGCCTGCAATGCCCAAGGTGTCCACACGCCCGGCGGCCAGCTCGATGGCAAGCACGATGCCGTCGAGCCTGCAGCAAATCTCGCCCACGATCGGCGCTTCGGCGTTGCTTAGGAAATAGCCGCCGACGCTGGCTGAAACGCGTTCGACGAAAAGCTGGACTGCCGGAAAACGCAGCGCAGCCGGGCCGTCGAGCGCTTCGTTGGTGCCTGGACAGTCCAGGGGTGGCAGGCGAAGAACCCATTCGGCTGGGATACGAAGCGGTTCCCTGCTGGTCGCAAGGATGGTCAACTGCTGCGTCTCGGCGATCAGGGTTTCCGCGACCACCGCAACCTCGTCGATCAGATGTTCGCAACAATCCAGGATGAGCAGCATCGAGCGGTGGTTGAGCTGTCTGGCAAGCTCGGCAAGAGGATCAGACGACGAGAGCACACAGCCTGCCTTGGCGGCAATCGACCCGGTGAGCAGTTCTCCGTTCGAAATCCCAGCGAGATCCACAAATGCGGTCCCGCCCGGATACTGGTCTTTGAGACGGTCCGCAAGCGCGATTGCCACCGTCGTCTTTCCAATACCACCTGGTCCTACGACCGTAAGCAGCCTTTGCTTCGGCATCTGTCGCTCCAGCAGATCAATAACCGCCTCCCTGCCGATAACTCGGTTCGCAAGACGGGGTACCGACGGCTTGCCGCCAAAGGCCGGCTGCCCCTCTAGACTGACAGGGGCCGCCTTATGAGAGACGGCGGCCACAAAGCTGTAGCCCCGGCCGGGGATGTTGGAGATGTATTGCGGAGCGTCGCTGCTTTCGCCGAGAATCCTGCGGAGCGATGCGATGTGAACGCGCAGGTTGTTTTCTTCGACGAACGTGTTCCGCCAGACCAGCGAGACGAATTCATCCTTAGAGATGACTTCGCCGGGCCGCGACGCCAGGACGATGAGGATGTCCAGCGCACGGCTGCCGATCTTCAATCTTTGATCGCCCTGCAGTAGCATGCGCTCGGCGGGCACCAGTGTAAACGACCCGAAGGAGAGTGCGACGCTCGTCTTCAACTCAAAACTCAGATTGATGCCCGGATAATTTAGAATTCCATAATGCATAACGCGAGGAAACAGGCCAGCCTGTCGGACGCGCCCCCTTCGTTGAACTCCCGTCCTCGCGATTTAGAGCGATCGCTCAAAGCGGGGGTGACGCTCGCAATGTCCGGTTTGGGATCAGGAACGCTGGTTGCGGTGAAGGGTCGGTTATCGAGCAGCGAAATGGGCTGATGAAGGGCGGCTCAGCGGTCAGGTCACGACACATATTGACACCGGATCGAGTCAGCATTTCCGATCCCGCCGGAAGTTAGCTTTCGGGACGTTAGAAAGCGACCGGACTGAACGTCCGCTCTTGAAGATCGGCAGCTGAGAGCTGTCAGTGCGCTCCCGGCCCAGACCCTGACAGGCCATACGCGTTCCTCCTGGGGCCAATCATGGCCGAAGGAGAAACGAAATGGGAAATTCACACTACGACCCCGTTGCCACCAATCACTGCGCTTGGAATGCGGGCATGAAGGTTGGCACGAAACGCCCTCTTAAGCCTCGGCAGATATGGGCGATCCGTTTCTTCCTTGATCGGGAGCAGCGCCTGCGCGATCGAGCGCTCTTCGATCTGGCGATCGACAGCAAGCTTCGGGGCTGCGATCTCGTTAAGATCAAGATCGGCACTCTTGTAATCGGCCCGGAAATCCGCAGCCGCGCGATGGTAGTGCAACAGAAAACGGGGCGGCCAGTGCAGTTCGAGTTGATGGGTGACGCTCGCGCGAGCCTTCTCGCGTGGCTGGAACGCTGGAACGACGCGGCGGGACCGTTGATGACTATGCATTTCCGAGCAGGATCGACCGCGCAGCGCGCAGCTCACCTGAGCACGAGACAGTATGCCCGTCTCGTCGACGAATGGGTCGCGGCGATCGGGCTTAGACCCCAGGAATACGGCACGCATTCTCTGCGACGCACCAAGGCGTCCATCATCTACAAGGCGACGGGAAATCTTCGAGCCATCCAGATCCTGCTTGGCCACACCAAGATCGAGAACACGGTCCGTTATCTCGGTGTCGACGTCGAGGATGCCCTTGAACTTGCCGAGGCAACGGAGGTCTGACCAACAGCGGCTCCACTTCCCGATTGGAGCCGCGAATGCTTTGCGCCAATGTCGGCCGTTAAAGTTAGTTGTGCCACCGCCTTACAGCGGACACTGCTGGCGACGGCGCTTGAGGGCGTAGTTGCGCCAGGAACGGACCTGCCCTCAACCAACTCATTTTCTGGGCATCATATTCAGGGTCATTGCTTCACTCTCCTCGTGGCCTGCTGATATTCGAGCTCCAGTCGCGACTATTTGGGCCCCCATCCGATTGACAAGCGCGACATAACGGGGATGAGCGCGGAGCGAGTCGAGGTCGCTATCCTGACGCATCCATGGCATGCGCAAAATGAGGTAGGCACGTGATGCAGTTAGCTGACGTTCCAGGCAATCGATAGCCTGCTCCGTCTTGCCCAGCTTCGCATAACAACAGCCTATGTTGTACTGAACCGCAATGTTGTCTCCGGCGAACATTTCAGCACGGGAGGCCCACGACAGCGCGCGTTCAATCTCGCCAAGTTCCGCCAGCATTGTGGCCCCGAAACATAGCGCGGTGGCATTGTCGGGATGCGCTTTGACTTCCTTTTCCACTCGCAGCACACCTTGCCTTTTTGCTTCCTTGGCGTCGTCGCTGCGGCCAAGTGAAATATAGACCATCCCTAGATTGGTCCAGAACCGATAGTCATCGGGTGACAACGATACGGCACGCTGGTACAGACCGGCAGCTTTCTCGTATTGACCTTGAATGAAACAATTCCGGCCGTAAGAGAAATAGGTATCGGAAGAACTGGCGTCTAACTCTAAAGCTCGCTCGAACTCCACTTCCGCCTCGGCATACCGGCCATTTACGAACAAGGCCCCGCCACGTGATGCGTGGGCGTCAGCGAGACCTGGCTCAAGTTCGAGCGCCCGTGAGCTGTTGGAAAGGACTGCCTCGAAGCTGGCGTCGGGATCGTTGCAAGTCAACAGAAGCCACTCACAATCAGCCAAAGCGGCATAAGCGCGCGCATAATTTGGGTCAACTTCAACAGCTCTAGCAAACAGTCGCTGCGCTGTTTTGATAAACTTCGTCTCGACTCCCCTGTTGAGGAACGACCTGCCCATCAACAGCGTCTCGTAAGCCTCTGGGTTGTCGGTCGAGCGGTTTGTAATAGTCTCCAGTTCTTCAGGCAACAGCTTCACTTTGAGGACATCGACTATAGTCTTGGAAATCTCGTCCTGCAGTTTGAAGATATCGTCCAGCGTCCGGTCATATCGCTCGGCCCAGATATGGTCGCCGCCACGACCATTGATTAGCTGAGCCGTGATGCGCACCCGTCCTCTAGCCTTGCGTACACTTCCCTCCAGGACATAGGCGACATTCAGCTTCTTCGCCACTTCCTCGATTAATACCGCCTTGCCCTTGAAGGTGAAGACCGTATTGCGCGCGACGACGGAGAGTCCGGACACCTTCGAAAGGTCGGTGATAATGTCCTCGGTGATGCCGTCGGAAAAGTACTCCTGCTCGGGATCGCCGCTCATGTTGACGAAGGGCAGAACCGCGATCGAGGGTTTATCCAGGAGTTGAGGCACCGGTTGCACCGCGCGTTTGCCGATCCCCCCTATTCCGGCGCGGTAAACCTGCACCGGCTTTGCGATATTCTTGAGCGCGTGCTCGCCGAGATCGTCGAACGCCAATGTCAGCTTGCCGGTGACATGATCGTGCACGGTGGCGGAGACGTAGATGCCGCCGGGCTCAGCCAGACCCTCCAGCCGGGCTGCCACGTTGACACCGTCGCCATAGAGATCGCTGCCCTCGACGATGACGTCGCCCAGATTGATGCCGATACGCAGGACGATGCGGTAGGCCTCCGCCACGCTCTCGTTGGCGCCGGTAAAACCCTTTTGTAATTCGACGGCGCATTGGACGGCATCAACCGCACTGCCAAATTCCACCAGCACACCGTCGCCCATCACCTTGACCACGCGGCCGTGGTACTGGGCAACCAATGGAACCAGAACATCGCGCCGCCGCGCTTTGAGAGCGGCCAGTGTGCCAGCCTCGTCGTGCTCCATGAGGCGCGAAAAGCCAACGACATCAGCAGCCAGAATCGCGGCAAGGCGGCGTTGGGTTCGAATCTCGGCCATGTGGGTTGAATACTTTCAGAAACCCAGCACCTGAGATTGTATTGGTAATCTGGCCTGGAGTCTATCCGGCCCGACTTCCGAGAATGGGTCAGATCGCGTCGATGCATGGGGCGCCTGAACGTCCGCTTCTCACATTCCAAGCCTCCAAGCCGCAAGTCCGCTTCCGGCCCCGAAACGGTCATTCTGGATGAGAGGTTGCGTGAAGCAGTCCACGCAGTGCAGGGTGGCGCAAGAAGGATGGTTCAGTCGAAGAAGCCTGCATCCTCGTCCCGGAGATACTTCCTGGCTGCTTCGGCGTCGATATCGAGGCCCAGCCCCGGCGCTTCCAGCAGGTCCACCATGCTGTCCTTCACGATCTGCGACGGCAGGCCGATTACGAGGTCCTCCCACCAGGGGTCGGAGGCGCTTGGGTATTCGAACGCGATGTAGTTGGCGGGCAGGGTGGCGCACACATTGATCAGCGCGCCGAGGCCGAGAAGGCCGTTCGCGGTGCCGTGCGGTGCCATCAGGATCGAGTGCATACAGGCGTGCTCGGCGACCCATTTGAGCTCGGCAATGCCGCCAATATCGGCCGGATCCGGGCCGATGACGCGCACCGCCTGCGTTTCGATCAGCTCCTTGAAATTGTGCCGCAGGTATATCTGCTCGCCGGTATGAATTGGCGTCGAGGTGGCGGTGGTCAACTCCCGATACGCCTGCGGATTAACCCACGGCATATAGTCGCCGGTCAGCATGTCCTCGAGCCACATCAAATTGTACTTCTCGACCGCGCGAGCGAACTTGATCGCATCGGGCAGCATCCAGCCCGGGCCGCAGTCGAGCGCCAGGCTGACCTTGTCGCCCAGCACTTCCTTCATCGCGATCACGCAGTCGAGCATGTGGTTGAAACCGCGCTCGCTGATCACGCCCTGGTCCATGGCACCGTGATAGCCGGCCTTCTTCTGCGTCACGCCGTAGTGAAAGCCCTCGATGGTGTCCTTCATGTTGGAGTGGAACGAGATCCCTTGCTTGATCATGAAGAAATTCTGCGGCTGCTCCATCATCCATTTCACGTCAGCGGCGTAATCCTCCGGCCGGTCCCCCGTTCGCTTCTGGCGGATCGAGCCGTTATAGACGCGCACCTTGTCGCGCACCTTGCCGCCGAGCAGTTTGTAGGCCGGCACGCCTGCGGCCTTGCCAGCTATGTCCCACAGCGCATGCTCGATAGCGCTTACCGCCGCGCCATAGGGCTTGAAAGAGCCGCGTTGGCGGATCTTCAGCATCACCCGCTCGACGTCGGTAGGGTCCTCGCCGATCAGCGCATCGCGGAAATGCAGCACCCAAGGCTTGAGATAGGTCTTGGTGAACTCGACTTCGCCAAGGCCATAGAGGCCCTTGTCGGTAACGATGCGGACTATTGGGTGTCTGCCGATGACGGCGCAGCGAAGGTCGGTGATCTTCATCTTCGGTTCTTTTCGCCTCAGCTCCAGATACGGTCCCAGGAATACTCGTTGTCCCAGTGATCCGTGGCCTGCCAGATGCCGGTGACACCCGGCTGCAGATGCTGCGAGATCACCTCGTCGACGACGTCGTCAATCCCCAGGCCAGGTTTGTCCGGAACAGTAATAAAGCCGTCCTTCACGAGCGGCTTGGGAGGGCCGGTGACGATATCGTCCCACCAGTCGACATCAGCAGAGTGGTATTCGAGCGCCATGAAGTTTTCGGTCGCGGTCGCGACATGTGCCGCGGCCATTGCGGCGATTGGACTTTCGGCCATATGGATGGCCATTGCGATGCCGTGGTCCTGGGCCATGTCGCCGATCTTCTTGCTCTCGAGGATGCCCCCGCTGGTGAGCAGGTCCGGGTGGATAATGGAAAGGCCGCCGCTCTTGAGCAGAGGCTCGAAGCCTTCCTTAAGGTAGATGTCCTCGCCGGTGCAGATCGGCACCGTAGTGGCGGCCTGCAGTTGCCGATACTGCTCGGTGTACTGCCATGGGATCACATCCTCGAGCCAGGCCGGCACGTATTTTTCAATCCGCCTGGCGAGCCGAATGCCGTCCTGCAGCGAGATGTGGCCGACATGGTCAATGGCGAGCGGAATATCCATGCCGATAACATCGCGAACCTCGGCAATATACTGTTCAAGCAGGTCGAGGCCCTTGTCGGAAAAGTGGAGGCCGGTAAACGGATGGGGGACGTTATGCAAATCGTAAGCGGCATTGCGGGTGCGCCGCTCCTCCATGGTCTTGACCCGGCCGCGGCCGGGATGGATGCGGTACCCTTCAAGTGAACCGGCAGGGGAGACGACCGCACCGGGTACATCTGCGATCTGCATCAGCCCCAGATCCATCTTGAGGAAGGTGAAGCCGAGCGCCATGCGCTGCTTGAGGCGCTTGCCGGTCTCGGTGCCGCTCGGCACGGTAGCGTCGGTGTCGCAATAGACGCGCACCTTCTCCCGAAACCGGCCGCCGAGCATCTGGTAGATGGGAACGCCATAGGCCTTGCCGGCGAGATCCCACAACGCGATCTCGACCGCCGAGACGCCGCCGCCTTGCCGGCCATGGCCACCGAACTGCTTGATCCGGCGAAACAGGCGGTCGATGTCGCAAGGGTTCTCGCCAAGCAGCCGGCTCTTCAGCATCAGCGCGTAGGTGGCACTGGCGCCGTCGCGCACCTCGCCAAGCCCGACGATGCCCTGGTTGGTGTAAATCTTGAGCAGGGTTGAGGTGAACGGCGCGCCGACGATTTCGGCTACCCGCATGTCGGTAATGCGAAGCTGGGATGGCTTGGAGTTCGCGTTCACCCGATTGAGCGCTTCGTCGGCGCCACCTGTCTTTGCCATGACTTATCCTCGTTTTCGGCTTGTCGTCCCGCACCCTGGGCCGGCACAGCGTGTTGCTAGCCCAGCTCAATCTCGTAGGCCTGCAGGTAATCGCGGTCCATCTCAATACCGAGACCAGGCTTCGACGTCAGCTTGAGGCTGCCGTTCGAAATGTCGAGTGGTCTGTCGATCAGGTGATCGTATTTGCCCAGGTTCCACTCCGATGTTTCGAGTTTGTAGAAGTTGGGAACGGTCATCATCACCTGCGCTCCCGCAACCACGTTGATCGGTCCCGCGGCGTCATGTGGCGAGACCGGCACGTAGTAGGCTTCGCACAGCGCAGAAATCTTCTTGAGTTCGGTAATGCCGCCGGTCCAGGTAACGTCGGGCATGATGTAGTCGGCGAGCCTGTTCTCGAGTACCGGCACGAAATCCCACTTCGTGTGGCCGCGCTCGCCCCACGAGATGGCGGTATTGACCTTCTCACGCACCTGCTTGAGGGCGTTAAGGCTCTCGGGCGGGCAGGGCTCCTCAAACCAGTCGATCTGGCCGGCCTCCTCGAGGCTCCGACAGAGGCGAATGGCGGTGGGGACATCGAAGCGGCCGTGCGCATCGATGAGAATGTCGACATCGGGTCCTGCCGTTTCGCGGATCAGAGCCGTGAGTTCGGCGGCCTCGCGCTCGTCCTTGCGGGTCATGCCGCCATCGAGGTAGCCGTCTCGCTGTTCGCGGGGCAGGCCATCGGCGCTGCGGCCCTGGTGGGGGTAGGGATCGAACTTGAGCGCAGTGTGTCCGGACTCGACAATGTCTAGAATTTCGCGGACCACAGCCTCCTTGCTGGTGAATTTGGCCTGGTTGGGATGGGTGTAGAGCGCGATTTCATCGCGTACCGGCCCGCCAAGCAGCTCGTAAATCGGCTTGCCAAGGACTTTGCCCCGGATGTCCCAGAGGGCAATATCGATGGCGCTCACGCATTCGACGGCGGCGCCGCGGCTTCCCATGTAGGTGAAGCTGCGGAAGATCTTGTGCCAGAGATGCTCGATACGCGCCGGATCCTCGCCTGTCACGGCGACACCGATCTGCCGCAGGATCGTGCAGAGAGCGCGGTTGGCGAGCCTTGTCGTGGTGGTGATCTCTCCCCAGCCACTCACTCCCTCGTCGGTCGTCACTTCGACGAACAGGAACTCTCCCCAGTAGGAAGCATCGGACTTGATCAGCCACGGCCGAATGCTCGTGATTTTCATCTTCACTACCTTTGCCTGAAAATGGTCAGCTAACGATGTTCTGGACTGGACATTCTATCCGGCCCGAGCGGCGTTGCGCGCTCGCATCTGTTCGAGAATATGCCGGCCCGAACCCTCGACATGGCGGGAAACGAGTTCGGCCGCCTTGTCGGCCTCTCCCGCCTTCACAAGCGCGATGAGTTCGCGGTGCTCGCGCATGATCGCGGCACGTCGCGCCAGCGTGAAATTGAAACGACGGCTCACGGCTCGCAGCACTTCGCGGTGCTTCCACCAAAGCTCGGCGGCGTGGCGGTTGTAGTGCCGCTGGTACATCACGGTGTGGAAAGCGGTATCCAGCTCGCTGTGCCTGAATGTGTCGGCGAAGTTGTTCTCTTCGATCAGGCCTTGGAGACGTTCGAGTTCGGCGATGTCCTCGCCGGTAGCCATATTCACAAACCATCGTGTCAGGGCTGGCTCGATCAGAACACCGATCTCGTAGATATCCCGGACAAAATCTTGATCAATGGGTCGCACGCGCGCCCCGCGGTTGGCGATAAAGGTGACAAACCCTTCGCCGCGCAACAACTGCAGGGCCTCGCGCACAGGATTGGTCGAAGTGCCGTGACGCCGGGCGAGATCGGTGACGACAAGCCGTTCGTTGGCAGCGAGCCGTCCCTCGATGATATCTTCCCTAATCAATTCATAAAGCGAGGCGCCCTCGCTGGAGGCCCCGATGGGATCGGTCCCCACCGATGGCATCGCTTTGAAATCGCTTATTTCGGCCAAGGCCGGGCTCCCCAATTTAATACATACCTTGCCCGATATCACACACGGCTTTCGCAAACAATGTACGATCCAGCGCGTTGACAGGCAATTCATGATCTGAAAACGTACCACGCGATCGACAGGATACACTGAGCTGGCAGAAGCATCCTCGCGATCGAAACGAGCAAGGACCGCTTTTAGGGCGGCATGGGAGAACCAGGGAGGATACCTATGACGAGAATTGCGCTCGGCAGCGCCGTCCTGCGCGGCACTGTCGCCACTGCTTTGATGGCATCCCTGACGTCTACATCGGCGCTGGGTGCACCGCCGGTCGACCTGAGCAAGTGGTCGCCGGAATATGTGCGCTCGATTGCGGGCACACAGGATTTTGACACGGCGGCCGATTGCGCCAAGGTCACCCCGCTCGATTACAAGGGGCGACTGACATTCTGGTATCAGGGCGTGTTCGAGGGCGACCCCGACCTCCTGCGCCAGTACTACAAGGATTTCTTCGAGACCTTCCGCAAAACCTATCCGAACATCCAGCTCGAGGAACAAGCCCTCACCTATAACGACCTTCTCGACAAGTTCCGCACCGCGCTCCTGGGCAATGCCGCGCCGATGGCAGTCCGCCTGCAGATCCTGGGTGGTACCGAGTTCGCCTCAAAGGGCTATCTGCAGCCGCTCAAGCCAGAGGACGTGGGGTATTCGACCGAGGATTTCTGGCCCGGCGCCATGAAGGCAGTGACCTGGGAGGGCGTGACCTACGGCATTCCGACCAACAACGAGACGATGGCGTTCATCTGGAACGCCGACATCTTCAAGCGTGCCGGCCTCGATCCGGACAAACCGCCGGCAACGTGGGACGACGTGGTCAAGTATTCCAAGCAGATCCACGACAAGCTCGGCATTGCCGGATATGGCCTCGTGGCTCGCAAGAATGCCGGCAATACGCCATACCGCTTCATGCCACAGCTGTGGGCCTATGGCGGAGGCGTCTTCGACGAAGCGACGCCGAACCCGACCTATGAGCAGGTCCAGCTCGATAGCCCGCAAAGCAAGGCAGCGCTGCAAGCCTCCTACGACATGTATGTTCGCGACAAGTCGGTTCCGGTTTCGGCACTCACCAATCAGCAGGCCGATAATCAGCCCCTGTTCGTCGCTGGCCAGCTCGGCATGATGATCTCGCACCCGTCCGATTACAACGTCATGCTCGACCTGCAGAAAAAGGCGACGGGCACCGACAAGGACAAGGCGCAGACGGTCATCGACAACATGCGCTACGGCCTGATCCCGACTGGTCCCGACGGCAAGCGCGCCGTCGTGTTCGGCGGCTCGAACATTCACATCCTGAAACCCGAATATGTCGAGGGCGGCAAGGTAGACGAGCCGGCCGCGAAAGCTATCATCTGCATGTGGACGAGTCCTGAATGGTCGCTGAAGATGGCCTACGCCGGATCAAACCCTGGCAACCTCAACGGCTTCAAGACCAAATGGATGAAGGAACGTCTGGACAACATCAAGTTCCTCGACGTCACCACCTCGATGCTGCCATACGGCATCCCGTTCCCAGCTCTGCCGCAGGCCCCCGAGATCATGAACATCATCATCCCGGACATGCTGCAGAATGCCCTGACCGGAGCGATGACCGTCGACGAGGCAGCGGACGACGCGGCCAAGAAGGTAAAAGACCTGATGGGCGGACTCTAGTCTAAGCCACACCTACGACCTGGACCGGCTGCGCCGCTGGCGCAGCCGCAGCGTTCCGAAGAAAAAGGGCACGCCACAAGTGACGATCGTGACCGGCAAGGCCGAGGCTCGCCGAAGATTGCAACCCGGTTGGTCCGGCGCGCTGCGGAAGGTCTGGGAGCATCGCGCGGACTACACGTACGTGCTCCCAGCGATCGCCGTGATGCTCATCGTCATCGCCTATCCGATCTACTACACGGTCGAGCTGTCGTTCTTTAAGACACCGCCTGGCCTGCAACTCCGCGACAAGACCTTCATCGGCTTCGACAACTACACGACCATCCTCACCAGTCAGGTGTTCTGGAAAGTCACCTGGAACACACTGATCTGGACTCTGGGGTCAACTTTCATCTCCTTTGTCCTGGGGTTTGCCACAGCGCTGGCGCTCCACCGCGACTTCATCGGCCGTGGTGTCCTGCGCGCCGTCCTGATCATCCCTTGGGTCATCAGCGCCGTCGCCGCCTCCTACATCTGGAAGTGGATCTACCATTCGGACTTCGGGATCATCGGCGCGGTGCTGGTCGGCCTCGGATTGGCCGCCCATCCGCCGAATTTCATCGACAATGTCAGCACGGTGCTGCCCTCCCTGATCGTCGTCAATATCTGGCGCGAGTTTCCGTTTGCCATGATCATGATGATGGCCGGCCTGCAGACAGTCCCCGACCAGTTGCTGCGTGCCGCAAAAGTCGACGGTGCCAATGCATGGCAGCGCTTTTGGCACGTCACCTTCCCGCACTTGCGCAACGTCTCGGTGGTGACGATGCTGCTGCTCGCCGTGGCCAACTTCAATTCCTTCATCATCCCCTGGATCATGACCGGCGGCGGGCCGTCGAACGCATCGCATATCTGGATAACCCACATTTATGAGCTCGCCTTCGGACGGCAGCGCTGGGGCGTGGCATCGGCCTATTCGGTGCTCCTGTTCTTCACCCTGATGACGCTGGGCTACTTCTACGTCCGTGCGTTAAGTGGCAACGAGCGGAAAGAGGGGAGCTGATGAGCACGATTGCCGAGACAGCACCTCGAGCCCAGACCCGTCGCCGCATGCGCGTCGACGGATGGCGGTGGGCCGGGCGCATATTCCTCGTGTTCATGCTGCTTTATACCGCGTTGCCGATGATCTGGATGCTGATCACCTCGATCAAGTCCGGATTCGCGGCGACGCAATTCCCGCCGCAATGGTGGCCGGACGAACCTACCCTCGCCAGCTATCAGAAACTGCTCGATCCGCAGAACAGCGTCGGCCAGGACTTCCTCCGCTTCTTCTGGAACAGCCTTTTCGTGTCGACCGTCACGACAATCCTTTCGGTGATCGTGGCTGTCCCAGCGGCATACGCGTTTTCGCGCTTCAGTTTCCCCGGCCGGAATTTCCTGTTCTTTGCCGTGCTGCTGCGCAACATGTTCCCGGCGGTGATCTTTCTCGTGCCACTCTTCATCCTGATGCGCGCCATCGGTCTGATAAACACGCATGGCTCACTGATACTCACCTATCTCACCTTCGGCCTGCCGCTGGCGATCTGGCTGCTCAAGGGCTTTTACGACAATATCCCGGTGCAGCTTGAGCAGGCGGCGCGCATCGATGGCGCAACACGGTTCCAGGCCTTCATCATGATCGTGATGCCGCTCTCGACGCCGGGGATCATCGCCACCGCAATCTATTCCTTCATCGGCGCGTGGAACGAGTACATCTACGCCTACACCTTCCTCTCCAAGAACGAGCAGTTGACCCTGCCGGTCGGCATCCAACGCTTCTTCTCGGAAAATACGACGGACTTTCCGGGCCTGATGGCGGCCAGCTTCATGATGAGCGTGCCCGTCGTGGTGCTGTTCCTGGTCCTGCAACGATACTTCGTACGCGCCCTTACAGAAGGCGCGGTCAAGCACTAGGGAGTTGCCGATGGCCCACGTGGTCCTCCAAGATCTCGTCAAGAGCTATGGCAGCTTCAAAGCTGTCAACCACGTCTCGCTGACGGTCAATGACGGCGAGTTCGTTGCGCTCGTCGGCCCTTCAGGCTGCGGCAAGACAACCACGCTCAATCTTGTCGCGGGGCTGACCCCGATCACAGCGGGCGACATCATCATCGGCGAGCGGGTGGTCAACGACCTCGACCCCAAGGACCGGGACATCGCAATGGTGTTCCAGAACTACGCGCTCTACCCGCAGAAATCGGTCTACAAGAACCTGGCGTTCCCGCTTCAGATGCGCAAACTCCCCAGGGACGAGATCGACAAGAAGGTCAAGGAAGCGGCGCGAGTGCTCGACATGACGCACCTGCTCGAGCGCAAGCCGCGCGAACTTTCGGGCGGGCAGCAGCAGCGTGTGGCCCTTGGCCGTGCCCTCGTTCGCGACCCCGCCGTGTTCCTCATGGACGAGCCACTGTCTAACCTCGATGCCAAACTGCGCGTGCAGATGCGGTCGGAGATCAAGCGTTTCCACCAGGACCTCAAGGCGACGATTATCTATGTGACGCACGACCAGCTCGAAGCCGTGACCATGGCTGACAAGATGGCGGTGATGAATGGCGGCTACCTGCAGCAATACGATTCACCGGCGCAGGTCTTCGCCCATCCGGTGAACATGTTCGTGGCCAGCTTTATCGGCAGCCCGGCGATGAGCCTTATTCCGTTAGAGGCCTCGATGGCAAACGGCAACACGGTGTTGACCGGCGCCGAGGGCTGGCGCCTTGAGCTCTCACCGCGCAATGCCCAGAAGGTGGCGAAAGCGACGACCAGGAAAGTCGTGCTCGGCGCACGTCACTCGACGATCAAGCTCCACAAGAGTGCGGTGCCAGGTTCCATTCCGGCCAAGGCCTACACGGTGGAACCGACCGGCGACGTCACCTTCGTCCAGGCGTTCCTGTCCGGCGCCATCGTCAACGTCAGCGTGCCGCCGAACATTGCCGTCGCGCCCGACGAGCAGATCTGGCTCGAGTTCGACCAGGAGCGGATGCATCTGTTCGATGGCGAAACTGAAATGGCCCTCAAGGCCAACTGAGATAGAGCGAATGCGCGTGAATCGTGGGCGTGGATGACTGAGAAGCTTAAGATCACCGCGATCAAGCCCTATCCGGTGTGGGTAGGAACGCGCAACCAGATGCTCGTCAAGGTCGAGACCGACCTGGGCATCTTCGGCTGGGGCGAGAGCGGCTTGAGCGGTCGCGAGAGGGCCGTGGCCGGCGCGGTCGAGCACTATCGCGAGTTTCTCATCGGCCGTGACCCGATGCAGATCGGGCGGATTTGGCAGGAGATTTACCGCAGCCAGTACTTCGAAGGCGGGCGAGTCCTTCAGGCGGCGATTTCCGCCATCGACATCGCCCTTCACGACATCAAGGGCAAGGCGCTGGGCGTGCCGGTCTACGAGCTGCTGGGCGGCAAGCAGCGCGACCGCGTTCCCACCTTCGCCTCGACCGGCGACGAGGCCGAGGGCGACGTTGCCATCGAACGGGCCCGCGAGCTTCGCGCGCATGGGTGGCAGGCGATCCGCTTCTTCCCCTTCGGGCAAAACAGCAAGGACATCTTCGAGCCGCGCGAGTCCATCGGCGCTACCGCGGGTATGCTGAACAAGGCGCGCGAGGCGCTGGGCAGCGACGTGGTCCTCGGCCTCGACTATCATCATCGGCTGTCGGTGGCAGAGGCGGCGAGCTTCTGCAACAAGCTCGGTCGCGGCGTGCTTGATTTCCTCGAGGAGCCGATAAGGGCCGAAACGCCGGAGGCCTATGAATCGCTGCGCACGATGACCGAAATCCCCTTTGCCATAGGCGAGGAATTTGCCAGCAAGTGGCAGTTCCTGCCCTACATCGAGCGCGGCATCCACCAGTTCAACCGGATCGATGTTTGCAATGTCGGCGGGCTCACCGAGGCGATGAAAATCGCTGGCTGGAGCGAGGCGCATTATGTGGACCTGATGCCGCACAATCCGCTTGGCCCAGTGTGCACGGCCGCGACCGTGCATCTCGCCGCCGCGGTACCCAACTTCGCATGGCTCGAGACCAGGGCGCCCGAAACAAAGCTGGGCTTCGACAACTCCGACTTCTTCCCCGTGCAACCACGGCTCGACGGGACCGATTACCCGGTCGGCGATCTGCCGGGGCTCGGCGTCGAGGTCAACGAAGTTGCGGTCCAGGCGCAGAGTTTGCGTTTCTGGGAAGCGCCTCACCTAAAGCGCCGCGACGGTTCTGTTACGAACTGGTAGTTCCATTCAATCGGAGTCCACAATGACGCATACTTCCGACATCATGCGGCCGCCTAAAGACCTAATCGACGCGCTAAGGCAGATCGGCGCCGCGACGGTTGCCGGCACGCTTGGCCATATGGGTTTCCGCAATCCGCACATGGTCGGTCCGGTGGCGCAAAACCACGGGAAGTCGATCGTCGGGCCGGCGCTGACGCTGCAGTTCCTGCCGCAGCGGCCGGACCTCTTCACCGAAGGAGAATACGCCGATCCGGAGACACAGCTGCACCGGCACGTGCTCTATCACGCGCAGGAGGGCGATGTGGTCGTGGTCGACGCGCGCGGCGACATGAGCTCGGGCGTCTTCGGCGATATGATGTCGACGTATTTCAAGGGCAGGGGCGGGGCCGGTATCGTCATCGATGGGTGCATGCGCGACCGGCCCAATGTCGAAAAGCTCGACCTGCCCCTATGGCTGCGCGGCTGGACGCCCAATTATCATGTGCAGACCAGCATCTATCCCAATGCCGTCAACGTTCCGATTGCCTGCGGCGGTGTCACGGTGATCCCCGGCGACATCATCGTCGCCGACGACGACGGGGTGGTGGTGCTTCCCGTCGTGATGGCCCCGAAGGTGATCGAAGAATCACAGAAGCATCATGATTGGGAGGAGTTTTCGCGAGCGAAGCTCATGGAGGGCGGGCCGTTGCAACGCTACTATCCGCTGCATGACGATGCCCGCGGAGAGTACGAGGAGTGGCGCAAAACAAATCGCCTGGAGAATCCGAGTTAGTCAGCAGGCCTTGGCGATCAGTTTTGCCAGGCAATCGCCAGCCTCGGTCCCCGGCACGCCGAGATCTCTGACACTGTCCATGTGGTTGCGGTTCGGGAGCACATGCGACGTTACCAACGATCCCTGCCTCAGCAAGCTTGCTTTGAATCGATCGGCTTGCTGATGGAAGGGTGGCGTCTCGTTGGCTCCGACCAGAACCGCCGCATTGGTTTGAGCATCATGCCGACAGGCGAGAGGTGTGAACATGGCGACTTCCTCGTCGGTTATTCCAATCTCGTTGGCGAGAAAGGAATCCTGGAGCGGCTTCAAATCATAGAGTCCGCTCAGGAGAAGGGCTGCCCTCACATTCGAGGGGGTATGCTCGCCCTCGAACAGAAACGTTGCAAGATGGGCTCCTGCCGAATGACCACTGACAGTCAGGGCCGCCGGGCTTCCGCCATGATCGGCGATGTTGGCCAGGACCCACTGCTTGGCGCGGCGCACCTGGTCGACGATCCTCGCCATTCGGACCTTGGGCATCAGAGCATAATCGAGGATGACGGCGATGGCCCCGGCTTGGGTAATCGTCGTCGCCATATATGAATAGTCGCGCTTGGAGAACATTCTCCAGTAGCCGCCATGGACAAAGATGTGCACCGGTAGCGCCGTTCTTTTGCCCGCGGGAAAGAACAGGTCCATGGTCTCGGTCGGATCCGGTCCGTAGGCCACGTCGGCGGCCATCGGAATGGCGGCGCGGGCGACCTCGCTGCGGTCAACAATGTCCTGCACGATTTGGTCAAAATCAGCAACGTGGTCGCGGATGCGAAAGGGATCGCCTTGCATTCTTCTTCAGCTCACATGCTGACGGCGAGGTATTTCGCCTCCATGAACTCGGCAATGCCGTGATGCTGCCCTCCCTCGCGGCCGAGCCCACTTTGCTTGACGCCGCCGAAGGGAGCTGCCGGATCAGACATCAGCCCGCGGTTGAGAGCAATCATCCCGGCCTCGATGCGGGAAGCCACCCGCATGCCGCGCGCCAGATCGCGCGTGTAAATGTAGGCAGCAAGCCCATATTCGGTGTCATTGGCGCGTGCGATGACCTCGGCCTCCGTTTCGAAGCTCGAGATTGGCGCCACCGGCCCGAATATCTCCTCATGCGCCATCTTTGCGTCGCCCGGCACGTCGCGAAGCACCGTCGGAGGGTAGAAGAAACCGCGCCCGGACAGGACTGAGCCGCCGCACATGACCCGCGCGCCGCGTGTGACCGCGTCGACGACAAGGCGGTCTATCTTCTCGACCGCCTTTTTCGTGATCATGGGCCCGCATTCCGTGTCCGGATCAGTGCCAGGGCCGACCTTGAGCGACGACATCCGCTTCTCGAGGCCATCGCAGAAGGCTTCGTAGATGCCAGATTGCACATAGAGGCGGTTTGCGGCCGTGCAGGCCTCGCCGGCGTTGCGCATCTTGGCCACCATTGCACCATCGAGCGCCGCTTCGAGATCGGCGTCGTCGAACACAATGAACGGTGCGTTGCCGCCCAGCTCCATGGAACACGAAACCACATGCCTGGCAGCCTCTGCCAGCAGAGCGCGACCCACACCCGTCGAACCGGTGAAGGAGAGTTTGCGCACCCGCGGATCGGCCAGCATGGCGGCTGTCAAAGGCCCGGGACTGGAGGTTGTCAGGACATTGACCACCCCTGGTGGAACGCCCGCGTCCTGGTAGAGCGCGGCGAGCGCATAGGCGGTGAGGGGTGTCTCACTGGCTGGCTTCAGGATCACCGTGCATCCCGCGGCAAGTGCCGGCGCGATCTTGCGCGTCGCCATCGCGGCAGGAAAATTCCAGGGCGTGATCAGGATGCAGATGCCGACGGGTTCGTAGTCGACCACAATGCGATTGGTGCCGGAAGGCGCAGTACCGAATTCACCGGTAATGCGAACGGCCTCCTCGGCATTCCAACGGAAAAATTCCGCCGCGTAAGCGATCTCGCCTCGGGCATCCCGCAGGGCCTTGCCGTTTTCCAGTGCAATGAGAGTAGCCAGTGCCTCCGATCGTTCCGTCATCAGTTCAAAGCAGCGTCTGAGGATCTCGGAACGCTTTCGCGGCGGCGTTGTCCGCCAGCCATCGGCTGCCTTGGCAGCGGCTTCAACGGCAGTGGCGGCGTCGTTCACGGTCGCATCCGGCACAGCGGCGATGACAGCCTCGGTCGAAGGATCGACGACCGGAATCACCCTGCCATCCGCGGACTGCCGCCATTGGCCGCCAATATACAGCCCGTGCGAGATTGTGTGGAAGTCGCTGATGCCCTGATCGTCAGCCAGAACCTGTGAAAACGTGTTCATCTCGATATTCCCGATTGTTACATGATGCTGGCGAGGTCGCCATCAAAGGCCGCCTGGACCAGGTGTCGCATGGTCCGCAAATCGAATGGACGCGGGTTGTTCTTGATGAGGCGCTCGATACCGATCGCCTGTTCCGCCGTCCAATCGAGCTTATCGGCGGGCAGCCCCAGCTCGGCTAACGAGGAGGTGATCCCGATTGCCCCAAACAGCCGGCTGACTTCGGCAATGGTCGCGTCGGCCAACTCGTCGGGCGTCCGGCCTTTACCATCGAGGCAGAGCGCGTTGGCGATCTCGGCCATCTCGGTCGCTGCGGCTGTTTTGTTGTACTTCATGACGTACGGCAACATGGTGGCGACGCCCAATCCGTGAGCGGTGTGGGTTATCGCGCCAACCGGATATTGCACGGCATGCGCTGCCGCTGTGCCGGCCGTTCCGAACGCGCAGCCGGCTGCCAGTGCACCCATCATGACGTCGGCCCGGGCGTCCTCGTCAGAGGGCCGGCGGCATGCCGTTTCAAGGCGTCGGCCAAGCAGCTTGATCGCCAGCAGGGCGAAATGATCGGTCAAGGCGGTTTTGCCGATAAAGACATGTTTCTGCGGAAGGCCGGGATCGGTCCCCCGCCTGGCGGCCGTGAACGCCTCGATTGCGTGCGTCAGCGCGTCGGCGCCTGCGATCGCCGTCAATCCCGGCGGGCATGTCATCGTCAGTTCAGGATCGCAGATGGCCGCGGCCGCGATCAGATACGGGCTGGAGATGCCGACCTTCAGCGTGCGATCCGGATCCGAGATCACGGCAACCGGGGTCACTTCAGAGCCGGTGCCGGCTGTCGTCGGCACCGCAATCAGCGGCAGCGTCGGGCCGGGCACCTTGAACTCGCCGTAGTAATCCTGGATCTGACCGCCGTGACTGATGAGCAACGCTGCGCATTTCGCCATGTCGAGACAGCTGCCGCCGCCAATGCCGATCACCACGTCGGGCGCGAACTTCCGTGCTTCCTCGACGCAGACGGCAACGGTGTCCCGAGGAACGTCGGGTAGCACACGATCATGCACCAGTACGTCTATCGAGGTGGCTCGCAGCCCCGCGACAATCTCTGCGAACGGGCCCGTTGCGGCAAAACGTTCATCGGTGCAGACGAGCGCGCGACGCCCGAGCCTGGCCGCGACAACCGGGATGACCTGGCGTTGGCCCTTCCCGAAGAGGATTTCGCGCGGCAGCCTTAGGGCAGCGACAAGGCTCATGACCTGCATCCTGTGATGATGTCTGGATTGGAATGCGAGATGGCGTTCAACTCGGCCCCAAGGCCGGGTTCGATGTAAAACCCGTCTCGCAACGCGGTTGCGTATCGACGTGCCGAACCATCGTCCGCAACGCTGGCGGTCCGTTCAGCAGGTGAGGAAGCACGGCCTGCCAGGGCGGCACGCTGTTCCAGCAAGGCCACTGCAAATTCCATTGCTTTGTCTCGTAGCTGCAGCAAATGATATCCTCTATAAAATCGTATAGGATATAGGATTGCATTTACCGGAGCATCGTGTTAGCAACTCACTGTGTCAAGAGGCAAAACATGCAGGCCATGAACTTACTCAATGCGGACGATACGAACCTCGGCGGCGGGCGTATCCAGCGCTCCAGCAGCCTGGTTGAGGACGTCTACGAAGCGATTTTTGCGCAACTCATGTCGCTGAAGATTGCGCCGGGTTCCCGGATCACGGTCGACAGTCTGGTCAAGGAGTTCAACGTATCCCACACGCCGATCCGCGAGGCGCTCGGCCGGCTCGAAGGCGAAGGCCTGGTGCTGAAGACGCATCTGATCGGTTACCGCGCTGCGCCGCAGATCACGAAACGGCGGTTTGACGAACTTTATGAGCTTCGCCTGCTGCTCGAACCTCATGGCGCAGCCAAGGCAGCCGCGCTCATGGACGAGGTAAAGCTCGCGCAGCTTCAGACGTCGGCCGGCGTCATGGCGCGCCGTGAGGGCAAGGACGAGCGCCTGCGGTATTCCAACTTCGCCCGCCAGGATGCCATTTTCCATGACAAGGTCATGGAATTCGCCAACAACGAACTCGTGCGCGAGACATTGGCGCACCAGCACACCCACTTCCACATATTCCGCCTGATGTTCCATTCGCGCGTCACCGAGGAGGCGCTTGACGAGCATGAGGCCATCCTGGCCGCTTTCGCTGCGGCCGATCCTGCCGCTGCCGAGCAGGCGATGCGTCGCCATATCGAGCATTCCCGCGACCGTTTGTTGCTGGCGTTCGACTGAGACTGTCCCGATGTCCCCGTACCCGCCGTTGACGGGCATCACGCAGGCCAGTGCCAACGAAGACTACTTCCCCGATTCACCCTTCTAGAAACTCAAACCTACCAGGCGAGTACAGGTCTCGCCCGGCCGTTGTCACAGGAAAGGAAGTACCATGCCAGGCAAAAAGATCCTGATGCTGACCGGTGAATTCACCGAGGAATACGAAATCTTCGTCTACCAGCAGGCGATGGAAGCGGTGGGCCATACCGTTCACGTCGTGTGCCCAGACAAAAGCGCCGGAGACCTGATCAAAACATCGCTGCACGATTTCGAGGGCGATCAGACCTACACCGAAAAGCTCGGCCACTATGCGCTGATCAACAAGACCTTTTCCGACGCTGAGAAGCAGTTGGAGCAATACCACGCCGTGTACTGCGCCGGCGGCCGTGGCCCCGAATACATCCGCACCGACAAGCGCGTGCAGGCGATGGTGCGCCACTTCCACGAAACCAAGAAGCCGATCTTCACGATCTGCCACGGCGTGCAGATCTTGATTGCGGTGGACGGCGTCGTGCGCGGCAAGAAGGTCGGCGCACTGGCGGCTTGCGAGCCCGAAGTGACGCTTGCGGGCGGCACCTATATCGACCTGTCTCCAACGGAGGCATATGTGGATGGCACGATGGTTTCGGCAAAGGGCTGGACGGCCCTTGCAGCGTTCATCCGCGAATGTTTGAAGGTGCTGGGAACGGAAATCCGTCACGCGTAAGCGTTTGCTTCCGACGCGTTCCAGAGGATGCGTCGGTTCCCTTGAAGGGCGGGTCGACTACATCATTCAACAAGTCCGATAAGCGAACGCGTCAACGTTGCTCTTGCCGACGCCAGGTGCGCTCGGCAGGCCCGCTCAATCCGGTCAGATTCGCGGCTTTCGAGCGCATCGATATAGGCGAGATGCTCGAGGATTGCCGCCTGGTTGCGCTGCTTTTCGTCCTGCTTGTTCCACTGATAGTGGTAGTGAAAAATGAACGTGATGATGTCGTAGAAATCATCGATGAAGCGGTTCGGTGATGCCTCGTTTATGAGCCGGTGAAACCGGTTGTCCAGGCCGGAGAAGTCATGAAAACGGCCTTCAATTCGCTCCAGCAGGTCGGCATGCGCCATCTTGAGCGCAGCGAGTTTCGACCATAGGGGAGAACTGTGCGGCTGTAGTGAAAATAGTTGCGCCGAACGCAGTTCGAACATCACCCGGATCTCGAAGAGCTCAAGTGCAAAGTCTTCGGTGAAACCCTTGAAAAGCCAGCCTGTATTCGGCCGTTTATCGATCAGTCCAAACCGGCTGAAGCGGATCAGGAATTCGCGAATTCCGTTGGTCGCAACGCCGAATTGGCGCGCAAGCTCGAGCTCATTGATGCTGGTTCCAGGCCTGGTGTCGCCCCGCAGCATCCACTCCATGAACTGCTGTTCGACATGCTTGGCGCGAGGTGTGGTTTCGGCGTCCGGATAGTAATCGTTGTCGCTGACCGGGCGGCCCGTCGACCTGAGGCCGTGGCGTTCGGTGATAAGTTCGCGGTGAACCAGTTCCCGCAAAACCTTTCTGACGGTTGTGCGGCTGACGCACATTCGCCGTCTAAGCTCATTTTTCGGAAGGAAGTTCACCGGCCAGTTGCCCGTCGCGCAGCATATTCGCAGCTCGATTGAAGGCCTTGTTGTAGACGGTGTCGGTTCTCATCGGATTTTCCTTGGGAACTATAGCTTGTCCTTTTAGCATGAACTTTATCCATAAAAAACAACTTGACCCGGCCCGGCCGGTTGTTTTTTATCGATAAGAAGAGGACCTGAACACGAATTGAATTTTTGACGACACGGCTCGTACAAGCCGCGGCGGGGAGGGGAAATTTGCCTGAAACGGGAAACACCGGCACGACTGTCGGCGAGGCCGCGTTGCCGGCATCCAGGAAGTCAGAAGCCGTTCCCGGCCTTGCGCTCGGCCTGATGCTGCTGAGCGCTGGTCCGGTGGTCATCCTGGTGCTGCTGATCGCCGTTCTCAGCTTTCTGTCGCCCTATTTCCTGACGGGACGCAATCTCAGCAACATCCTTGCCCAGACGGCCGTCATCTCGGTTGTTGCGATGGGCCAGCATCTGGTCATCCTGACACGCGGCATCGATCTCTCCGTCGGCTCGAACCTTGCACTGGCCTCCGTCTTCGGCGCGCTGAGCTTTCATGCCGGTGCTCCCGCCATCATCGTGATCGCCGTGATGGTTGGCTGCGGTGCCGCGGTCGGCGCCATCAACGGGCTCTTCTACGTCTTCGGCCGGCTGCCGCATCCTTTCATCATCACGCTGGCGACATTGAGCACCGCCAAGGGGCTGGCCCTGCAACTGGCCGATGGCCGCGCCATTCCTGGCATGCCGGATTCGATCGATGCGCTTGGCCGCGAGGCGGTCTGGGGCCTGCCTGGATCGGTTTTCGTCGTTGCGGGCGTTGCCGCGGTTCTTTCCGTCATGGCTAAAACCATGGTCTGGGGGCGCTGGATTTATGCCGTCGGCGGCCGGCCCGACGCCGCGCTGCGCATGGGCATTCCCGTGTCCTCGGTGCTGGTTTCGGTCTATGTCATCTCAGGGCTGTGCGCCGGCATCGGTGCCGTCATCCTTGCCGGCCGCACCGACGCCGGTTCGCCGCTGTTCGGCAATCTGCTGGAACTGGACACGATCGCGGCGGTGATCATTGGCGGCCCCAGCTTTCTTGGCGGCCGCGGCCAGCTCGGCCATGCCTTGATCGGCGCCATCATGATCGGCGTTACCGCAACGCGCTCAACCTGCTCAACGTCAATGTCTTTTTCCAGCTCATCGTCATCGGCGTGGTCATCGTGATCGCGGTCGAGTCCGACGTGCTGCGCAATTACCTCGAAGGGCGTGTGCGTGTGCTGCAAGCCGGGAGACAGTCATGAGCGCCGTTACGGCCAAAGTCGATCACGCGGTCACGGCGGACAATCCCGTGCTGGCGGTACGCGGTGCTACCAAGCGTTTCGGTTCGGTTCTGGCCCTCGACGATGTCAGCATCGAGGTGCGGCGAGGCGAGATCGTCGGCCTGCCGCTCATCCGGAGATCGAACTGGTCACCGGCCAGGGCCAGGCGGCTACCGACATCGAAGGCCAGATCGCTCTGATCGAATCCATGATCACGCAGGGCGTCAACGGGCTGGCAATCACTCCGGTCGACCCGACGGTCGCGCCGGCGCTCGACAAGGCGGTGGCCGCCGGCATCAAGGTGGTTCTCGTCGACAACAGCATTCCCAACTGGAAAGGCCAGACGGCATTGGTCTCGACCAACAACCTCAACGGCGGCAAGATCGCCGGAGAGTATCTTAAAACGGTGCTCAAGAGGTTTAATGTTAGCGAGGCCGGCATGACTCACATCAGGTCTTCAACCATGCGCGCAACTTTCCCCAGACCTGCGCTGGTCCCTCTTGTTCTAAGGAGTCCCTGTTCAGCCGCGGCCGCCTTGAAGGCCTCGAACGCAGCTTGCTGGCTGCAATGCCCGGCGAGGGATTCCTCGACCATTCGGATCGCGTTGAGGCGCCCCGGCTTTCCCATTCTAGGCCATGGTTGCTGAAGCACCTTCATTGCGTCGGCTATGGACGCGACCACCGTCAGGTTGCGAT